>NZ_JBYCZT010000063.1:0-200 GCF_057586375.1 Peribacillus sp. SRI_006 | reverse complement strand
CTAATTTAGAACAGATGATTTCCGATCTAAAGGAAAAAGAGTCCTACCATCAACAAGAAATCCATCAGTTAAATCAAACGATTAGCGATGCCTCCCAACAAGAAATTAAATATAAAACGGAGATTGAAATTTTAGAGAAATCGATGATTGAGCTTACTGAAAAGGAAGCGCAGCAGAAACAAGTTATCGAAAACTTTAAA
>NZ_JBYCZT010000062.1:0-200 GCF_057586375.1 Peribacillus sp. SRI_006 | reverse complement strand
TCCATACTTTCAAACTCTTGGAGATAAAGCAATTCAGACTTTAACAAGCCAAAAAAGTTTTCAATGACTGCGTTATCTAAACAATTTCCCTTACGGGACATGCTTTGTATAATGCGGGAATCTTTTAAGGTTTTTTGATACTTCTTCATTTGATAATGCCACCCTTGATCCGAATGGAGGATGACCGTATCTTCTGGTTT
>NZ_JBYCZT010000061.1:0-212 GCF_057586375.1 Peribacillus sp. SRI_006 | reverse complement strand
GGCTCAAATTACCTTGAAGAAAAACAAAATAACAAAGAATTAAAAATGATCGAATACCTAAAAAAGAAAGGCTATACAATCGCTCCATCTGAACAACAAACTGCATAACCAGTTAAATAACGACATAGTACATTTACCCCCATCAAAAAAATGAGAATATGGAGGGTTTATTTTAGCATGGCTTTTTTACTATTGTGTTTTCATACAAAAAA
>NZ_JBYCZT010000060.1:0-228 GCF_057586375.1 Peribacillus sp. SRI_006 | reverse complement strand
GCTTGGCGACGTCCTACTCTCACAGGGGGAAACCCCCAACTACCATCGGCGCTGAAGAGCTTAACTGCCGTGTTCGGAATGGGAACGGGTGTGACCTCTTCGCTATCGTCACCAAACAATGTTAACATTTTTTCAAGACATATATTATTATAACGTCTTTTTGAGAAAATGCAAGAAGAAATTTTCATTCCTTCAAAACTAGATAATAAGAAGGTATTTCATTTTTTT
>NZ_JBYCZT010000059.1:0-230 GCF_057586375.1 Peribacillus sp. SRI_006 | reverse complement strand
GGTATTCTTAAATTACATTTCAGTCGATTCCAGAAATCCGTCCCCTTTTCGCCGACTGTCTGCCAAGCCTCCTCGAGGTAAACGTCTCCGGGGTCTCGGCTAGCCAGTTACTCGGCAGGAGTGTCGCATATTTCTTCCATCCTTTAAGGATTAATGTAAAAAAACTCAAGAATCACCTCGTCTTAAACTTGGTTCGGGATGTCCAGCCTGCGGTTTTTTCTTAATATTTC
>NZ_JBYCZT010000058.1:0-232 GCF_057586375.1 Peribacillus sp. SRI_006 | reverse complement strand
TCTAAGATCTGACTGTCATGTATATTTCCAGGTGTTACAATCGTTCCCAATACAAAACCGTTGCGGTCTGCGGCCGCGTGGAATGAATAGGCAAACTGTTTTGTTCGTTCATCTTTCACATAGTAGCCACTCTCAGAATCCGTTGTACTTTCTTTAATCTCTTTGGTCTCTTCTTTATCAAATTTATCTGGTGGAAAAGGCTTTTTTCCATGGTTTTCACGATCTTGATTGA
>NZ_JBYCZT010000057.1:0-255 GCF_057586375.1 Peribacillus sp. SRI_006 | reverse complement strand
CCCATTGACTTCACTTTCATTTATGCCTTGGTGAAAGATATGGTATTCAGAGTTAAGACGCCCAAGTATTGATCCAGTTATTTTAGTTAAACTGACTTTCATTCAATATACCTTCGGTATGCGTTTCATGCGTAAAACGATTGAAGAAGTTGAAACCAATATGGCTTACCGTTGGTTCTTAGGCTATGGTTTCCATGATAAAGTACCTCCTACTCCACGTTCGGGAAAAATTATGAGCGACGCTTTAAAGATACA
>NZ_JBYCZT010000056.1:0-260 GCF_057586375.1 Peribacillus sp. SRI_006 | reverse complement strand
AGGCACTCGCTTTCCGCGGGCGGTCGGGGAGCCTCCTCGGCTTTCGCCTGCGGGGTCTCCCCTAGACGCGCTTTTCCCGCAGGAGTCTCGTACCTTCCGTTCCAATCAACTTTGTCTTACCTTTTAGATAGAACACTTTTGCCTGGAGTCATTTTTGTTTTAAAATAGAAGTATTAAAACTTGAGGTGATGAGGATGCTTTCTAAACATGATTCTATTCAGCGAGATCAACTTGAAATGATTACTTTAGATCAACTGGTG
>NZ_JBYCZT010000055.1:0-278 GCF_057586375.1 Peribacillus sp. SRI_006 | reverse complement strand
CTGTATTTTTTTGCGCTGTTTTCGCGTTGTTTTGAACAAAGGGATAGTAGGGATATAGTGAGATGAAATAGTAAGCAATCTTTTTAAGGAGTGATTAAATGGCATATGCTTATAGTCCATTTGTTATTACTGTAATATGCTTTGTTTGTTATCGGCTGATTAAAAAGAAATCAGCACCTTCAAATAGATACACACCTTATGATGACATCACAAAGGAAAATAAAGATGACATATAAAACCGTTACAGGATACTACAAATCATCACATACAATATGAAG
>NZ_JBYCZT010000054.1:0-302 GCF_057586375.1 Peribacillus sp. SRI_006 | reverse complement strand
TTGCAAAACCTTAATGATTTTTATTTTTTGCGCTGTTTTCGTAAAGATCGTTGTTTTGAACAAAGGGATAGTAGGGGATATAGTGAGATGAAGTAGTAAGCAATCCTTTTAAGGAGTGATTAAATGGCATATGCTTATAGTCCATTTGTTATTACTGTAATATGCTTTGTTTGTTATCGGCTGATAAAAAGAAATCAGCACCTTCAAATAGATACACACCTTATGATGACATTACAATGGAAATTAAAGATGACATATAAAACCGTTACAGGATACTCCAAATCATCACATTCAATATGATA
>NZ_JBYCZT010000053.1:0-337 GCF_057586375.1 Peribacillus sp. SRI_006 | reverse complement strand
GCGCTTTTGTTTTGTTCAGTTTTGAATGAGTGATTCATTCAATTAAATAGCAATCCCGCGATAAGCTTGGGAAGCAGAAGCTTATTATTTATGTGAATGGGCCTATAGCTCAGCTGGTTAGAGCGCACGCCTGATAAGCGTGAGGTCGATGGTTCGAGTCCATTTAGGCCCACCATTCCATTTCCCCAAACGGGGCCTTAGCTCAGCTGGGAGAGCGCCTGCCTTGCACGCAGGAGGTCAGCGGTTCGATCCCGCTAGGCTCCACCAATGAAACAATCACGTTGTGATTGGGACAGCTTGTTCCTTGAAAACTAGATAATAGATAGAAGGCAATTAA
>NZ_JBYCZT010000052.1:0-436 GCF_057586375.1 Peribacillus sp. SRI_006 | reverse complement strand
GCCATTGACTTCACTTTCATTTATGACTTGGTGAAAGATATGTATTCAGAGGTAGGACGCCCAAGTATTGATCCAGTTATTTTAGTTAAACTGACTTTCATTCAATATACCTTCGGTATTCGTTCCATGCGTAAAACGATTGAAGAAGTTGAAACGAATATGGCTTACCGTTGGTTCTTAGGCTATGGTTTCCATGATAAAGTACCTCATTTCTCTACGTTCGGGAAAAATTATGAGCGACGCCTTAAAGATACAGACCTGTTTGAACAGATTTTCTATCGCATTTTAATGACAGCTGCTAATCAAAAGTTAATAAGTGCTGAACACGTTTTCGTGGATTCCACACATGTGAAAGCCAGTGCGAATAAACGGAAATTTGAAAAGAAAATCGTTCGTAAAGAAACACGAGCGTATCAAGGACGTCTTCAAGAAGAAA
>NZ_JBYCZT010000051.1:0-453 GCF_057586375.1 Peribacillus sp. SRI_006 | reverse complement strand
TACTATTATTGGGAAAAACGCTTGAATCGAGAAGATAAGTATTCGAAGGTAAAAGCCACTATTCAGTCTATATATCATGAACATAAAGGACGTTACGGTTATCGTCGTATCACAAAAGAGTTAAAAAAATATGGGTTTTCTCACAATCCAAAGACCATCAACCGCCTCATGAATGAAATGGGCGTAAAATGTTTAGTCCGTATGAAAAAGTATCGTTCGTATAAGGGGCGTGTTGGTCGAATTGCCCCCCATATTTTACAACGTGATTTTCAAGCCGAGAAAATGAATCAAAAATGGGTAACAGACGTAACGGAATTTCATTTATTTGGGGAGAAACGTTACCTATCCCCTATCCTTGATTTATGTAATGGTGAAATTATTGCCTACAAAGTGATGAAACGCCCTGTTTATAAACTTGTTGGAGATATGTTAGATGAGGCGATTAAACACCTT
>NZ_JBYCZT010000050.1:0-556 GCF_057586375.1 Peribacillus sp. SRI_006 | reverse complement strand
AACCCTAGAGATAGGGCTTTCCCCTTCGGGGGACAGAGTGACAGGTGGTGCATGGTTGTCGTCAGCTCGTGTCGTGAGATGTTGGGTTAAGTCCCGCAACGAGCGCAACCCTTGATCTTAGTTGCCAGCATTCAGTTGGGCACTCTAAGGTGACTGCCGGTGACAAACCGGAGGAAGGTGGGGATGACGTCAAATCATCATGCCCCTTATGACCTGGGCTACACACGTGCTACAATGGATGGTACAAAGGGCTGCAAACCTGCGAAGGTAAGCGAATCCCATAAAGCCATTCTCAGTTCGGATTGCAGGCTGCAACTCGCCTGCATGAAGCCGGAATCGCTAGTAATCGCGGATCAGCATGCCGCGGTGAATACGTTCCCGGGCCTTGTACACACCGCCCGTCACACCACGAGAGTTTGTAACACCCGAAGTCGGTGAGGTAACCTTCATGGAGCCAGCCGCCTAAGGTGGGACAGATGATTGGGGTGAAGTCGTAACAAGGTAGCCGTATCGGAAGGTGCGGCTGGATCACCTCCTTTCTAAGGATAATTACGAG
>NZ_JBYCZT010000049.1:0-651 GCF_057586375.1 Peribacillus sp. SRI_006 | reverse complement strand
TCAAAATAGAGTCTAACCCATTAACCCCTTGACAATAATGGAAAATAACAATACAACCAGGCTGAACTTTTTTTGGTGGATCTTAAGGAAGATACCCTGTATAAGAAACTGGTTGTGACAGTATGGAAGAACCATTTAGTGTACTGCTAGTACGTATACAAAAATTTTTGTAACAAATCCCCTGTCATATGTATTGTTAATCTTTTTTGAGGTGATTTCTCCTATGGAAGCAATGATTGAACGGTGTGCTGGCCTAGATGTACACCAAGAAACAGTAGTAGCCTGTGTATTATTTGGTCCATTAGATAAAAAGCCAAAGACCTCTATTGAAACTTTTTCAACTACAACAACGGGACTCTTGGCTTTAAGTGATTGGCTCGCTACCCTTCAGGTATCCGATGTTGTGATGGAAAGTACCGGAGTCTACTGGAAACCAATATGGAATATACTCGAAGGTTCTTTTCACCTTGTTCTTGCCAATGCCAGACATGTCAAAAATGTTCCAGGGCGTAAAACTGATGTGAAAGATGCCGAATGGCTTGCCAAGCTTCTAAGATGCGGACTTATTGAAAACAATTTTGTCCCACCAGAGGATATTCGTGATTTACGAGATCTTACTCGTTATCGAAAAAAATTGATTCATCATCGCAC
>NZ_JBYCZT010000048.1:0-694 GCF_057586375.1 Peribacillus sp. SRI_006 | reverse complement strand
AGTTCATGATAAGGTTCTCCTGTTTTTAAGATGTTGTAAGTAATCGTTAATAGTAAATGGGCAGATGCGATTCGTCCCTTCATTTTCCCCTGTCGTTTAGTAATCCTTTTTCGATGTGAAGCAATTCGATTATTTTGCCTTGATGTTGCTAATACACATTCTACGGCCATTGTTTTTAAAGCTTTATTTCCTTGTGTGGTTTTACTCGTTTTTTTTTACCAGCACTTTCGTAATTACCAGGACTCACACCAGCCCAAGAGGCAAGATGTTTAGCTGACTTAAATACGGACATATCAACACCCATCTCCGCAATAAAAGTGGCTGCGGCAGCTTTGTTCACACCAGGTATACCATCCAATAATTCTACTTCCTTACGATAGGGGGACAGGAGTTGATCGATTTGTTTTTCCAATTCTTCTATGGTTTGTTCTAAATAACCCATATGATCCCAATGGTAACGCAACATATCACGATGATGACGGCGAATACGACCATTAATTGCACTGGCAATGTCAGTTATACTTGCTTTTGTTCGCCAATCCACCATTTTTCGAAGACCATCGGTCTCTATTTTTTCACCATTTAGAATCGCTTCAAGGATACGACGTCCCGATAAACCAAAAATGTCTGATAGAACGGATGTTAGCTTGATATTAGCATCTTGAAGGATTTTGTGAATGCGATTCTGCTCTGA
>NZ_JBYCZT010000046.1:0-988 GCF_057586375.1 Peribacillus sp. SRI_006 | reverse complement strand
CTCTCCGAAGAAATGTTTGACTTGCTCATTTGCTTTTTGATAGTGTGTGCTCACTTAAAATTTAACGTTGGCGCTTTGTTTTGTTCAGTTTTCAAAGAGCAATTTGACTCTTCTTAAAGAATCAACTTTCATATCATAACAGAGCCAAATTGGCTTGTCAAGTTTTTTTGGTGGAGCCTAGCGGGATCGAACCGCTGACCTCCTGCGTGCAAGGCAGGCGCTCTCCCAGCTGAGCTAAGGCCCCCAAAAAAATAATGGTCGGGAAGACAGGATTCGAACCTGCGACCCCTTGGTCCCAAACCAAGTGCTCTACCAAGCTGAGCTACTTCCCGAAAAAACATGGTGCGCCCGGCGGGAGTCGAACCTACAACCTTCTGATTCGTAGTCAGATGCTCTATCCAATTGAGCTACGGGCGCATATTAAGATGGTGCCGAGGACCGGAATCGAACCGGTACGGTAGTCACCTACCGCAGGATTTTAAGTCCTGTGCGTCTGCCAGTTCCGCCACCCCGGCATAAATAAATAGTGGAGCGGAAGACGGGATTCGAACCCGCGACCCCAACCTTGGCAAGGTTGTATTCTACCACTGAACTACTTCCGCGAACATGCGGGTGAAGGGACTTGAACCCCCACGCCTTGCGGCGCCAGATCCTAAGTCTGGTGCGTCTGCCAATTCCGCCACACCCGCATAATAAAATGGTGAGCCATGAAGGATTCGAACCTTCGACCCTCTGATTAAAAGTCAGATGCTCTACCAACTGAGCTAATGGCTCATATAAACTATTTATATATGCAATATCAAGCTTGTATGAAAATGGTGCCGGCAAGAGGACTTGAACCCCCAACCTACTGATTACAAGTCAGTTGCTCTACCAGTTGAGCTACACCGGCAAGTGTAAAAATGGTGGAGGATGACGGGATCGAACCGCCGACCCTCTGCTTGTAAGGCAGATGCTCTCCCAGCTGAGCTAATCCTCCATATATAAC
>NZ_JBYCZT010000045.1:0-1192 GCF_057586375.1 Peribacillus sp. SRI_006 | reverse complement strand
TGCACATAACCCTGTCAAGTAGACAATAAAAAAAGAGTATTTTTTAAGCTGCGGCCTTTTCTCGATATTCAATTGGGGAAAGGCCGTTGAATTTCTCTTGAAAGCGAGCCGTATTGTAAAACTCTATATACTCTTGAATAGCTAGATAAGCTTGCTCTGCTGTTTTTGGACATGTTAAATATAACTTTTCTGTTTTTAAATGTGAGAAGAAGCTTTCTATACACGCGTTGTCGTGACAATTGCCACGACGAGAGTGGCTTCCTCGAATGCCGAGTTCCTTCACCTGATTTTCATATGATTTCGTCGTATATTGGAATCCTTGATCTGAGTGCAGGAGAGCCCCCTTGCTAAACGGCTTGTCCCTTAGCTGGTTTAGCGTATTATGAACCAATTCAAGATCATTTCGTGTAGAAACTTCCCATGCAACAATTTCATTATTATACAAATCTAAAACGGCGGAAAGGTAGGCAAACGTGTCTCCAATCCGTACATAGGTTATATCTGTTACTAACTTATGAAACCTCATCTCTGCGTAGAATTCACGATTTAAGACATTATGAAATACAACTGACCCTCTTCGACCGTAGAAAGGGCGTTTCTTCCGAATGACTGATTGGACCCCCAACTCTCTCATTAATCGACGAACACGCTTGTGGTTTACAACGATTCCTTCTCTGGACAAAGCTCCAGTCATCCGTTTATATCCGTAGTAGGGGTGTAGCTTATGGATGGCTAAAATATGTTCCTTTATCCATAAATTTTTCTCAAGTCGCAAAGAACGAGCAGAATGTGTCTTCCGCCATTTGTAGTATCCAGCCTTTGAAACTTCAGCGATTGTTAATAGCCACGAAAGTGGGTACGTTTTCCTCAAACCATCGATTATTTGAAACCTTTCGGCTTTCAGGACCATTCCTTCCCATGTAGATTTGGATTGCGCTTTTTTAAATAATCCACCTGCGCTTTTAGATAGGTATTTTCCTCTTCGACACTAGAAAAATTCTTACGGTTCCATACACCACGTTGATCTTCAAAAGACTCGTTATTCTGCACTTTCTTCACCCAACTGGCTATCTGTGCATCACTTTTAATACCAAAACGCTCACGAATCTGGCGATATGACCAACCTTCCTCCACTTTCAGACGAACCACTTCTCTCTTTAATTCTTCTGTATACGCTTGAAACGTTTGCCCC
>NZ_JBYCZT010000044.1:0-1205 GCF_057586375.1 Peribacillus sp. SRI_006 | reverse complement strand
CTTTTTCTTATGGCACTAACGGGGCAGGATAGTCCATTTTATGGTAAATTTTACTTATGTGCAATTTTCATATAATCAGATAAAACCGTATGCTCTATTGATAGAGAGTGAAAATCAAAAGGGGAATAAAAATGAAAGATATAATCAGTACAAAGCTTAAATCCGTCTTACTTGTCAGCATTATTCTCGGAGGGTTCTTCCTCCTGTTGGAACCCGAAATTTTTATAATCGTGATAATATATGTTTTCATTGGAAATGTTGTTTACGGGATACCCGTTTCGTTTTTATCCGATTTTGCCACAAAAAAGATCGGAAAGAATCGTTTTATTTTCGCATCCTTGATCTATTCGGTGTTTGGTTTTCTATCCTTCATCCTTTTAGGCGAACTCGGAATCTTTGCAGTTATTTGCTCTTTTCTCTTCTTCCTATCAGAAGAATGGCAGAGAATGAGAAAACACAACAGGGGGATAAAGCCAGCCAACAAGGTAATAGTTACTAACACACTATCTATCGTTATCTTATTCTCTTTAGCTTTATCTGGGTCAATGTTAGTCTCGGGGCCATTGTTTGAAAAGCATACAAATGAAACTTATCTCATTCCAAATGGGTATGAAGGTGAAGTTAGAGTGGTGTACGGTGTCAAGGATGCTCCAAGACCTGAAAAAAGTGAAGACTTTGATGTTTATCGAATTAATGAAAAAGGGTACACACTCAGCCCCCATCCTGAAAAAGAAGGAATTATCAATAATCAATATTTTTATATTGATTCAGAAGGACATAAAGAAAAAATTGACGATACTTGCATAAATCTTGGAGGCACGGATGGCGTACAAATAGATGACTACGAGTACTCTAGCTCCTACTTTACTGTAACAAATACACATTGCAGTGAAACGTTTAGTGAGAACGTAGACCCTACTATGCCCCGAGGGCTCTCGTTAGAAGAGATTATTAAAGAAGAAGGATTGGATAAACCTAAAAACTAAATGGAAATTGGGTGCCATTTGACAGCTATTAATGGTAATCCATATGGGAAATTAGCTAAACATACTTTCCCTGTCGAAAAACAAAAAAACAGGTTGAAAAATTATTGTTGAACAACATTCATAGCAAATGTAAATTTTTCTTAATGAACTAACAGGTGCGTTAGCTGAAGATCGGAGCTGTCTTTAAGGCAGCTTTTTCTTATGGAACTAACGGGGCAG
>NZ_JBYCZT010000043.1:0-1307 GCF_057586375.1 Peribacillus sp. SRI_006 | reverse complement strand
GAAAAGACCAGCCATCGGGCTGGTCTTTTTTGTGGTCGTTATCCTCAGTACTTATTATTTAAACCTGTTATAGACCATAAAGAAAGTTATATGCAGGATAAATGGTAGGACATACTATTAATGCATCTGAATTTCTATAGCTATCTGTCTTATCCATATCAGTTTAAGACAAAGGGACAGAATTCTTCGTTTCTGTAGGGATATATGTTAAACTTAACATAGTTCTGAAACTGTCATTGGGGGAATAGCCGATGGATACCTCTGCTAAAGATGAAATGATTTTTTCGTTTGCTGAATGGTTGAGAGACCAAGGCAAATCAGCTAATACGATCAAAACGTATACTGGTGTCCTTTCACAGTTTTGTGACCAGACACAAAAGATATTGATGGAGATCCATTCTGAAGATGTTCAGGGTTATCTTGATAATTTAGAAAATTGCAAGAAAAGCCCAGGGACAATCGAAAAACACTATATCGCATTAAATGTCTTCTTTAAATTTTTAGGTAAACCGCAAGTGATGCTTTCAGTGGAACGTAAAGTTAAGGAGCACAAGCTTGAGGTACCTGAAACTTTAAGCCTCAATGAGCAGCAGATACTGTTAAGAGATATAGAAGCAGAAGGGAATCTAAGGAACATTGCCATCGTCTACCTTTTGTTACATACTGGAATTCGTGTCTCCGAATTATGTGACTTAAATGGCCGTGACGTCATAATGGAAACAGAGCGGAATTATATACTTGTCCGGAACGCAAAAGGTGAAATCGACAGATCCGTACCCCTTACGATATCGGCCATTCAACATGTACAAAATTATCTTTTTTCTTTAAAAGAAAAAGCAGATCCGTTATTCATCTCAAGCTATAATCAAAGGATCACTCCGAGGTCAGTTCAATATATATTGAAAAAATACAATGTGCATCCGCATAAACTGCGACATACTTTTTGTCAAAGGTTAGTGGATAATGGAATAGATATACAAACGATATCAAAGCTTGCCGGTCATAAAGATTTAAACGTAACGAAGCGTTATCTAAAAGAAAAATCGCTGGATCTGGCAAATGCGATAGATCAAACTTTCACGAAACACTAAAATAAAGAAATGAAAAAGGGAAGAGAGATCTTTCCTTTTTTTGTTTAAACAAACAGATTCCTTGGAAATGACGAATAGGACGTTTTGAAAGAAGAGGAATATAGTTCAGTCAAAAGGACCGAACATATTGATGCATTGTTGAATCAAAAAAGAGGGGATTCCTGAAATAAGGTGGTATTATCCCCTTCAGGTAGACAGAGAAAAAAGAGAACATGA
>NZ_JBYCZT010000042.1:0-1623 GCF_057586375.1 Peribacillus sp. SRI_006 | reverse complement strand
TTCGTATTATAAGGTCATCCAGAAAATATTTCTGGTTGACCATTTTTTATATCGATATATGATAACCGTAGCCGGGGTAGAACGTCCGCACCTGTGGGACTAGATCCCGTCAACTAAACAGTTCGCCCCCTACTTGTAGAAACATGATTGAGGCTGGTTGGGACTATGATCTCGTATAACAAGCGAAGCTATGATACTACAAGAAGGAATTGGGGTACCGGTTATTTTATATTAGGAGGAGATAATTTATGAATCCAGTAGTTGGTCTGGATGTGGCAAAAGGGGAAAGTCAGGTTCAAGCTTTCTTGGATAAAAAGCAGCCTTACAAAAAAGGCTTTAAAGTAGCACATACTCTTGAAGGGTTAGCTAGTCTTCTAGACTTTATTAGAGAAGTAGAAAATGTATCCGGGGAACGGCCTCCCATTGTATTAGAATCCACTGGACATTATCATACACCAGTTGTCCAGTATTTCGAGGATAGAGGGTACTTATTGATTATCGTAAATCCACTCATATCGTATCGAGCTAAGAGTTCTAGTTTACGCAAGGTAAAGACAGATGACATTGACGCTCGCCATCTCTGCGAGCTGTATTATAAAGAGGACTTAGAGCCTTATAAACAGCGAGGAATCCAGCTCTTAAACCTACGTAACCTTACAAGACAGCACGAAAATATTACAGGCATGTTTGTACAAACCAAATTACAATTTCAAGCAGTTCTGGATCAAGTGTTTCCTGAATATCGTGGGGTTTTTGGGGACTTACATTCATATGTTTCTTTACTAACTTTACAAGCATTTCCTACATCCGAAGAAATCTTGGATACTGGTAAAGAGACAATCGCCAAGAAAATAAAAGAATTATGTAAAAGTCGTTCGCAAAAATGGGCAGACAGTCAGGCAGAAAAATTGATGGCCGCCGCAGCTCAAAATCCATTTCAGAAAAACCTATATCATAGTCTGATTTTAAGCCTGGATATGTATATTAATATGCTTCTTGAATACAAAAAGCATCTATCCAAGCTTGAAGATGAGATAGATGCTTTAGCAAAAGGTATTGAAGAGTGTAAGATTATCCAATCAATCCCTGGTATCGGAGAAAAAATCGCCGCCACGATAATTTCTGAAATTGGGGAAATTGATCGGTTTAATCATCCTAAGAAACTGGTTGCATTTGCCGGAATCGATCCAAGTGTCTTTGAATCTGGTACATTCAAAGGTACATTAAATCGGATTACCAAAAGAGGTTCTAGTAGGCTACGACACGCCTTGTATATGGCTGTAAAATGTGCCATTCGTGATTGTCGCAAAAAGAAAACGACAGATGAAATCATTCCTCGTAACAAGCGATTACGAGAGTTTTATGATAAGAAACGTGAGGAAGGAAAGCCCTTTAAAGTAGCCGTTATAGCATGTGCCAATAAATTCTTACATTGGATTTATTCACTTTTAAAAAGCAAATCGACTTTCCAAGATCTAGCCTAGTTTTAAGGTATAACTAAACAGCCCAAAACTTTCCAAACACAGAACCTTGGACGGTTATTTGGTATACGCAAATTTAGTATATCATGAAACATTTTAAGTGTTTATTGAAAAATGTTGACAAACTATTGGCTGGTTTAGT
>NZ_JBYCZT010000041.1:0-2346 GCF_057586375.1 Peribacillus sp. SRI_006 | reverse complement strand
TGTCCCGCTGCTCCCGCAGGAGTCTCGCACTTCCGCTCCAATCAACCTTAAATCGTTTCGTTTTAAAAACAACAATCTTTACGAAAAGAGCCTAAGCAAAAAAGCCGCCCCGTTATATTTACGAGGCGGCTGCATTTTAAATATTATTTTGTTTCCAAGGTAAACTGCAGTCCTTTCTCAATTTCCGCCAATACCTCTTCATCCTTTTCCTTCATTCGTACTTCTTCCAATGCGGAAACAGCCTGCTCCCGGCCAATTTTCCCAACTGCCCAGGCCGCCGTCCCCCTGATGACGGGTCGCGGATCATTCTTCATGACCTGTATCAATAGAGGCAATGCCGTTTCATCTTTGAAATGGGCCAATGCTAAAATGGCATTTCGTTGGATTGGTTTTTTACCGCGCCAAGAGCCAGATACATGGCCGTATGTCTCTTTGAAGTCCCGATTTGAAATCGTAAGCAGGGGTTTTAACAGCGGTTTCGCCAGCTCGGGATCGGGTTCCATTTCTTCATGAAAATGAAAATCCATTCCTTTGTTTTTCGGACAAACGGTCTGGCATGTATCACATCCATACAAACGATTGCCTATTTTCGTCCTGAACTCATCCGGAAGGAAACCTTTTGTCTGTGTCAAGAACGCAATGCAACGCTTGGAATTTAGCTGCCCGCCCTGAACGAGCGCTCCAGTCGGGCAAACATCGACACATTTATTGCATGTCCCGCATTGATCTTCCATCGGTTGATCCGGTTCAAACGGCAGGTTGGTGATCATATCTCCCAAGTATACATAAGACCCGAACTCCGGTGTGATGATCATACTGTTTTTTGCACTCCAGCCAATACCTGCACGCTCAGCCACTGCCCTATCTGATAACTCACCCGTATCAACCATGGACTTCATCATTGCCCCGGGCACTTTATCTTTAATGAAATTCTCAAGTAACTGCAATTTATTACGAAGAACGGTATGATAATCCGTTCCCCAAGACGCCCGGCAAAAGATTCCGCGGCGTTCACTTTTTGTACTTTGCGGAGCATCCTTCAATTTCGAAGGATAAGCAAGCGCAATCGAAATGATGGATTGCGGTTTATCGAATATCAATTCAGGCCTTACCCTTTTTTCTATATCGGCTTCTTCAAACCCTGACTGGTAATCCAGTTCCTGTTGACGTATCAGCCGACCTTTCAGTTCGGTGAAAGCCGTAGCCGAAGTAAAGCCGATTTTATCGATGCCGATTTCCTTACTATATAAAATCACTTCTTGCTTGAATGAGTTCATATCCATATTAATCACCTACGTTCATTCAGTATTCCCATTGAAGCTTGAATCCATTTCAAACCATTGCTATCTATGATAAACTAATTGCAATCATTTTTGGAGGTGAAACGGTTGGAAATTACCGTATCAGCTAATCTTAGCAGTAAAATCCCTGAATTCAAAGTCGGGGTCATTACATATGAAAACATCGAAGTCGGTCCCTCCCCGCAAATGGTGAAAGGAAGACTTCAACTATTTCAGGAAGCTCTTTTCTTCGACCTTGAAGAAAAGGAATTGACCGACTTTTCCGGCATTAAAGTGTGGCGGGAAATTTTCAAGGCTACAGGAACAAACCCGTCACGGTATCGTCCCTCCGTGGAAGCCCTATACCGCCGCGTGAAAAAACAGAATTACTTGACGCCCATCCATTCGGCCATCGATTTGAATAACTTCTTCTCACTGTTATATGAAGTTCCGATCGGCATTTATGATGCTGAAAAATTAACGGGAGACATCTCGATCAAGATTGGCGAGGGGGCAGATGGGTATGACGGTTTGAACGGCCGCTTCAATTCCATGGAAAATATGATTACCTCAGCCGATCATGCTGGCGCATTCGGAAGTCCCTACGTTGATTCAGAACGCACGAAAGTCACTGAGGAAACGAAAAAAGCCATCCAAATCATTTATTTACAACCCAATACTTCAACCACGGAAGCAAATCAGCTAACGAAATCCTTGATGGATATGTTCCTTGAAATCCACGGTGGTGAAGGGACTTATTCGATTATGGAAGGATAATTACGGAAATAAACCCTTTCCACAATCGGAAGGGGTTTTTTCATTATTGTTCCACTTAATAAAACCAGTGAAAAAGGTTCTTAAAAATTTCTTTTCAGTCGATTCCAGAAATCCACTCCCTTTCCGCCGACTGTCTGCCAAGCCTCCTCGACGTAAACGTCTCCGGGGTCTCGGCTAGCCAGTTACTCGGCAGGAGTGTCGCATATTTCTTCCATCCTTTAAGGATTAATGTAAAAAACCTCAAGGATCACCTCGTCTTAAACTTGGTTCGGGAAGAGTCCAGCCTGCG
>NZ_JBYCZT010000040.1:0-2918 GCF_057586375.1 Peribacillus sp. SRI_006 | reverse complement strand
GCGGAGAAACCAGATCAAGGTTCAACGCTAGCGGCTCAATTTAAAACGAAAAAACAGCAAGGCTATATAGAAATCATGCCGAATGAACTTTTCCCCGATGGAGCTTATGTAACTTGGGCCGTCGGACATTTATGTCAACTTGTTTCGCCGGAAACCTATCATTCAAAATGGAAAAAATGGTCGATGGAAACGTTGCCGATGATTCCTGAGAAATTTCAATATGAAGTGACCCGGCAAAAGGCAAAGCAATTCAATGTTGTGAAGACTTTGCTTAGGAAAACGGAAGTCGATGAAATCATTCATGCAGGTGATGCCGGGCGTGAAGGAGAATTGATTGTACGCAACATCGTTAATCTATGCAATGTCAATAAACCGATGAAACGTTTATGGATATCCTCTTTGACCCCGAAAGCGATTTATGAGGGATTTCAAAATTTGAAGAGCGAGGAAAAAACCAGGCCGCTTTATTATGAAGCGTATACGAGAGCTTGCGCGGACTGGGTTGTTGGAATGAATGCGTCGAGAGCGTATAGTATTTTGTTGAAACAAAGGGGCGTTTCGGATGTGTTTTCAGCTGGAAGGGTTCAGACACCGACTCTTGCTTTGATAGTGAAGCGGGAAATGGAAATTGAGCAATTCAAGTCTGAGCCGTTCTGGGAAGTGTTCGCTGACTTCAAGATGGACGGTAAGAAATATCAGGGTAAATGGCAGCTGAATAATGATCCGAGAATCAAAACAAAAGAAATGGCTGATAAAATTGCCGCCTTTTGTAAGGGTAAGGAAGCTGAAATAGCGGAAATGGATACTGAAAGGAAAGAATTTCAGCCGCCTTTGTTATTTAATCTATCATCATTGCAAGCGACAGTGAACAAGATTTATAAATATTCACCGAAACAGACGCTTGATATCGTGCAAAGTTTATATCAAAAAGGGATCGTTTCTTATCCACGTTCAGATTCCAATTACGTTACGGAGGGGGAAGCCGAAACATTTCCCGATATCTTGCAAAAACTAAGCGGATTTTCAGAATATGAATCCCTGTTTCCTTTGCCACAACCGAACATCATGAATAATAAACGGTTTGTAAATGAAAAAAAAGTGACTGATCACTATGCCATTATTCCGACGGAGCAGGTAACCGACCCGAAGCGGCTTTCCGCCGAAGAACGGAATATATATGACTTGGTTGTTCGCCGGTTGATTGCGGCCCATTATGAGAAGGCCATTTTCGATTACACCACCATTAAAACGCTCGTCGATAAGCGTGCGGAATTCATTTCTAAAGGCAAGCAGCAGATCCAAGAGGGATGGCGCAAAGTGATTTTCCAAAATAATGACAAGGATGATGATGATATCATTTTGCCGTCCGTTTCCAAAGGGGATACTGGAAATGTCGCCAATATAAAGGTGAAAGAAGGAAAAACCCAACCTCCTAAGCGCTATACAGAGGGTCAGCTAATCACTTTGATGAAAACTGCCGGAAAGCATCTGGATAATGAAGAGTTAGAAAAAGTACTGATGAAAACCGAGGGTCTCGGAACCGAAGCAACTCGGGCTGGCATCATTACCATGCTCAAGGACCGTAAATACATCAATGTCAAAAAAAACCAGGTGTTCGCGACAGATAAAGGAAAAGTGCTGATTACTGCCATCGGGGAGAAAATCCTGGCTTCACCTGAAATGACAGCCAAATGGGAACAGCGTTTGAGGGAAATCGGTGAAGGAAAGGCTTCAGCTGGAGGCTTTATGGAAGCTGTTAAAAAGATGTCAGCAAAAATCATCAGTGATGCCGTGGAATCATCGGAAAACTGGGATTTTCAAGGGCTGGATACCGAGTCGATTCAACGGAGCGGCTCTAAAAAAAGAAGCTCGGCATCTGTGGGCAGCTGTAAACTATGCGGTTCTAAGATTGTCGATAAAGGGGAATTCTATGGATGTGTAAGTTATCAAAAAACAAAGTGTAACTTCACAATATCCAAAAAAATCCTTAATAAGAAAATCAGTCAAGCAAATATAAAAAAGCTGTTGGCAAGCGGTGAAACGGATTTGATAAGCGGTTTTAAGAAAGGGGAAAAGACCTTTGATGCCATTTTATCTTGGTCCGACTCTGAAAAGAAGATCAGTTTTAATTTCCCGACAGAACAAAACGTCAAGCAAACTTAAGGAAAGACTTCATTAAAGGCGCCCCGAGACTTATATCTTCTTGTTTCGGGGTCGTATATATAGTAAAATTTTTAGATATGCGTTTGAATGGGAGGATTCCGAATGCCTACACCGAGCATGGAGGATTACATAGAAC
This sequence comes from Peribacillus sp. SRI_006, assembly GCF_057586375.1. Classification (NCBI taxonomy): domain Bacteria; kingdom Bacillati; phylum Bacillota; class Bacilli; order Caryophanales; family Bacillaceae; genus Peribacillus; species Peribacillus sp. SRI_006. The sequence continues at coordinate 619 of NZ_JBYCZT010000040.1, read as the reverse complement.
AAATTTATTTACTTATTGAAGAAAAAGGATATGCAAGGGTTTCCGATATTGCTGAAAATCTTTCCGTCCACCCATCTTCTGTTACAAAAATGGTTCAAAAACTTGATCAGGAAAAATACTTGATATATGAAAAGTACCGGGGTCTGGTCTTAACCGCAAATGGGAAAAAAGTTGGTAAAAGGCTCGTATATCGTCATGAACTTTTAGAACAGATGCTAAGGTTGATTGGGGTCAAGGAAGAAAATATTTATCAGGATGTAGAGGGGATTGAACACCACCTTAGTTGGAATGCCATCGATAGGATTGGAGACTTGGTTGAATTCTTTGAAGAATCTCCAGACCGTGTCGAGGATTTACGTAAGATACAAAAAAGAAATGAAGAAAATTCAAAATAAGCTGCCGTTGGCAGTTTTTTTTATGTTTTAATATCATCTGTCTTCTTGAACCGGGCATGGTTCATTTTACAAATAAGGTGTAAAGGGGAGTGACGTTTTAAAAGAGGATTTCTTAATTATGAACAGAATAGCTATAAAGAGGCCCCGGTATTTTGATTCGGGAAAACGAAGTGTTTTTGTGTTTTTCAGTAACTTATTGATTAGGGGTTAAATGGGAGGGTGAA
>NZ_JBYCZT010000039.1:0-2919 GCF_057586375.1 Peribacillus sp. SRI_006 | reverse complement strand
TTCATATTCATAGCGCAATATCAAATAAAGACTTATCGGAAGTCAATCAGCATTCGCAGTTAATCTATCACCTTATCCAAGTTGTTGAAGAACAGCTCAATGTGAAAATTAATAAGGATAGCATAGACTATTCACGTTTGGTCCGTCATTTAAGATTCATGATAGACAGGGTGCTTGCTGGGGAAAAAGTAGAGGAACCTGAAAAAATAGCAATGCTATTGAAAGAAGAATATCCTTTGTGTTACAATATCTCTTGGAAGCTAATAAAAATTATGCAGCAGAAATTAGGCAAACCGGTTTGTGATGCGGAAGCTGTCTATCTAACGATGCATATCCAACGATTACAAAAGAAAATTAAATAAACATACATTAACTTACGTGTTACTGATTCGATCAGGCATAAGTGAGGAGAATGATTGTTATGAAAGAGGGTATTATATACCTGAATTTTCATTTCAATCCTATCTTTGCTTATGCCTTTTTTGTATTTGAATTCTGATGCGTGGGAAGATGAATACCATCGTAAATGTAACCGTTTTATTAGCATGGAAAAACAGTAAAGAGGAGGAAAACCTATGTTTAAGAAGTTGTTTGGCGTTTTGCAAAAAATCGGTAAAGCTTTGATGCTTCCTGTAGCCATTTTACCAGCGGCCGGAATTTTGCTTGCGTTTGGTAATGCATTGCAAAACGAAACTTTATTGGATATTGCCCCGTTTCTTGCGAGTGGCGGAGTGGAAATGGTCGCATCGGTAATGGAGAATGCCGGAAATATTATTTTTGGGAATCTTCCCTTGTTGTTTGCTGTGGGGGTCGCAATTGGGTTAGCTGGTGGAGATGGTGTTGCCGGCCTTGCGGCGATTATCGGTTTCTTGATTATGAATGTAACGATGGGAACTGTTCTTGGCATTGACGCTGCCGACATTGAGAACAATAGTGCGGTGTATACCAATGTTCTGGGAATCCCGACGTTGGGAACAGGTGTGTTCGGCGGTATTATCGTCGGTGTCATGGCTGCTGTTATGTATAATAAGTTTTATGAAATTGAACTGCCTTCTTATTTAGGATTCTTTGCAGGTAAACGTTTTGTACCCATTGTAACAGCTGCAAGCGCAGTTATTCTTGGGTTGTTAATGATTTTGATTTGGCCGACGATTCAATCGGGGTTAAATTCATTTTCCGAAAATATGTTGGGTGCTAACCTGACACTTGGAGCTTTCGTGTTTGGGGTTGTAGAACGTGCGCTGATTCCTTTTGGATTGCACCATATCTTCTATTCTCCATTCTGGTTCGAATTTGGCAGCTATATCCCTCAAGGAGGGGGAACGCCAGTCAGAGGAGACCAGGCCATCTTCATGGCACAAATTAAAGATGGCGTACAGAATTTAACGGCCGGTACCTTCATGACTGGTAAATATCCATTCATGATGTTCGGGTTACCAGCTGCAGCTTTGGCCATTTATCATGAAGCAAGACCGGAAAGAAAGAAAATAGTCGGGGGATTGATGGCTTCTGCAGCACTTACATCATTCTTGACTGGGATTACTGAGCCACTTGAATTTGCATTCTTATTTGTTGCACCGATACTATTCGGGATTCACTGTCTGTTTGCCGGTCTATCATTCATGACCATGCATTTACTGGACGTGAAAATCGGGATGACGTTCTCGGGTGGTTTGATCGATTACGTACTGTTTGGTTTAATCAATCCGCAAACCAATGCATGGATTGTTATTCCGGTTGGTTTAGTCCTTGCGGTTATCTATTACTTTGGATTCCGATTTGCGATAAGGAAGTTTAACCTTAAAACTCCTGGTCGTGAAGTGGAAGAGGATGAGGAAGCCGAAGGATCTGCAAGTACAGCTGGAAGTCTTCCTGGGGATATTTTGGATGCCATGGGCGGAAAAGAAAATATTTCTCACTTGGATGCTTGCATTACCCGTCTTCGTGTATCGGTCAATGACATCGGTAACGTTGATAAAAATAGGCTGAAGAAACTTGGTGCCGCTGGAGTTCTGGAAGTGGGCAATAACATCCAGGCTATCTTCGGACCTCGTTCAGAAACGATCAAGGGGCAAATGAAAGATATCATTGATGGAAAACGGCCTCGTAAAGTAGAAACGTCTCCTGAAGTAGGTGTGGAAAAGCAAATCGAGGATGTCGTCCCGAAACCTTTACGGACGGATGAAGTTTCCGAGCGCTTTGTTTCTCCTATTAAAGGGGAATTAAAACCGATCACGGAAGTGCCTGATGCAGTTTTTGCTGAAAAAATGATGGGCGATGGATTTGCAATTGTACCTGAGGAAGGGTTGGTTGTTTCTCCTGTGGACGGTACGATCGTTAATTTATTCCCGACTAAACATGCAATAGGTATCGTTTCCGAAGCTGGACGTGAAATCTTGATTCATGTCGGGATCGATACAGTTAAGTTGGAAGGCAAAGGTTTCGAAGCACTTGTCGCTCAAGGAGATAAAGTGACAAGCGGGCAGCCATTGCTTAAAGTTGATATAGAGTATGTCAAAAACAATGCTAGCTCTATCATTACGCCAATCGTCTTTACTAACCTTTCCGAAGGTGAAAGCGTCAAGATTGAAAAGGGCGGAAATGTAGATAGGGAAGAAGAGGACGTAATCTCCATCAATAAATAATCATTAATAAATAACGGGAGGGTGGCTATAATCAGCTGCCCTCCTGTTTTTTTGATGATTTTTTGGCATGGACCGGCTTCTATAGAAAGAAAGTGGTTCAGTGAAAAAAAGAAGTTAATTTTAAAAGATTAAATTGACTTATCTATATGCAAGTGCTAATATATTAAATACACCGCTTGAGACAAACAAGACAAACAAGTGAATGATAACTTGTTGTTGACTTTGTGTTTGGAGGGTGTTATACTAATAAAGTCGCTAAACGAAGCGATGGAAA
>NZ_JBYCZT010000038.1:0-2973 GCF_057586375.1 Peribacillus sp. SRI_006 | reverse complement strand
TTTTTTCAAAGCATCTGTAAGATCTTTTTTAACGGTTAAGTTAGAAAGGGCGCACGGTGGATGCCTTGGCACTAGGAGCCGATGAAGGACGGGACTAACACCGATATGCTTCGGGGAGCTGTAAGTAAGCTTTGATCCGGAGATTTCCGAATGGGGAAACCCACTGTTCGTAATGGAACAGTATCTTTACCTGAATACATAGGGTACTGAAGGCAGACCCGGGGAACTGAAACATCTAAGTACCCGGAGGAAGAGAAAGCAAACGCGATTTCCTGAGTAGCGGCGAGCGAAACGGAATTAGCCCAAACCAAGAGGCTTGCCTCTTGGGGTTGTAGGACACTCAACATGGAGTTACAAAGGAACGGGGTAAATGAAGCGACCTGGAAAGGTCCGTCGAAGAAGGTAAAAACCCTGTAGTTGAAACTTCGTTCCCTCCTGAGTGGATCCTGAGTACGGCGGGACACGAGAAATCCCGTCGGAAGCAGGGAGGACCATCTCCCAAGGCTAAATACTCCCTAGTGACCGATAGTGAACCAGTACCGTGAGGGAAAGGTGAAAAGCACCCCGGAAGGGGAGTGAAATAGATCCTGAAACCGTGTGCCTACAAGTAGTCAAAGCCCGTTAATGGGTAATGGCGTGCCTTTTGTAGAATGAACCGGCGAGTTACGATTTCATGCGAGGTTAAGTTGATGAGACGGAGCCGCAGCGAAAGCGAGTCTGAATAGGGCGAATGAGTATGAGGTCGTAGACCCGAAACCAGGTGATCTACCCATGTCCAGGGTGAAGTTCAGGTAACACTGAATGGAGGCCCGAACCCACGCACGTTGAAAAGTGCGGGGATGAGGTGTGGGTAGCGGAGAAATTCCAATCGAACCTGGAGATAGCTGGTTCTCTCCGAAATAGCTTTAGGGCTAGCCTCAAGATGAGAGTATTGGAGGTAGAGCACTGATTGGACTAGGGGCCCCCAACGGGTTACCGAATTCAGTCAAACTCCGAATGCCAAATACTTATTCTTGGGAGTCAGACTGCGAGTGATAAGATCCGTAGTCGAAAGGGAAACAGCCCAGACCACCAGCTAAGGTCCCAAAGTATACGTTAAGTGGAAAAGGATGTGGAGTTGCTTAGACAACCAGGATGTTGGCTTAGAAGCAGCCACCATTTAAAGAGTGCGTAATAGCTCACTGGTCGAGTGACTCCGCGCCGAAAATGTACCGGGGCTAAACGTATCACCGAAGCTGTGGATTGACACCGTATGGTGTCGATGGTAGGAGAGCGTTCTAAGGGCGTTGAAGTCAGACCGGAAGGACTGGTGGAGCGCTTAGAAGTGAGAATGCCGGTATGAGTAGCGAAAGAAGGGTGAGAATCCCTTCCACCGAATGCCTAAGGTTTCCTGAGGAAGGCTCGTCCGCTCAGGGTTAGTCGGGACCTAAGCCGAGGCCGAAAGGCGTAGGCGATGGACAACAGGTTGATATTCCTGTACCACCTATACATCGTTTGAACGATGGGGGGACGCAGAAGGATAGGGTAAGCGCGCTGTTGGATATGCGCGTCCAAGCAGTTAGGCCGGAAACGAGGCAAATCCCGTTTCCATTAAGGCGGAGCTGTGATGGCGAGGGAAATATAGTACCGAAGTTCCTGATTCCACGCTGCCAAGAAAAGCCTCTAGTGAGATGTAAGGTGCCCGTACCGCAAACCGACACAGGTAGGCGAGGAGAGAATCCTAAGGTGTGCGAGAGAACTCTCGTTAAGGAACTCGGCAAAATGACCCCGTAACTTCGGGAGAAGGGGTGCTTTTTAGGGTGAATAGCCCAGAAAAGCCGCAGTGAATAGGCCCAGGCGACTGTTTAGCAAAAACACAGGTCTCTGCGAAGCCGCAAGGCGAAGTATAGGGGCTGACACCTGCCCGGTGCTGGAAGGTTAAGGGGAGAGGTTAGCGCAAGCGAAGCTTTGAACCGAAGCCCCAGTAAACGGCGGCCGTAACTATAACGGTCCTAAGGTAGCGAAATTCCTTGTCGGGTAAGTTCCGACCCGCACGAAAGGTGTAACGATCTGGGCACTGTCTCAACGAGAGACTCGGTGAAATTATAGTACCTGTGAAGATGCAGGTTACCCGCGACAGGACGGAAAGACCCCGTGGAGCTTTACTGCAGCCTGATATTGAATTTTGGTACAGCTTGTACAGGATAGGTAGGAGCCTGAGAAGCCGGAGCGCCAGCTTCGGTGGAGGCGTTGGTGGGATACTACCCTGGCTGTATTGAAATTCTAACCCGCGCCCCTTATCGGGGTGGGAGACAGTGTCAGGTGGGCAGTTTGACTGGGGCGGTCGCCTCCTAAAGAGTAACGGAGGCGCCCAAAGGTTCCCTCAGAATGGTTGGAAATCATTCGTAGAGTGTAAAGGCACAAGGGAGCTTGACTGCGAGACCTACAAGTCGAGCAGGGACGAAAGTCGGGCTTAGTGATCCGGTGGTTCCGCATGGAAGGGCCATCGCTCAACGGATAAAAGCTACCCCGGGGATAACAGGCTTATCTCCCCCAAGAGTCCACATCGACGGGGAGGTTTGGCACCTCGATGTCGGCTCATCGCATCCTGGGGCTGTAGTCGGTCCCAAGGGTTGGGCTGTTCGCCCATTAAAGCGGTACGCGAGCTGGGTTCAGAACGTCGTGAGACAGTTCGGTCCCTATCCGTCGCGGGCGCAGGAAATTTGAGAGGAGCTGTCCTTAGTACGAGAGGACCGGGATGGACGCACCGCTGGTGTACCAGTTGTCTTGCCAAAGGCATAGCTGGGTAGCTACGTGCGGACGGGATAAGTGCTGAAAGCATCTAAGCATGAAGCCCCCCTCAAGATGAGATTTCCCATGGCGCAAGCTAGTAAGATCCCTGAAAGATGATCAGGTTGATAGGTCAGAGGTGGAAGCATGGTGACATGTGGAGCTGACTGATACTAATAGATCGAGGACTTAACCAACGCTTTT
>NZ_JBYCZT010000037.1:0-5200 GCF_057586375.1 Peribacillus sp. SRI_006 | reverse complement strand
AGAGTGGAAATCAACGTCCAAATTGTACAAGCCATAAAAAATAGACAAACTCGATTTTCATCGAGTTTGTCTACAGTCTGAAATGAGATGCTTCTTATCAAGAAGCATCTCATTAACATCTATTCTTTAATTTTTAATAATCTTATTGCATTTAAAATAACAATTAATGCAGCACCTGTATCACTTAATACAGCCATCCAAAGTGTAAGCCAGCCAGGAAAGATTAAAACCAATGCAATTACTTTAATAATTACGGAGAACCAAATATTTTGTTTAATAATAGTTAAAGCTTTTCTGCTTAACTTCATTGAATGAGGAAGTTTATCAAGATTATCAGCCATTAAAACAATATCTGCTGTCTCCATTGCGGTGTCAGTCCCTGCACCGCCCATAGCAATACCTAAATCTGCTGTTGCAAGTGCTGGGGCATCATTAATACCATCTCCAACCATTGCTACCTTATGTCCTTCATTTTGTAATTTCTTTATGGCATCTACTTTATCCTCTGGTAATAAATTTGCAAAATAACGAGTAAGATTAGCTTCTGAAGCAATCATTTTTGCAGATCCTTCATTATCCCCGGTCAACATTACTGTTTGGTTAACTCCACTTTGTTTTAATGCTTTTAAAGTAGAAGCTGTTGTTTCACGGATGGTATCAGAAACTGCAATTATCCCGATTACTTGATGCTGTGTCCCGATTATAACTACAGTTTTTCCTTTATTTTGTATCTCTTGAACATGACTTTTTACATCATCTAAGGAAACATTCATTTCTTCAAATAGTTTTAAATTACCACCGTAATAAATATTTCCTTCAATAGTCGCTTGAACACCTTTTCCAACGATATTTCTGAATAGCCCGCCAATTTTAGGCTGAATTCCTTTTTCGTTGGCATATCCAACAATTGCTTTGGCTATAGGATGTGTTGAATAATCTTCTAATGTTAAGGCAATTGAAAGTAATTCATCTTCTGTTACGTGTAAAGTCTTGATTTCTGTGACTTTTGGCTTTCCTTCAGTCAAAGTCCCTGTTTTATCAAATGCAATGGCAGTAATGGCACCAGCTTTTTCTAAGAACGTACCACCTTTAATTAAGACACCATTCTTCGCAGCGTTCCCAATGGCTGATACGATCGCAACAGGAGTCGAAATCACTAAAGCACAAGGGCAAGCTACAACTAGCAATTCGAGTCCCTTATAAAACCAGTCGCCCCAAGTGCCAAATCCAAGAATTGGAGGCAGTACCATAATTGCCAATGCTAAAATAAATACAATAGGTGTATAAATACTCGCGAATTTATCTACAAATGCTTCTGTTGGTGCTTTTTGTTCTTGTGCTTCTTCAACCAAGTGAATAATTTTTGATATGGTGGTATCTTCAACTAACTTAGTCACCTTAATCTCAAGAGAACCATTTTCATTTATAGTTCCTGCGTATACTGTGTCACCAATTTCCTTATCTACAGGAATGGACTCTCCAGTAATTGGAGCCTGATTGACGCTTGATTCTCCTTGAATAATTTCACCGTCTAATGGAATCTTATCGCCGGGTTTTACAATGATAATGTCACCAACTGTTATTTCTTCAACTGGTTTTTTAATTATCTCTAAACCAACGCTGACCCAAGCTTCAGGAGGAGCTAAATCCATAAGGTTACGAATTGAATTCCTTGTACGTTCAATTGATTTTGTTTGTAGTAAGTTACCGATTGCAAATAACCATACAACAGTAGCACCTTCAAGCCATTCACCTATTAGAACAGCTCCAATAGCTGCAGCAGACATTAAAACATTCATATCTAATGAACGACTTTTTATTGCGTAGAATGCACTCTTAACGGGCTTATAACCACTTATCACCATTGCAATTACATATAGCATAGTGGACATCAATGGAGAAATTCCATTAAATGAGCCGATAAACCCCAGAGCGATTAGTATTCCAGACAAGATTATTAAGCCATTTTCGTTACTTTTGTTAGTCTGTATCGATTTCTTATTTGACTGTAATGAAGCTTTAAAGCCAATTTTAGAAACCTCAGAAATAATATTTTCAACACTATCTGAATGTTCAATTTTCATTTTCCCGGTAGAGAAATTTACACTGACATATTTAACATTTGAGAGGGTATTCAAATGGTTTTCTATACTCTTAGCACAACTACCACAGTCCATTCCAGCAATTTCGAACGTTTTTGTATTCCCTTTTTGATTTAAAGGCTCAACAGAATATCCAAGCTTTTTGATTTCACTTTCAATTGGGACAAAAGCATCAAGGTGACTAGCAGCCACCTGCATTTTTGCGGTGCTGTAATTAACCTTTACCTCAGCGATATCCTTCAATATACTTAAACCTTTTTCAATGGTTTTTGCACAAGCCGGACAATCCATTCCGTGAACTCTGTAAACCATTTTCTCCCCAGAAGGAAGAGAGTTCGAGATTGTCTGTTGTTCATTACTACTACAACAGCTTGTATTCACAAATGTTTCATCTTCTTTAATTGTTGTATTACTGCTACAGCAATTAGTGGTTTCTTGCTTTTTTTCACTTGGAAGGGAAGTGCTGCAACAGTTTATTTTCTCTAATTCTTTATCTGTTTCCTTTGATGTATTACTGCTACAACAACTAGTTTCTGTTTGTATAAAAATAGGTATTGAATTAAAGCTGTTTACTGAATCTTTGTTACTTGAACAACAACTTGTGTTTTCTTGTTTTATTTCTAACTTGGTGGAGCTGCAACAACTATCCGTCCTATTTTCTGTATCTTCAGCATCATTATTAGAATTACTGTATTTGTCAGCCATCATAAGCACTCCTAATCTATATGATTTTCGCAGCATGCAACGTCATTTTGAACATCTTCCAGTACTACATCAAACATTGCTAATAAATCTCGTATATGCTGATTGCGTAAACTGTAATAGCAGTATTTTCCTTCATTCCTTCCGACAATAATTCCACAGCCCTTTAAGCAAGCAAGGTGTTGTGAAATATTAGACTGGTTCCCCTTAATTTCTTCTACAATTTGAGACACAGTTTTTTCCTGACTTTTTATACTTTCGAGGATTTGTATCCTTGTTTTATTAGAAAATCCATGAATTAGTTTAACCTTCATATCTATATCAGTAATTTGCATATATTTACCTCCTAACATATTAGACAGGACTAATATGTTTTGTTATCATCATATTAGCAGTAGCTAATATGTGTGTCAAATTGATGAATTAAATTTGTAAAAGGAGTATCTGGAATGATAAAAAAAGTATCTTTATTATTTTTATTACTTTTCATCTTATTTTCAAAGCAAGCACTAGCACACACTTCTCTGGAAGACTCAACACCTAAAGATGGTGAAGTAATTACAGAACCCATTCAGGAGTTAACTTTAATTTTTGCGACAAAAGTTGAACAGAACAGTAGAATTAGTGTTTCGAACTCAAACGGTGAATATGTTAAACTAGGAAACTTTGTGATCGAGGAGGAGGAGATGTGGGCTAATTTCCTTCAACCTTTAAAGAATGGAAATTATAAAGTGGACTGGGAGATCATTGGTGCAGATGGACACCCGATAGAAGGTACGTTTTCTTTTTCAGTAGATGTACCTAATGATAAAGCCACCGTTGAAAGCAAGAGTGAAACAGAAGAAGAACGAAAACAAGAAGATATTCAAGAAAACAAGATAAAAAAACCAAAGCAGGAAGTACAACAAAGTAACGTGCCTTCTTATATAATCCCTTCCATTTCAGTTGTTTTATTTGTCGTAGTTATTGGAAGTTTTCTATGGCTAATGAGGAGGAAGAAATAATAAATGTTAATGATTGGAATCATCAGTGAACCATTATTATATCTTTGTTTTTCCCTATTAATGGGCAGTTTTATCCTTCAGCTTGTACCAAGTGCTTATAGACCAGATATTAACGTACCTAAAGGTGTATTAATGCTAGCTACAGCCGGTATAGGAATCTTTTCATTTATACCCGTTTTACAAGTGATTTTATATCTTTATCAAGACATTGGGTTTGAGCAAACACTTAAATCGGTACTTTTTACATTTGAAGTGGGAAAAGCCTGGATTTTTACATATTTACTCTCAAACCTATTATTTATTTATATTGTTTGGTTTGATTATCGAAAGAGTCCGCTATATGCATCCATTGGTATTGTCATTACGTCCATATTAATTCTCGCACTAGGTTGGTCTAGTCATGCTAGTTCTATTGAGCAATGGAAAGGATTCCTTGTACACACTATTCATTTTCTAGCTGTATCAATTTGGGTAGGAATTTTATTCGTGGTTAGTTGGGCCTCAAAAGGTCACTTAAATTGGATGAAATTTTTAAGATGGTTTACACCCGTTGCATTAATGTGTTTCTTTATGACGGTTATATCAGGACTTTTTTTAATGACTGTAGTGATCGATTATAAAGACTATGCAAAATCTTGGATCCTTCCTTATGGACAAGCACTTTTAATTAAACATCTGCTCATTATTCCATTATTGGCATATGTCTTCATTAATAGCATTTTGATACGAAAAAAAATAAAAAATAGTGATAATTTTAACCCAAGACCTTGGACGAAAGCTGAGAGTTTAATTGTATTTCTAATTTTCTCTGCTACTGCTGTATTAGGGCAACAAGAGCCACCTCATGATATTGAAACAACAATTGGCTCATCAGGACCGTCCATATTATTCGATCTATTATATCAAGGAAATATAACACGCGATTTAGTAATAGTTTTTGGTTTTGAATTTAACAGTGCAATGTTATTAATGTTAGCTTTATCCTGCTTGGGATTAACAATATTGTCTTACATAAAAAGAGCACCTATTCTATTAGGTTTCACAATGAGTGTATTAAGTGTGGTAGCTTTTTATTTATCATTAATGGTAAGCATTCAATAAAAGAATTTAATATTTTATACGAGGTGAAATGTGATGAAGAGTAAGAATTCAGGAATGAAAATTGCCGTTATAAACGCTTTTTTATTAATATCAAAAATTTTAAATTCTACATCTAAACAGTGAAAAGCTAGGGAGGGCATTTGTAACATCGCACTTGTTACTTTTATTTATACTCAGGTTCCAAAAACTGTGGTGACCATCCATTAGCATTTTTTTGCATATTAATCTGCCTATATTTTTAGAAGGTTTTTATCAACTGACTGAAAACCTCACTCTTCACCGAAGTTAAGC
>NZ_JBYCZT010000036.1:0-6622 GCF_057586375.1 Peribacillus sp. SRI_006 | reverse complement strand
GTTAGTTCTATAAGGAATGCTGTTAAATGATATTAAGTTTAAAACATAATAAAGTCGTTTAAAAACATCAGTCATGTTTTTCCATTAAAGGGCCAGATTGTGGAGGTTGTACTTAAACGAGGTAGGATTGTTTAAGATCCACTATATTTTTTAAAGTACCTCTATCTAATTAGAGATACTTTTTTATTTCATTAAAAGAGAAGAGGATATTAGTTAAACGATACAAATACATCAATATAAAACAATTATTTATTGCAAAACGATAAATAATTGTTTTATAATAACAATAAATAAAGTAGGTGCTTCTTTATGGACTGGTGCCTATCTTAAAAAAAGGATTGCACCATTTCGTTAAAGAGACAGAGTCATTGAATAATTCAATGCGAAAGGAGTATGCTTTTTGGGGTTAACTTCGATTTTAATTGGACTTTTTGGAGCTATATTAGTTATTATCTTCGTTTTTCCATTACTAATGGTTAGAAAATATGGGAAAGGTTCACCTCCTTATAAGTGGTCTTATTGTATATTCGGTCTATTAATTATCAATTGGATATTATACATTACAGGTTTTTATACATTGCTTTCTGTTAATGTTGCAGACTTAATTTTTATCCCAATATGGTTTATTGTTTGTGCTTTAGGTGGCTTATTTACAATATTTGAGTTTAAGAACAACAAAGCCTTTGCGGTTCCCCTTGCTGGTTTTACTTTTATTAGCTTTGTTTTCGCTTTATTCATAAACGGTATATCACAGATGTAACGGTGAAGTAAGTATGCAACAAAAGGGCGCGATTCTTTAATAAGAATCGCTTTTCATAATGAACTAACGGGTGCGTTAGCTGAAGATCAGAGCTGTCTTTAAGGCAGCTTTTTCTTCTGCAACTATCGGGGCAGATTAGTTGAAGAAATGATATTATTATGGAAAAAAGTAACATGACATTTGGAAGGTTGAGAAAAATTGGAGATTTGGAAATTAAGTGAAAAAGTATCGAAAATTAGCGATGTAATACCTTATTATTTTGTTAGTCTATTCTTGTCTTGTATCTCTTTTTCTGTTTTTATAATTGTAGTTAGTGGAGAACCCTCTTGGTTGCAGTTAATGCCTGTTATTATTCTTTTTATGTTGTTATACCTTATTTACTTTTTGCAGTACCATTACAGATTATATTTAATAAACGCCCGAGAAAATTTAATATGTTTTATCTTTTAATTTACACGGTGCTTTCTTTTGTAGCAGTATTTTTATTTAATGTAATGTTATTTAGAGTTGAACCTACATATTTAGTTAAAACCCAAATATATTACGGTTTTAGTTTTGCAGCAGCTGCTATTTATTGGTTTTGGGATTCTGTCTTCTTACAAAAGAAAAACTGAAATATCCTAGTTCTTCAGCTAACAGGGTGCGTTAGCTGAAGATCAGAGCTGTTTTTAAGGCAGCTTTTTCTTATAGAACTAAAGGGGCAGGTTAGCTCAAGAAGAAAACACGTATTTAATGATATAATCATAAAAAATTAGATGGGTAGATTTATCAATAGGAGATATTATGAAAAGAATACCGTTTTATAGTTTCTGGTTTGCTAAGACAAGCATAGCCCTTGCTGATGTCATTTACATTATGGTAATTACCACATTTATATATCAAAAAACTGATTCTGCATTAATGGCTTCATTATTTCCTTTATTCAAAGCCTTGGCTAATTTAATTGCTGGTCTAACATCACCATTACTTTATAAAAAGTTTACTTTCTCTAAATTACTTGTGAGTCTTCAAGGTTTGAAGGCTTTAATACTTACTTTCTTACTTCTGGGTTTCTTGCCTATAACTAATCATATTTATGTTCTGTTATTATTTATTTTAGTTATATCTTTTATGGAAGGATGGGGAAATCCGTTACTTAATTCTGTTACACCTAAAATTGTACCGAAAGATAATCTTGTGAAAGCTAACAGTTCTCTATCCATCACAACTCAATCTGTTCAAATAGCTGGGTATAGCTTTACAGGTTTTGCCGTAATAAATTGGGGACATAATTCAACTTTGGCTTTTAATGTAGTATTGCTTTGGGTTTCTGTATTGTCTTTATATATTACATCAAAGTATTTAATTGATAACGATGAAGTTGAAATAGAAAATAAATCCAAATGGGCACTAATGAATGAAGGATGGGGTATTTTATGGCGTAATCAAACTCTTAGAATTGTTACTTTAATGGATGTTATTGAGGGAATGGCAGGTTCCATTTGGATTGGAGCAATAACATTGGTTTATGTAAAAGAAGCCTTAAACCAAGGAGAGCAATGGTGGGGTTTTATTAATGCAAGTTATTATATTGGTGCCATTTTTGGGGGTATAATCACCTTGTTCATAGCTAAAACAATTCAGAAGCACTTGATATTTAGTATGGTAATTGGTTCGTTTTTATTTAGTATTTTCACATTAATTTATGGGCTGACGAGTAATCCTATACTGGCTCTTCTGCTTTGTGTTGCAATGGGTCCAGCATACCAAATAAGAGATATAGCTCAACAAACTGCATTTCAGGTAAATATTCAAGGACCAAACATTTACCAAAGGTGTATGCATCCCAAGGTATCCTATTATCAACTGTTACAGGTGTATCCATTTTTCTAATGGGTTTCATTGCTGACTTTGTTGGAGTACGAGCTGTATATATATTCGGTTCAATCCTAATCTTTATTTCTGCTATATTATCTTTTACTTTAGTTAAGGCAAACAAAAAGAAATTTTCTACTGTTGATTTTAAATCATAAAAAAATGAAGATCTTCTTCAACTAACGGGTGCTTTAGCGTTAAGATCAGAGCTGTCTTTAAGGCAGCTCTTTCTTTATGCAACTATCGGGGCAGGTTAGTTGAACAAGGATAATCCACAATTTGAATAGAATATGTAGAAAACAAATAGTTGTTTGGAGTATCGATCCAAATAACAACCTATGAAGGAAGGGTAAGTAAAATGAAGAAAATGGTTGGTTGGACACTTACTTTAGCTACGCTTTTGATAGGTGGAGTCACTTATTATTTTAACGTTATCTCTATACGAACCATCCAAAGATGCATTTGACTTCCCAGTTCCTAAAAATGCTGAGCTAGTCCAGGAAAATGAACAAGGGAAAAGTTATGATTGGTCAAAAGCATCGGAAGAAAATGGCATACCATTTGGATATGAATTAGTCCTTAAAGCGAATGGATGGAAAAAGGGAGAAAGAGAAGGGGCTTCCGTTTTTTACACAAAAGGAAATCATAAAATAGATTTGATTTCTACAACGAAGCATTTAAACATCCTTAAAGTGAATTAATATAAAGGAAATATCTTATTCAGCTAACAGGTGCGTTAGTTGAGAAACGGGGCCGCCATTTGGTGGCCTTTTTCTTATAGAACTATAGGGGCAGGATAGTTGCATAAAGATTCAGTAAAGAGGTTTTTCAAAATAGAAAAAGAATAGATAAGGATATAAGTTTTTAAGTCTGGGGGATTCATATGCCATTTGAGCAATGTCATAGCATTACTTCTTTAATGTCAGGGTTTAATAAAACGTGGTTCTTTGCAGGTGGTTGGGCAATTGACCTTTTTATCGGCAGAGAAACAAGAGAACATCAAGATATAGAGATTGCACTATTTCGAGAAGACCAATTATATCTGAAGGAATATCTTAAAGAATGGGATTTTAAAAAGGTTATTAAAGGTAAATTCTACACTTGGGAAAATGAGTTTTTAGAGTTACCTATTCACGAAATACACGCTTTGAATAAGTCAAATGGAGATAAATTAGAAGTTCTTCTAAATGAAACAAAGGAAAATGATTGGAAATTCAGAAGGGATTTAACGATTTCCCATCCACTTAAGTCAGTTTGGAGTTATTCTGATACAGGCATTCCTTATCTAAATCTAGAAATTGTACTTTTATATAAAGTAAAAAACACAAGAGAAAAAGACCATCAAGACTTTATGGCGATAATAGACAAACTAGATAATCAGAGGAAAAAAAGGCTTCATTACGCTATACAATTGCACGAACCAGAACACAAATGGCTTCAATTCTTAACATAATGTCATAAAGAACTAAAGGGGCAGGATAGTTGAACAACAAAAGGAAGGAGAAAGCAAAAATGGCTTTGAATGAAAGAAAAATGATGGATAATGCCTTGAAAAAAGTTGTGATACCAGTTTTAAGAAAACTAGAATTTAAAGGCTCATTACCTCACTTTAGAAGAAAAAATGAAAATAATATAGATTTAATTACTTTCCAATTCAACAGATGGGGTGGTTCATTTATTGTTGAATTGGCGACTTGCCCAACAGAAGGTGTAGCAATGTATTGGGGTGAACAAATCCCACCTAACAAAGTTACTGCCCATCATATATACAAACGTTTAAGGTTAGGAGCAGAATCGGAAGATGAAGATGGGATATGGTTTGATTTTGAGAATGCAAAAACAGAAGAAGATTTTGAAAAAGTTGCTTCGAGTGTTTTACGTTCATTTAATACATCAGACCGTTTATGGATTTCCAAGTTATTCAACTAACAGGTGCGTTAGTTCATTTAGGAACACAAAAATGATTAAACTTTGTTTCAAAGCTACGGCATAAACGATTATTTCTAAGATGAGAAAACCCCTTGGCCGACAAGGGGTTTTAGTTTTGATTGGTTCCTTTAAGAGTGATTATATTATTTTTTTATGGAAAGTAAACTTTACACATATACCTTTTTATGTTAATTTTACGGAAAGTTTACTTTCCGTATTAGAGGTGGTTAGTTGAAAAATAAGCTAGAAATAATCCGAAAACAGCATGGAGTTAAACAGGAGGAACTTGCCGCAGCCTTAGAGGTATCTAGACAAACGATTGGGTCTTTAGAAAATGGGCGATATAACCCTTCAATAATTCTAGCTTTTAAGATTGCACGTTATTTTAATTTAAGCATTGAAGAAATTTTTATCTACGAGGAGGAAATAAATAATGAAAAATAAGGCACTTTGGATTTTAACCTTCAGTGGAATTGTCTTAATATCATTTGGAATATTCGTAACTTTTCCTGTGGCAAATGAGATTCGTTCCATATTTATCCGTCCGGATCTAGTTTCCATAGCTATTATTTTTACTGGGGTCTTTCTCACCTTTTCTGGAGTAACATCTATTTCAAGTGAAAGATTTAAAACTAAAGCACAAGAGATTGAAGAAAATGATGAGCGTAATATAAAAATCAATCAATTTGCAAAGTCTAAAGCCTTTGATTTTATGTCCATTTTATTTGGTATTGGTTTATTATTTTTAGCATTGCTAGGTTATATGAATAGGGTGTCTTTTTTCTTTTTAATTAGTTTGTATTTTATTAGTTATTTTTATTTTCTTTTTCAAAACTGGCTAATCAGAAAAGCTATTTAACCTAATTACGGTTAAAAATGTTTTATACAAATCGAGCCGACGGACTATAAAGGACCTAACTATAATGTGTCCACTATACCAACCCCATAATGTGCTTTACTTTAATAAGGGAGTTGCTTTTGCAGTTCATTTTCTTATGGAACTATCGGGGCAGGATAGTTCTACAAGTACAGTGTATTCGAACTGTGAATTACAAAGTAACTACGGTATTATACTTTTTGTAAACTCAACCATATGATGTATAATTTCCCTATCACAATATCTGTAAAGGGGTTTGTCGTTTGAAAAGTAAAGTACTGTTGGCCTTATGTCTTTGTATTCTCTTTACATTAGCAATTGGGTGCAAAAAAGAGTACAAGGGTGAGTATATCCGATGGGGCGAAAAAACCAATAGTAATGCAACAGAGTTATTGAAAAAAAACGGAATTCCATACCAAATTAAAGATGGCATGATTTATATTCCTGAAGATGCCATGGATAAATCTATTTACTGCTGTTCGTAACACCAGAAATCAATGATTAGTATAGTATTTAGTTGAAAGACTGCTACTATACTTCTCTCGATTTCCTCTTCTGCACAGTTTGTGTCTACTCTGCGATGCGATAAGTCATGAACTAACGGGTGCTTTTGCTGAAGATAAGAGCTGTCTTAAAAGCAGCTTTTTCTTATGTCCCTAACGGGAAGGTTAGTTTAATAAGAGAGAAGTCTATTTTATGTCGCTTTTGATCATCTAAATATCAGATAGTTTTACAGATAGATAAATATGATAAAGTTAAAAGGATGCAGAATAGACAGAATTTTGGATAAGGAGATATAAAGTGAAGAAATTAAAAAAACGATTCTTACTAGGGTTAGGTGTGCTGATGGCCGCGTATATACTTTTTTTAGTCTATGATTACTTAGACAATCAGAAAAAGGTAGAACAGAGCCGAGCATTCATGGAAGAAAGCAATAAGGTAATTAATGAATATGATATTATATCGCTCGGAGTCAACCCAAGTAACAAAACGATTAAAGTCCATGTGCCGATAGAAGAAGAACAACGGAATGAACTGGCCTATTCTTTGGCTCTAATCGCCCAAAAGCATGGCATGGGAGATTTTGAAGTCATAGTTAGAGCTATAAGAGATGGGTACCCAATTTCCAATTGAAATCCTTGTGAAGGATTACTTAAACTAACGGGTGCGTTAGCTGAAGATCGGAGCTGTCTTTAAGGCAG
>NZ_JBYCZT010000035.1:0-7722 GCF_057586375.1 Peribacillus sp. SRI_006 | reverse complement strand
CAGTAAGAAGTCAATAGTTATTATTTCTTTCAGCAACCTGCCAAAAGCGATGAAGTTTTGCGTTTGTCTTAGTTGGTGCTTATTTATATTAATCCTTTCCCACCATTAAGTCAACCCATTTCATACATTTTCTTTTCAAATGAATTAATCACTTATATAAGGAATAAATGTGCCTGTCACACCTTGTCTTCCTCTTAAAACATATAATCCAGGAAAATCATTTATCCCAACCATTTGAACTACCGCTTCCCCTTCAACTAAGTAATGCCTTTGGCAAAATCCATAAACCATGCAAGTGATAGGTTATGGCAATAACAACTTAAATATATGAGGAAACGAATAATTAGTTGCAACAATCGAATACTGAAAACGGATTGCTCCTTCCGGGTAAAGTTATTAAACATTAAACCGCTAAAACACAGGGTTCCATTGTCCAAATATTAAAAAACTTTTTTACAATTTTACTTACTTATACTATAATAAATATATTTTAAAAATTTCAGGAAAGACTTTTAATCATTATAAAAAATAGTTGGGAGAGGGATTTATAAATGATTAATAAAAACACATCTTTGAGGATGCAAAGTATCGTTTTTATTGGCTTTATGGGGGTAGGGAAGACGACGATCGGACAGAAGGTAGCCAGGAAATTATATAGGGACTTTATTGATATAGATCAAGAAATTGAAAAGGAATTCAATATGCCCACTACGGAAATCTTCAAGAAGTTTGGGGAAAAAGCTTTTCGCGAAAAAGAAAAAAGTGTGATTGAAAGCCTAAGTCAACAACAATTGAAAATCATTTCAGTTGGAGGCGGGGCCTTTTTACAAGAGGATATACGGAATATCTGTTTAACCAATTGCATTGTCTTTTACCTGGACTTATCTTGGGAATACTGGAAAGAGAGAATAGGCTTGCTTATTGATAGTAGACCTGTTTTACAAAGCCGGTCCCTTGAAGAAATCGAAGAACTCTTTTACACGAGACAGGAAATATACTCCTATCATCATTCAAAAGTGAATACCAATGATCTAGATGTTGATGAAGTGGCAGACTTTATAGTCGATTCATTGAAAGTGGCCTGGGATATTTATGAACCGCTTAAGTAAGGCAAACCTTTTTGATATGTAAATCAATGTTCCCAATAAAAGAATAATAGAAAAGATGAAAAGGGCACAGCGGTACCTAACCTCTGTAAACTAATCACCTTTTTATTTTTCTTTTTTAGGAAGACTCTCTAATAATCAGTTCTGGATTCAATATGATTCGCTGTTGTTCCCGTTCTATTTTTTCCATTTGCTGATACAAGAGATTCGCTGCCTCTTTCCCAATACGTCTAGGGAATGAGGAAATGGTCGTTAGCGGAGGATGATAGATTTCTGCGACTGGAACGTTATCGAACCCAACGATATCTATATCTTTTCCAGGAGTAATTCCTTTCATCATTAACCCTTGCATAACACCAAAGGCAATTAAGTCGCTAAAGCAAAAAATTGCGGTAGGCGGATTAGGATTCTCAAGTACTTTCAAAACAGCCTCAAGCCCTCCCTCCCGTGTAGGGGCACTATCTATCACCAACGATTCATCCACTTCCAATCCCGCTCTTGAAAGGGCTTCACGGTATCCCTCCATTCTCTCGATCCAAGTAGACGACTCCTTAACGCCACCAAGGAGCGCAATTCTTTTATGCCCCTTTCCAAGGAGATGATCAACGGCGATCCTGGCTCCTTCTGGATAGTCTATGCCTACATAGTCGCTATTCACTCCAGGCAGTTCCCTGACAGCAAGCACCATCGGCGTGTCAATTTCATTTAACCGTTCAATTGTATCTTGTGAGCTTTCAGAGACAGGACAAAGAATCAGGCCACCCACCCTGTGTTCCATCATGGTTGAAAGGAGATGATCTTGCTTGGCAACCGAGTCAAATGTAGTCCCCAGCAACACTGTATACCCGACCTCATCCAATGCATCGTGAACACCTATCAGGAATTCAGAAAAAAAGGTATTTGATATGTCGGTAATAATGATTCCTACAGTATCAGAACTCTGCGACCTTAGGTTTGCTGCAATTCTATCGTAAACATAACCCAATTCATGCATGGATTTTAGTACCTTTTTTCGCGTCGCTTCCGATATTCGAGGGTTATTGCGAACGATAAGGGAAGCAGTGGATGTTGATACCCCAGCATGTT
Organism: Peribacillus sp. SRI_006; assembly: GCF_057586375.1. Classification (NCBI taxonomy): domain Bacteria; kingdom Bacillati; phylum Bacillota; class Bacilli; order Caryophanales; family Bacillaceae; genus Peribacillus; species Peribacillus sp. SRI_006. Next base: position 5,530 of record NZ_JBYCZT010000035.1, on the reverse strand, counting down.
TTGCTACCTGTTGCAGCGTGACCCGCCCTTTTTTGGATTGTTTCATAGTTCAATCACCATCTTGAATGTATTTTTGATGTACTTATTATTATCATGTTCTTACTATAATAATAATATAGTTACTGTCATTATTACACCCTTGCTTTTGGAACATGGGAATCTCAACGATCATTAATCACGCCAAAACATCTATATCCACTATTCATTAGTCCAAAAAAAAACGCCATCCTAGTTCCGGAAGATGGAGTTTTAAGTAAATCCTTCAATATTTTTAGCCATGGTTAAATATGGTCTGCTGCTGTGTCAATTTCTTATACCGGTAATATACAAAAGCTGCAGCCAGGATTCCTATAGTAGCAATAAAGCAATCAAAAAGAAATATATGCGATATATCCCCACTCTTAGCGATCAAGCCCGTTGCAATTGGTAAAATGACGCTCGCCAAACTGGATGCCGTCGCAACGATCCCTGTTACAGTTCCTTTTTTTCTCCAGAAAAGTTCAGTCATTATTGCAATGGTTAATTGAAAGATCCCAGCTGTCGAGGCTCCAAGGAAAAAGGAGCTAATACTTAAGACAATAGGTGAATGAATCGTTAATATGATGATAACCGTAAGTAAAGTAATCATTGGATAAAGCAATATCACCGTCACGGGCTTAATCCATTTGTTTAATAAGATGGATAATAGCAGGACGGAAATAAGTGACCCCACACTATAATAGCTCAATAATTTAATTGCACTTGAAGATTGCATCCCTGCGACTTCCTGCCCGAAACTCGGTAACCAGATTTGCGAAACTGTAAATAACGCAGTTGATGTAAACCCAATTATGATTAGTGCGACTCCTTCGCTCCAAAATTTAGGTTCCGTTATGAACCTGTTACTATGCAAATCCTCTTCTTTACTGACAGCTTCGGATTTGCTTGGAAATGAAGCGGACATCACCAAAAACATATTCATGAAATAGATGACAGCCGGTACGAAAAATGCAAACCCGTAAAATAATTGGTTCGTAGTAAGAAACAAGATGATGAATGGCAGGATTGTAGCACCAAGCGAACCAAAAGCCTTAACCATAACACTCGCGGAACCAGCAGATTCAGGAAACATTTCAGTTAGCGCCGGATATGTACCAGCATCCATGGCTGAGTTGGAAATTCCCGCAAGTAAGGCAAATACAAAGGCCATTTCATATGAGGGAGAAAATGGAATCCCAATTAAAAAAACGCCCATTATAACCGAAGAGACCATGATTAATGGTTTTCTTCCAAATTTATCTGATAATACTCCCGAGAGACCATACGTGAGTAATCTGCCTATTCCTATTGCTGCAATAAGATAACTAATGCCAGTAGAGTCCGTATCCCATTGTTCTGTTAAAGAGGGCATGTTGGAGGCGAGAATTATATTAACCATCCCCAGCAGAAAATAGTTAATATACATGCCAGATGCCGCTTTAAAATACTGATTTTTCATTATTACACCCCTATAATAAATCACGTTGTGTTTCTCCCATATAACACCTTCATGCATAATGTAATTACATTGAAGTCTCCCCTTTATGTTATCCATTTACATGAAAACCACTTTTCAAAAAAAAACGCTAAGAAAAACAAGGGATCTCACGCCCTGCATTTCTTAGCTCCGAGGTTTTTTTAATCATTTAACAAGATGCACATCGAGTATGAAAAAACCTCTATTTGGAGAGCAATCTCCAGAGTGGAATCATTTTATTCTGCAAACAATTGCTCTTTGATGAAATCAACAGGCATTTGTTGGCCTGTCCATAATTCAAAGGCTAGTGCACCTTGCCAAAGCATCATCCCAAGACCATTAATAGCTGTAGCACCTACAGCTTCAGCTTGTTCCATTAATTTAGATTTTCGTGGGATGTAAACAACATCGGTTACGATTAAATCTGGACGCAGCATTGATTCGTCTTGAATGACACTTAAGCCTTCAAGTGGTTTCATGCCAACGCCGGTTCCATTTGCCAAAATATCACTAGTTGCGATTTCAGCCTTTAATTGTTCAACATTTTCAAGAGGGTATACATTGGCTTTCACATTTAAATGCTTCATATCCTCATTGATGATTCGTGCATTCTCTTCTGCTTGCGGGAAGAATGCATCATCACGAGCAAAAATGCTGATTTCCGCCACACCTTCCAGCGCAGATTGAATGGCAATTGGAGTAGCAGCCCCACCAGAACCGATAAGAGTCATTTTCTTGCCTTTAATATCAATACCATTTTCTTTTAGGTTCCGGGTATATCCCATTCCATCAGTGCTGTGCCCTACGAACTTTCCATCGACATTGACAACAGTATTAACGGCTCCTGAAAATTTAGCACTGTCCGCCAATTCATCAAGATATGGAAGGATCTTCATTTTATTAGGCATGGATACGTTAAATCCTTTTACATTTAATGCACGCATCCCTTTGACTGCATCTTCAAGCTCTTCATTTCCAACCTCAAATGCTAAATAGGCGCAATTCAAGCCTAATTTATCGAAAGCTAAATTATGCATGGCAGGTGATAATGAATGTCCGATAGGTGTTGCAAGCAATCCTACTAATTCTGTTTTCCCATTAATTCGTCCTAGATTTTCCATGTTCTATTCCCCCTGATTTTTTAAACTTTATATAAATTCCTTCTTGGAAGGATTTATGAGTTAAATATTTTGATCAATGATTTCCAATACATTTCTTAATTGAGTAACAGGAATTTGCCCTGGTGCAGATGCTTCTTTTCCGGCACCGAATGTACAAGCAGATCCAAACACCGCACCTGATAATCGACTGACCAGGCCTGTACCCGACATTGACATCGTAATGAATGGGCGATCGGCATACTCTGTTTTCATTGTGTAAGTTGCATCTAATAATACGAGTAAGTCACCAATTGTTTGGGGCATTACAGCGATTTTGGGAATATGGGCGCCAAATTCCTGCATCTTACGCAATCGGTAAATGATTTCTTCTTTTGCTGGTGTCTTATCGAAATCATGGTTACACATCACTACGTATACGCCATTTTCCTCAGCTACCTTCACAGTCTCCTTCACTGGTGATTCCTCAAAAAACAACTCCACATCGACAAGATCAATATTCTTCGTTTTAATTGCTGTATGAAGAAGTTCGAAATAATAATCATCGCTGATTTGCTTGTTTCCGCCTTCTTTATGGCTTCTAAAAGTGAAAAGCAGCAAAGTACTAGGAACAGCACTTCTAAGTTTTGAAATCATATCCGAAACGGCTTCTAAGCTTTCGACTTGTTCAAAGACATCTACTCGCCATTCAATGATATCCGGCTGTAGCGCATTTACCGTTTCAACTTCTTTAAGCAGTTCTTCTTCCGTTGTCCCCATAAGTGGAACAATGATTTTTGGAACCCCTTCTCCGATCGTTACGTCTTTGATCGTGATTGTTTGCATGATGTTTCCCCCTTTTATCAATATCATCAGTAGGGTTCATGCCCCACTGATGTTCGGTTAGACCGTTTAATTGGAAACTTTAATTACCTTCTTGTATCGATAGGCAACGAAAACGGCCAACAAAATACTAATTGCCGCAATTGCCACATCAAACAAGAAGACCGCAGTTAACCCAGCATTCTTGGAAATGATACCTGTAATGAAAGGTATGATGATAAAGGCTGAACTACCTGCAATGTTTACATATGAAGTGATTGTACCTTTATTGGCAGGGAAGAATTCTGTGATTATTGTCATGGCTAATTGGAATACCCCTGCAGTTGAAAGCCCTATGAAGAAAGCGCTCAAAACGGTTATAAATGGTTGCTGGATGTAGATGAGTGACAATAAAGATAATGCTGCAATGACCGGATAGATAATCATGACGGTAATGGGCTTAATTACTTTATTCAATAGAACAGCTAGTAAAATGACAGAAATAAGGGAGCCAATACTATAGTAACTAAGCAATTGAACAGCCTTAGCTTGGGTTAGCCCTAATACATCTTGTCCGAAGTTCGGAAGCCAGACTTGAACCAACATGAATAAAGCAGTTGATGTGAAGCCTAATAGTATGACGGCCAAACCTTCCTGAGCAAACTTCGGTTTTGAGAGGAATTGCTGTTGAACCGGCACAGCTTGTTCATCATTCCGAGTTTGGCTTTGGGCTTTATGATCCGGGAATGAAACCTTAAGCAGGAAAAACCCATTAACAAGATATACAGCAGCCATTAAGAAGAATGTATACCCGTAAAACATATCTCTAGCTATAAAGAACGCCATGATAAATGGAAGAAGTGCGGCACCGATTGAAACGAACGCTTTTACTAATACGGTAGCGGAACCAGCTTTCTTTTGAAAAGCCTCAATAAGTGCTGGATACGTACCTGCATCCAAAAATGAATTGGCAATACCAGCACATACAGCAAATATAAATGCCAATGTATAGTTAGGAGCCAAAGGTATGCCTATAAGGAAGATCAGGTAGATAAAAGATGCTGAAACAACAAATGGTTTCCTTCCTAATTTATCCGACAGTCTACCGGCGAAAAATAAAGAAACTAACTTACCGATTCCTATGGCAGAGACCAAGTAACTTATCCCTGAGGCACTTGTATTTAATTGATTTGACAAATTTTCCATATTTGATCCAATGATAATATTGATCATGCCTAAAATAAAATAGCTAATATATAAACCTGTGGCCATTTTTATAAATGGATTTTTCATGAAACACACCCCTATTTAAAAAGTTATCGAAATGCAATTTGATTCTTAAGCCTTTCAGATGTTGCCCCCTTGCCCCATACCATAAATTCAAGAAAAATAATTACGTACTAAATAAAACAATAAACATCATAAACTAACCGGCTAGTTAGTACATCGTTCTACTAACATTGCATTACTAGTATATCGTTCTACTAATCGTGCTTGTTGTTAGTATATCGTTCTACTAAATGCAAGCGATTAAAAAAGTATTGAAAAAACATTTATGCTACCGTAAATTAGTTAAATTTATTTAGTATATCGTTCTACTGGATTATTATACTGCGCTAATTTAATTGTGTCAAACTCATGAAGCAGTCCTTAATGACCATAGAGCAATTCCTCATACTCATTATTTTTAAATTCCGAAGGTCTCATTTTGGATCTCATTTACCTTAAAAGTTCAGCCCTGCCTTGTATTTGTTAGTGTTCATACAAGTTGGAAGAATACCTTTTATTTGCAGAGGCACCAATTGTTTTATCCTTTATGAGGGATTCCTTCTATTTTGATATTCCCCACATTTTTAGTTACCAGTTTCTGAATTAATTTCTTTTTAGCTAAAATATATGTACTGCTGCTTATTTATATCAATTATCCAGTTATTTGCAATCGATTTTAATTCCCCATGTTTAAGCAGGCAGTACTAATATCTCGCTTATATCCTAAGTTACGATAGTCGAAACGGTTTAAATTTAAAAGGATGAACAATTTTCGATTTCAGCCCCTTTCAATGGTGATGTAACAGCTTCTATATATATAACAGGGCTCCATAATTTGTTCTTAACG
>NZ_JBYCZT010000034.1:0-12854 GCF_057586375.1 Peribacillus sp. SRI_006 | reverse complement strand
TCGTTTCAGGTCAGATCATTTCACCAATAGGGTGTTGGAAGGATCAGATGTGGAACCTTTCCGACTTAATCCATTCAAATATTAAAAATGGCACCTTAGCTTGGCTTATTTTAAGGAATTGCACAATGCAAGGGTAATCGTCATTAGGCATGGTTTTCATCAGCTCTGCCCACCATTCTGTTTCATAACGAGCTATTATGCTAAGGTTATAAGAAATCAAATAATGAATCAAAAGTTCAGGTAATGAAAAAGCGGACGAATCTTTATTTAGAGATAGCATGAATTGCCCTTGTTCCAAATTATACCGTATTGGAGATGTGGCATTATGAATAGGAACACCCTCTGTTTTTAAATGCAGTGTTCCGGGAGCTTCCGAAATACTGTAAATTTGATTCGTTTTAGCTTTCAAAAATTCTTCCAATCGACTGCTGGACATTTGATAGCTATCCAATATGGTTGAAGGCAATTGAAAACCATTGGGAGAGGGTAGCAGGGCGACGAAATTTTTCTTGGAAATGGACCATGTAAAGTTTTGCATATCCGGGATTTCTTTCATAAGTGTACCCATGGAAAACTTTTCACCTTCCAGATGCCTGATATGAAATAATTTCTCGGCGATGCAGGTGAAAAGTCCATTTTTTTGCGTTTTTACTTCATCCTTCAGAAATTCATATTGTTGCTTTTTCTTTTTCCTCGTAGTTACCCCATGGGCAAGCATCGAAGTCGATTCCGGATAGTTAGGATCAATCGTGAGCAGACAAGCCTTTAATAATTGGGAGAATCCATAAAATGTAAGGATTGGTTGAATGGAAAGTGGTGCAATGGCTGCCTGATTATAATAAGTTTTAGCATGTTCAAGATGGTAAATAAATGGATAACAATTATCATAACTTTTGATTTCCGCTTCTGCTATTTTTTCTTGTGTGTAACATTTTTGTAAAAAAAGTTGAGAGGAAGATGCGGAAAAAAAAGGTGTATATTTATCGAAATTATCATTGTTTTCAGGCATTGCAGCTGTCCTCCGAATTAATAGAATAATCAAACATTTATTTCTCTTCTTGACAGTAGTATGTCCTATTGATAACCTACAAATAATATTTTTAAGCAGGAGGGGAAAATAATGTGGGAAAATAAATTTGCAAAAGAAGGTTTAACCTTTGATGATGTCCTATTAATTCCAGCGAAATCAGAGGTTTTGCCGAAAGATGTCAACCTTCAAGTCAACTTAGCTGAAAACTTAAAGCTCAACCTTCCTATCATCAGTGCAGGAATGGATACCGTGACGGAAGCAGAGATGGCGATTGCCATGGCTCGTCAAGGCGGATTGGGTATCATTCATAAAAATATGTCCATTGAAGCACAAGCTGAACTGGTGGATAAAGTAAAACGTTCAGAAAGCGGTGTAATTACCGATCCATTTTTCTTGACGCCAGATCACCAGGTATTCGATGCAGAGCATTTAATGGGTAAATATCGCATTTCGGGTGTTCCTGTAGTCAACAATATTGAGGATCAAAAACTTGTGGGTATCATTACAAACCGTGATTTGCGATTTATTTCCGATTTTTCCTTGAAGATTTCCAGTGTCATGACTGTTGAGAATCTCGTCACAGCACCAGTAGGAACTAACTTGGAACAAGCAGAGAAGATTCTTCAAAAGTACAAAATCGAAAAGCTTCCTCTTGTAGACGATAATGGAGTTCTTAAAGGACTTATTACGATCAAGGATATCGAGAAAGTCATTGAGTTCCCGAATTCGGCGAAAGATAAGCAAGGGAGATTGCTTGCAGGTGCTGCAGTCGGAGTCACTAAGGATACAATGAAGCGTGTTGAAATGCTTGTTAAGTCCCATGTCGATGCAATTGTACTTGATACAGCTCACGGTCATTCAGAAGGCGTCCTTGAAATGGTGAAGGAAATCCGCGCGACTTATCCTGAATTGACGATCATTGCCGGTAATGTGGCAACAGCTGAAGGGACGAAAGCATTGATTGAAGCGGGAGCCGATGTAGTGAAAGTGGGAATCGGACCAGGGTCAATCTGTACGACTAGAGTTGTAGCCGGTGTAGGTGTTCCACAAATCACGGCAGTCTTCGATTGTGCAACAGAAGCAAGAAAGCATGGTAAAACGATTATCGCTGATGGCGGAATTAAATATTCAGGAGATATCGTTAAAGCCCTGGCTGCAGGCGGACATGCAGTAATGCTTGGCAGTATGCTTGCAGGTGTAACTGAAAGCCCTGGCGAAACGGAAATTTTCCAAGGTCGCCGTTTTAAAGTGTATCGGGGTATGGGATCTGTTGCTGCAATGGAAAAAGGATCTAAAGATCGTTACTTCCAGGAAGATAACAAGAAATTCGTTCCGGAAGGCATCGAAGGGCGCCTTCCATACAAAGGACCTCTATCAGATACCATTTTCCAACTGATTGGCGGCATTCGTTCAGGTATGGGATATTGCGGTACAGCCACATTGGAAGAGTTGAGAGAAAACTCTCAATTTGTCAAAATGACAGGTGCAGGGTTAAGGGAGAGCCATCCTCATGATGTCCAAATCACTAAAGAAGCACCGAACTACTCAATGTAATGAATTTAACATATAATCGTCATTAAAATTTATTGTTAAAATAGACAGAGTCTGCGATTACTCTGTCTATTTTTTTTATTTTTTCTGTGATAAACTAGACAAGGTGTCAAGGGAATTACATAAAGTTTCTCCTTTGTTATAGAGATTAGCTTAAAAGTTGGAGGTATTGGAAATTGAAAAAAATCAGCAAGATGACCCTCATTTTCACTTTTGTTTTAGTTCTTGTTATGTCGCAATTTGCCTATCAACCGGGGGAAGCTGTTGCTGAATCTGATAATTTAGGTTTAAAAGCAGAGGCAGCCATCATAATCGATGGTGAAACGGGACAAATCGTGTATGAAAAAAATGCCGATAAAGTACTAGGGATTGCATCCATGTCTAAAATGATGACCGAGTACATCATAATGGAGTCAATCGAAAATGGGAAAATCAGTTGGGATCAAAAAGTTAAAATAAATAAATACGTACATGACCTTTCAAAAGCACCTAATTTATCGAATGTTGGGTTAACGGAAGGTGAAGATTATACAGTTAAGGAACTATATCAAGCTATGGCTGTCTATTCTGGAAATGCGGCAACGGTAGCTTTAGCACAATTGATTTCCGGAAGTGAAAAGAGTTTTGTTAAATTAATGAATGAAAAAGCAACAAAGTTAGGCTTGAAAAACCATAAATTCGTTAATGCCAGCGGTTTGAATAACTCCGATTTATTAGGGCAATACCCTACTGGTAAAGCAGATGAAGAAAATATCATGACAGCAAAAGATACTGCTCTTCTTGCTTATCGTCTAATAAATGATTATCCGGAAGTATTAAAAATTGCGAGTATTCCTAAATTGAAGTTCCGTGATGGAAAAGAGTATTCGAACTTCAACTGGATGCTGCCTGGCCTGATATTTGAATATAAAGGCGTAGATGGACTGAAAACGGGATCTACTGACTTTGCCGGTTATGGTCATACAGGGACGGTTATCCGGGATGGCCAACGCTATATCACGGTGGTAATGAAGTCCACTAGTAAAACTGAACGTTTTGCGGATAGCACTAAGCTGATGAACTATGCTTATGCAACATTTAAAAAGGAAAAAGTCCTTCCAGCCAACTACCAGGTGAAAGGGAAAGAAACACTTTCAGTAGTGAAAGGCAAGGAAAAAGACGTTAAGATTCAATCTGAAAAAGCAATCGAGCTACTTGTTGAAAATGGTGGGAAAAACAACTATAAAACAGATTTAGTTATCGATAAAAACAAATTGAATGATGATGGTAAGCTGACTGCACCAATCAAAAAAGGTGAAAAGCTAGGCTACATCACAGTCACTCCTAAAAAAGGAGAAGATTACGGGTACATCAACGGCGATCCAGTTAAGGTTAACGTCGTAGCTGCCGAATCCGTTGAAAAGGCAAACTGGTTCGTATTATCAATGCGGGCGGTTGGCGGATTCTTTGGAGACGTTTGGAGCAGTGTAGCTTCCACTGTTAAAGGCTGGTTTTAAGTTTACTGTATAAAACGGTTGCGTAATGTATAAAATTATAGTACATTATGGAAAACAATTTGATTATATAAGAAAGCAATGACAGGAAATAGTAACAAGTATTTCTTTCTACAGAGAGCCGATGGCTGGTGGAAATCGGTGTGAGAGTTTTGTGAATCCCTCCTGGAGCAGAGTATGGAAAGCCTTTTGGGCCAGTAAATACTTTCGGTTAAAAGCCGTTATCGTGATAAGTGGTAGGCGTTTTTCATAGGCCTTCAACTAGGGTGGCAACGCGGGTTAACTCTCGTCCCTTCTTCAGGGGACGGGAGTTTTTTGCGTTCTTTGATAAATCATCAAAAACATTAAGGAGGAACTGAAATGTTGGATTTGAAATATGTAAGAAATAATTTTGAAGAAGTGAAGCGTGTATTGCAATTCAGAGGTGAAGATTTAACCGATTTAGGAAAATTCGAGGAACTGGATGTAAAGCGCCGGACCTTGATTGCTGAAACGGAAAAGTTAAAAAGCCAAAGAAATGAAGTTTCACAGCAAGTGGCCATATTGAAACGGGAGAAAAAAGATGCAGATCAGTTGATTGCGGAAATGCGTGAAGTCGGTGACCGTATAAAAAGTTTCGATGATGAGCTTCGTGAAGTGGAAGCGCAATTAGAAACATTACTTCTTTCCATTCCTAATATACCGCATGAAAGCGTGCCTGTTGGTGAGACGGAAGACGATAATGTCGAAATCCGTAAATGGGGGGAGTTACCTGAATTCAAGTTTGAACCGAAACCACACTGGGATGTAGCTGGAGATCTAGGCATCCTGGATTTTGAACGGGCAGCAAAAGTGACCGGAAGCCGATTTGTATTTTATCGGGGTCTTGGTGCCCGATTGGAGCGTGCACTAATTAGCTTTATGTTAGACCTTCATGTTGAGGAACACGGATATGAAGAAATGCTGCCACCATATATGGTGAACCGTGCAAGCATGACCGGGACAGGTCAATTGCCAAAATTCGAAGAGGATGCTTTCCGTATTGAAAGTGATGATTACTTCTTGATTCCTACAGCTGAAGTGCCGGTGACAAATTTCCATCGTGATGAAATCATGAGCACGGACGATCTGCCGATTAGCTATGCGGCATACAGTGCTTCATTCCGTTCAGAGGCAGGATCTGCGGGTCGTGATACGCGAGGGCTAATTCGTCAGCACCAGTTCAATAAAGTTGAACTAGTGAAGTTCGTGAAGCCGGAAGATTCCTATGCAGAGTTGGAAAACCTTACAGGTCATGCCGAAAAGGTCCTCCAATTGCTGGGTCTTCCATACCGAGTGCTAAGCATGTGTACAGGAGATCTTGGTTTCACAGCTGCTAAAAAGTATGATATCGAGGTTTGGATCCCGAGCTATGGAACGTACCGCGAAATTTCTTCTTGCAGTAACTTTGAAGCATTCCAGGCTAGACGGGCCAATATTCGCTTCAGACGTGATGCAAAAGGCAAACCGGAACACGTCCATACCCTAAATGGATCAGGTTTGGCAATCGGCCGTACAGTCGCTGCCCTTTTGGAGAATTACCAGCAGGAAGATGGCAGTGTTATCATTCCTGAAGTATTACGTCCATATATGCGCGGTGTGGAAGTCATTAAACCGTAAGTCAAAGGGAATCAGCTTCTGGTTAAAGAGGCTGATTCCCCTTTATATCAAAGTTTGAAAATTATTTTAAAAAAACTTTAAAGAGGGCTTGACTTTGATTTTAATTCCATGTAATATAATATATGTTGATACGGAGGTATACCCAAGTCCGGCTGAAGGGATCGGTCTTGAAAACCGACAGGGGAGTCAAATCCCGCGGGGGTTCGAATCCCTCTACCTCCTCCATAACTTATTAATAACCACAGCGCATAAATTGGATATCGATGAATTCCGTTACAGTTATGTAACGGAATTTTTGTTTTCTAATATATTAAAAAACCACCGGATAACCGGTGGTTTTTCTGTTTTACACATTTCGCAACAACTTGGTTTGCTCCATATATTCGGCAATCCGTTTTATAAGAGGTTCGATACTTGCTTCATCCTGCATAAGATCATATTCGTTTATATTTAATCGAAGGACAGGGCAGGCGTTGAATTGATTGATCCATTCTTCGTAACGGCCGTGCATTTCCTGCCAATATTCAATTGGGGTATGCTGTTCCATTGGACGGCCGCGCTCTTGGATCCGGTTGAGGATATCATCGAGCGAACCTTCGAGATAGATAAGTAAATCAGGGTGCGGGAAGTATGGCGTCATTACCATGGCATTGAAAAGGCTTGTATACGTTTCGTAGTCCACGTCATTCATCGTGCCTTTTTCATAATGCATTTTTGCAAATATCCCGGTGTCTTCATAAATGGAACGGTCTTGGATAAAACCGCCGCCATATTCGAAGATTTTTTTTTGCTCTTTAAAACGTTCAGCGAGGAAATAGATTTGCAGGTGGAAACTCCAACGATTAAAATCATCGTAAAACTTATCCAGGTAGGGGTTCGTATCAACCTTCTCAAATGATGTCCTGAATTGAAGGGCATCGGCTAACGCATTGGTCATGGTCGATTTTCCTACGCCAACCGTCCCTGCTATCGTAATGACGGCGTTGTTTGGAATATTATATTTCTTTCGTAAGTTCATTTGACTTTACTCCTTTGTGCAGGGCATTCTCTATTTGGCTGATTATCGTTTTCAAATCATCCTTGTTCCCGACAAAATCCAGCTCATCTCCGTTGAATGTAAGAACAGGGATGTCAGGGTGCTGTTTCTCGAATGTTTCCATGAATGTTCGATAATCCGCGGATAACTGCTCTAAATAAATGGAGGATATATTTTCTTCGATTTCCCGACCTCTTTTACCGATTCGGGAGAGAAGAGTATCAAGGCTTGCGTTTAAATAAATCACCATATTAGGTTCAGGCATATCCCGTGTTAAAATATTGAATATCTCAAGGTATTTATTGTATTGTTCGTTCTTTAACGTTCTTTCAGCAAATATCAAGTTCTTGAATATATGATAATCAGCCACTACGGCATGGTCATTAGTAAGATACTTTTTTTCGATATCTTCCAATTGTTTATAACGGTTACACAGAAAAAACATTTCTGTTTGAAAGCTCCACTCATCAATATCTTTATAGAATTTCCCGAGAAATGGATTTTCATCGACAATTTCCCTTAATAATGAAATTTGAAAATGATCTGCGATAACTTTTGCGAGTGATGTTTTTCCCACGCCGATTGGACCTTCGACAGTGATAAATGGGGTGGATTTCATCCAATCTGTCCTCCTTCATGAGGTATCAAGCTAAAATTCCCGGTCATAGGATTTTCGCCAAGAGATATTGTATCACAGACTTGGGACTTTAGTGACATTTTTGTCAGGTTGATAAAGAAAGAGAATGAAAGAGTGTTAATTGGGGAGGTATGTAGATTAATTCCTTATTCGATTGAATGCTTACATGTCTTCACCTTGTTTTATGGATGCCTTGAGAACATGGTTCATCATTTTTAATGCATAATGATTATCTTCCTTTGATGCAGAAGCAATGCAATCCTTCGGAATCCATAATTTATATTCCCGCATATAGGCATCATTGGCCGTGAATAGCACGCAGATGTTGCCAGCTATGCCAGTAATGATCAGGGTATCCACGTTTAATTGTTTAAGCAGTGTATTGAGTGCCGTCCCATAAAATGCTGAATGCTTCGGCTTGATGAGGAAAAATTCGTCCTGTTGCGGTTTTATTCTTTCGATTAATGAGGCATTACCTTCATTTTTACATTTATCAATGATTTTATCGAAGTCAGCCTGCCATAAATCATAATGATCATTGATATAAATGATTGGAAAACCTTTTTCTTTCATTTGCTTCTTTAATTTCAAGATCGGATCGACGATAAGTTTCGTATGTTCAAGGAGCATATTCCCGTATTTGAAGTCAAAGTCATTGATCATATCAATGATAAGCAATGCAAAGGAAGGCGATTCAGGTCGATTCATGGTATATCCTCCTGTATTATGAGAATTTACTTGCAGCACATATGCCGAATGCGTTACTATTCATTAGAATAAGTAGTATGACCTTTATTTTGTCTAATATTTGTCTGTTTACTCCTATTTAATATGAGGGGGTTTTTTTTTGAAGGATGATGTTCATTACATGAATTTAGCCTTAGAGGAAGCAAAAAAGGCGCGGCAATTGAATGAAGTGCCGATTGGCGCTTTAATCGTAATAGATAATCAAGTTATTTCGACGGGGCATAACCTGAGGGAAACGGAACAGAATGCGACGGCACACGCGGAGCTCCTTGCAATCAATGAGGCTTGCCGTGCTACTGGCAGTTGGCGTCTTGAAGATGCGACATTATATGTAACGCTGGAACCTTGCCCGATGTGTGCCGGTGCCATCTTGCAATCAAGGGTGAAAAGGGTTGTTTTCGGAGCGCATGATCCAAAGGCTGGCTGTGCAGGCACATTCATGGATTTACTTCGAGATGAACGCTTTAACCATCAATGTGATGTAACCAGCGGTGTATTGGAGGAAGAGTGCGGCTGGATTTTGACTTCTTTTTTTAAAGAGCTTAGGGATAGAAAGAAAACGTTGAAAAGAGAGCAGGCACTCAAGCTTGTTGAAGAAAATAAATAAGTGAAAAACGAATGTTGAAGATGAATCTTTGCTTCATTTGATAAATTTGGAATTGAACTGTCCAAGAACAACACTTGCGTTTTTTTTGTTACCTTAGTATAATGAATTATGCGTCGTAATGACGCTTTGAAATTGGTATTACTTTTGCCGTGCTAGACGGGGAGGTAGCGGTGCCCTGTACTCGCAATCCGCTCTAGCGAGGTTGAATCCCTTCTCGAGGTTAGCATTCTGTAGGGCCTGCCTTAAGTAAGTGGCGTTGACGCCCGGGTCCTGCGCAATGGGACTCCATGAACCATGTCAGGTCCGGAAGGAAGCAGCATTAAGTGGAAGTTCTCATGTGCCGCAGGGTTGCCTGGGCCGAGCTAACTGCTTAAGTAACGCTTATGGTTGCTAATCGACAGAAGGTGCACGGCAGTTATTTTACATAAACAAAAAACTCATTCGTATCGGGTGGGTTTTTTTTTATGCCAAGAAGGTAAAGTGCTTGGTATTTTTGAAAAAAAATGAGGCAATGATGAAATTTCATTTTAGACTTTGATATTAAGGAAATCAGTAATGTATAATAAACAAGATGGAGAAAAGAAGGAGGGATTTCCGTGGGGTATCAAGCATTATACCGGGTATGGCGGCCGCAACAATTCATTGATGTAGTCGGACAGGAACATGTGACGAAAACGTTGCAGAATGCTTTGGTCGGGCAAAAGGTTTCACATGCCTATTTATTTTCCGGTCCACGTGGAACAGGGAAAACAAGTGCTGCCAAAATTCTAGCAAAAGCAGTGAATTGTGAGCATGCACCGACAAGTGAGCCCTGTAACGAATGTGCTACCTGCCGCGGAATCACCGATGGCTCCATATCAGATGTTATAGAAATTGATGCAGCATCCAATAATGGTGTCGAGGAAATCCGTGACATTCGTGATAAGGTCAAATATGCACCTAACGCGGTTACATATAAAGTTTATATCATTGATGAGGTACATATGCTTTCACAAGGGGCGTTCAATGCGCTTTTAAAGACATTGGAAGAACCTCCGAAGCACGTGATTTTCATATTGGCGACGACTGAGCCTCATAAGATTCCACTAACGATCATTTCCCGTTGCCAAAGGTTTGATTTTAAACGGATCCAGCCTCAAGATATAGTTGGCCGGATGTCACAAATCATTGCAGAAACAGGTGTTTCTTGTGATGAACAAGCCCTGCATATCATTGCGAGGGCAGCCGAAGGCGGGATGCGGGATGCACTAAGCCTTCTTGATCAAGCGATATCCTTCAGTTCGGAGACGGTTTCAGTGGAAGATGCATTGACTGTCACCGGATCTGTTTCGCAAGCGTTTTTAAGCCGGCTGGCAAAAGCTATATATGATAAAGAAGTAGCGGTGGCACTTGAAGTCCTTGAAGAATTGCTGGCCATGGGAAAAGACCCGGCTAGGTTCATAGAAGACATGATTTATTACTTCCGTGACATGCTTTTGTTTCAAACGGCACCGGCACTGGCAGAATCCTTCGAGCGTGTTTTGATAGATCCCCAATTCAAGGAATTGGCAGAAGTAATTTCTTCTGAATCGATTTACTCCATAATTGAAAGCTTCAATCAAACACAGCAAGACATGAAATGGACAAATCATCCAAGGATTTTCCTTGAGGTGGCACTTGTCAAGTTATGTAATGAGCAAAGGCCAAATCAAATTGATAACGGGCAGCTTCAACAGCTGCAGCAGAAAATAGAAGATTTAGAGAAGAAATTACTCGAAATGCAGAAAAACGGCATTCCGGCAGCCATGGCAGAAAAACCTGCAGAGCAGGCTAAGGCGCAAAGGGCCGTTAAAAAGTCATATAAAGCACCTGCCGGAAAGATCAATCAAGTTTTGAAACAAGCTACAAAGCCAGGTCTTAATGCTGTGAAAAGTAAGTGGGGGGAAGTGCTTGAACAGTTAGGTCTGCAAAACCAAAAGTCATTGGCAGCTTTATTAACGGAGGCAGAACCTGTTGCTGCGTCAACTGAAGCTTTTGTGGTAAAATTCAAATATGATATTCATTGTCAAATGGCAATGGAAAATAACCGTTTCGTGGAAGTGATAGCCTCGATCATGCAGCAATTGACCGGACACCGAATGGAGATAGCTGGAGTTCCGGAAAGCCAGTGGCAAAGGTTGCGGGAGGACTTCATCTCAACACAGCAGTTCGACGGTCCAGAAGAAACGGAATCAAAAGAAGAAGACCCCTTTATAGCAGAGGCTAGAAAATTAGTCGGCGATGATTTACTTGAAATTAAAGAATAATTGGAGGTAAGGAAAATGGGTATGCGCGGTGGTAATATGCAGAACATGATGAAACAAATGCAAAAGATGCAAAAGAAGATGGCAGAGGCACAAGAAGAATTAGGTGAAAAAAGGGTTGAAGGAACTGCCGGCGGCGGAATGGTAACGGTCATCGTGACTGGACATAAAGAAATAGTCGATGTAGTCATCAAACCGGAAGTTGTCGATCCGGATGATATCGATATGCTTCAGGATTTAGTGTTGGCTGCCACTAACGATGCTTTGAAAAAGGCGGAAGAAATGACAAACCAAACGATGGGACAATTCACTAAGGGAATGAACCTTCCGGGTATGTTTTAAGCAAGTTCAAAAGAAACTTCCTTTCAGGGGGTTTCTTTTGAAATTTTTAGGAGGAATTCGATGCATTATCCAGAACCAATTTCCAAGCTCATTGACAGTTTTATGAAATTGCCGGGGATTGGTCCTAAAACGGCTGCTCGATTAGCCTTTCATGTATTAAGCATGAAGGAAGATACTGTTTTGGATTTTGCAAAAGCACTTGTTAATGCTAAGCGGAATCTTATGTATTGCTCAGTCTGTGGTCATATTACAGATCAAGATCCCTGCTATATTTGCGAAGATCAAAAGAGGGACAGAAGTTTGATCTGTGTGGTTCAGGACCCGAAAGATGTTATAGCTATGGAAAAGATGAGAGAGTTCAATGGTTTATACCATGTACTGCATGGCAGTATTTCCCCGATGGACGGAATCGGTCCGGAAGATATAAATATTCCTGATTTATTAAAGCGCCTGCAAGATGAAACAGTGCTGGAGGTAATTTTGGCCACTAATCCTAACATTGAAGGTGAAGCGACAGCCATGTATATTTCCCGGTTGCTTAGACCATCAGGCATCAAAGTGACCCGAATTGCCCACGGACTTCCTGTTGGCGGAGATTTGGAGTATGCGGATGAAGTGACGCTATCAAAAGCAATAGAAGGAAGAAGAGAAATATAAGATAGCTGGGAGGACTTCGCTTGTTCTTTCGTAAAAAAAAGAAACTTCGGAATGAATTCAATGATTCATTAATCGAAGAGCTTGAACAATTGAAATGGAATTGGCATAATCAAAAATCATTACTTGAAAAAAGCGTTGATCCATCTGAGGAAGTAATCGCCCAAACGAGACTGGCGGAAGTGAAATATTTCTACTTATTCAGGGAAGTTAAAAGAAGGAATGTTCGCTTAAAAAGATGATAAGGAAATGGCTGTGAAGGATTGTTTGTTCCTCATGGCCATTTTTTTCGGTTCTTAATCCAGCGTTTCCTTCATATAAGTTTAGTACAAGCTTGCGGGGAGGAATGAGTTTGGAACCAGTTGTCTTTGTTGCCATAGTTGGCGGCTTGATTTTAATGCTCCTCATTATCGGGGCCCCATTAAGACCTGTCCGGTTCATAGGGCAGGGCATTATAAAGGTCATTATCGGTGCAGCATTTTTGTTCTTTTTGAATACACTTGGTAATCAGGCGGGCATTCATGTCCCAATCAACCCTGTTACCTCGGTAGTCGCCGGCCTGCTTGGAATACCGGGAGTTGCCGCATTGGCGGCCATTGGTTATTGGATCATTTAAAGGATTGTGTGTCGAAGTCATCTTATGAAAACCTCATGGATATTTCCTTGGGGTTTTTATCATGCTATAGTTTTTTTAAAAAAAACTAATTTAACCATTGACGATTATTGATCAACCTGATAATATATTAGGAGTCGCCAATAACGACATCATACATTGCTTAACCAAAAAAACAATATGAAAATAATTGTTGACATCAGGTTTTGTAAATGATAAGATAA
>NZ_JBYCZT010000033.1:0-16502 GCF_057586375.1 Peribacillus sp. SRI_006 | reverse complement strand
TTCTTATGAATATACATACATGGCATAAAGAGTCGGAAAAGGAATGGGATGTTTTTGCACCTATGTGGGTGAAGAATTCGCAAGAAATGTGGGAAACGGGGAGTCGGAAAAACATCATTCCCTTCTTTTCTGAATATGTGCCTTCGGGATTGAAGGTGGCTGACATAGGCTGTGGAGATGGAGTTGGTTCCTTGAAATTGGCCGAAGCGGGATATGAAGTAACTGGAGTTGATTTATCCAATGTGATGATTGAATTTGCAAAGGGGAAAACCGCTCAACAACCAGGACTTTCTTTCCTGCAAGGAGATTTTTATAATCTTCCATTCAAAGATGAAGAAATGGATGCAGCAATGGTCATTAATTCTTTGGAATATACGGGTGAACCATTAACGGTGATGAAGGAAATCCAACGGGTAATAAAGCCTGGAGGTTATGTCTGTTTTGGAATACTTGGTCCAACAGCTGAGCCGCGAAAAAAATTCAGCTTCCACCGGTTATTGGGAGATGAAGTCATCATGAATACCATGCAGCCGTGGGAATTTGAAAAAATGGCTTTAGAAACGGGATGGAAGGCAGTGGCTGATACCGGCGTAGCAAAGAGAGGGGTGGACTATACAAAGCTCGGACATTTTTCAAAGGAATTAAAGCAAGCTGTATCGTTCATGTGGCTTTTCCTCCTGCAAAAAGAGGTGGGGCAGTGATGGAGAAGTATCAAATCGATCAATTCGTTGAAAAGACGAAACAGCAGGATAAAGGGCAAGGTTTATTTGAACTTGAAACGGAACGAATCCTGGAGATTAATTTGGAAAAGCAGATTTGGGCAAAAATGGGAACGATGGTTTCTTATCGCGGCCAAATTAAATTCGAGCGGGAAGGTATTTTGGAGCATGGTTTTGGTAAACTCTTTAAAAAAGCCTTAACGGGTGAGGGTGCATCCCTGATGAAAGCGACCGGAAGCGGCAAGCTATACGTCGCGGATCAAGGGAAGAAGATTTCCATTTTACAGTTAAATGGTGAATCGATCTGTGTTAACGGAAATGATTTACTCGCATTTGAGCCGGGGATTTCATGGGATATAAAAATGATGCGGCGCATTGCCGGGTTATTGGCGGGCGGATTGTTCAACGTAAGGCTCGAAGGGAGAGGCATGGTTGCATTCACTTCCCATTATGAGCCTCTTACTTTAATGGTGGAACCTGGGAATCCGGTTTATACGGACCCGAATGCCACAGTAGCTTGGTCAGGGGAATTGCAGCCTGAATTCGTAACGGATGTTTCTTTGAAGTCGTTTTTTGGAAGGGGAAGCGGCGAATCCGTTCAAATGAAATTCGAAGGAAAAGGATTTGTGGTTGTCCAACCTTTTGAAGAGGTATATTTCGGTAATAAGGAATCATGAAACAAACAACCTGAGTCAGCTACTCAGGTTGTTTCCCATGATGATCGGATGTGTCTGCCATAAAAAAGCGATTCATTTCAAAGTGAAAGCTTCTTTTTTCTTACCCTTTCAATCCCACTCATAAGGGGTTGATTGGTAGACATAATAATTCAGCCAATTCGAGAACATCAGGCTGCAATGGCTCTTCCAGCGGTGAAGAGGTATCCTGGTCGGATCGTTATCAGGAAAGTAATTTTCAGGGAGTTGCGTATTGATCCCGCGTTCCCTATCGCGCTTGTATTCTTCACCAAGGGTATCGGCATCATACTCGAAATGGCCGGTAACCATAATTCTTTTTCCATCAACTGAAGCAGCCATCAATACACCAGCTTGATCGGACTGTGCGAGAACCTTCAATTCAGGATGGTTAACTAATTTTTGATAGTCAATATCCGTATAGCGTGAATGAGGGGCCATAAAATAATCATCGAATCCGCGGACTAGATTTTCATTCGGTTCAAGAACCTCATGAGTGTATACCCCAAAGCATTTCTCTGGAAGTTCGTATTTGCCTATTCCATAATGATGGTACAGTGCAGCTTGTGCCCCCCAACAGATATGTAGGGTGGAAGTGACATTTTCACTTGACCAGTTCATGATGCTCTGCAGTTCTTCCCAATAATTAACGTCTGAAAACTCCAGCTTTTCCACTGGAGCGCCTGTAATGATCAAGCCGTCATATTTCTTTGTGCGAATATCATTAAATGATTTATAAAACTGATCTAAATGAAATTTACTTGTGTTCTTTGATTCATGTGTACTTAAGCGCAGGAATGATATATTTACTTGAATGGGAGTATTGCCAAGAAAGCGCAATAACTGGGCCTCCGTTTTTTCTTTTTCTGGCATTAGGTTTAAAATTAATATATTCAATGGACGGATTTCCTGATTGGTAGCTCTTTGCTCATCCATTACGAAGATATTTTCCTGTTCTAAAATTTCCCTTGCTGGCAGTTGTTCCGGAATTCTAATTGGCATGATTAGCCTCCTTCTTCAAAAATCATAATATTTTAATTATATAGAAAATTATTGAATAGAAAAGCTATTTTAATAATTTCTTGTAAATCCCGAAGGAAATGGCCTGGGAATGGTAAAATGGGAAGATCGGAATACATTAACTATGAAGTTGGAGAGGTGTTTGGAGATTGTTTGATCCTACAGCATTTGAAAACATGAAAGTGGTATTGGAAGGAGCGGTTTACGATCGTGACTTCATTGGGGATATATTGGTCATAAACCGTGATGATATAGTGAATCTCTCAACCATGTCCAGAACATATAAGATCGATATGGAATTGAAAAACCCAAACGCGCCCATTTCCATTAGCGGTGCCATTGAGTTACACGCTTCCCTACATAACCTAAGTTCGGAGTTACTCGATGCAACTATTGATGATACGCATTCAGGATGCACGGTCAATATATTCATTTCTTTTCCTAAAAAGCTTGATGAAGTGAATGCTGAACAATTGTTTAGTGACCTGGAAAAAATCTGGGGAGATCAGAGAATCATTTCAGTGACGACCAGCGAAACGGTCAGTAAAAAAATGCAACCCATTACTTCTTCTATATATAAAATTTCATTTGGAAGGCTTGTAAGAGAGGAGCAAATGGATGATTTGGAAGACATGGTAGAGTATTTGATTCAATCCATTCAAGCAGTGAAGATTCCTGGATGATAGGAAAAGGATTAAAGTTGGTAAACCTACCTTTAAATACGGTAAAATGAATCATCATACTAAAGGGAGAGATCATTCATGTCCATTTACGAATTTGAAGTTAATAAAATCAATGGCGATACCATCTCGCTTGAGGAATATAAAGGGAAAGTGATGATTATAGTGAATACCGCAAGCAAATGCGGTTTTTCGCCACAGTATGATGATTTGCAAAGTCTGTATGTGCAATATAAAGAGGATGGGGTAGTCGTGCTTGGTTTTCCGTGTAATCAGTTTTTGAATCAGGAGCCTGGTGATGATCTGGAAATCGATTCATATTGCAAATTGAATCATGGTGTAACCTTCCCGATGTTTGCAAAAGTGAATGTCAAAGGCAAGGAAGCCCACCCCTTATTCAGCTATCTGACTGAAAATGCTCCTGGGGTGATGGGGTCCAAATCGATAAAATGGAATTTTACAAAGTTCTTGATTGATCGTAATGGAAATATCGTCAGCCGGTTTGCACCTAAAACAAAACCTCTGGAAATGGAAGAAGATATAAAAAAATTAATATGAACTATGAAATCGAGTCCAACGGAAAGTTTCTGTTGGGCTCTTTTCTTGAGGTGAGATATTTATTGCATGCATCCGTTTTTAAAAGGGGACAGATGGTTGGGATATTGAATATAATAGAAGACACAAATGAGGGGGGAAACCATGGAACGAATTGCATGGGTAACAGATAGTACGGGAACTTTAGATGAAGAATTATCATTGAATGAACATGTATACATCGTTCCGATGGTCGTCATCATCGATGGGAAGGAATATGAAGATGGCGTCGACCTATTACCTGAGGAATTATACCGGCGGATGAGTGAGGAAAAAATCACGGCAACCACGTCACAGCCCTCGGTCGGCCGATTCCAGGAATTATATAAGGAGCTTGAAAAACGCTATGATCGAATCATAGCCGTACATCTTTCCAGTGAATTGAGCGGGACGGTTTCTGCGAGCAGGCAAGCTGCACAAATGGTCACGATCCCTGTTGACGTTTTTGATACTTTACTTATTTCCTTTCCAATGCTATTAATCTTGAAACGGCTCATGCATTATATTGAAAATGGCGATTCCATCAATGAAGCATTCGTCAAAACGAGAATGTATGCGGATAACCATGAGACCTATGTAATGATAGGCTCTTTAGATCAGCTGCATCGGAGCGGCAGGTTAACAAACGCACAGTATATTCTAGGAAGCCTATTGAGCTTTAAACCCATCATTTCAATTGAAAATGGTGTGCTCCATACTAAATCTAAACCTCGGAACATTAAAAAAGCGGAAAAACAGATCTTCACTGATTTTCGCAGATCAGTCGAAGCGGGAACAGTAAAGGAATGCACCATATTATATGGTGGAGTGTCGGAGCAGGCACAAAAATGGAAAAAGATGATTTCCGAAGAATTCCCTCATGTGTTGATCCATGTATCCCCACTGGGGAGCGCCATCGGGGTGCATACCGGTGAACAGACGATTGGGCTCAGTTGGTTCAATGAAGATTAAAGCACACCATTATTGAGAACCATGGTAAAATAGAAAGGACATGGAGTGGTGAAATGAAACAAACGATGATTGAGTTAACGGAGAAGTATGTATATGACCAATTGAATTCTGATGCCAGCGGCCATGATTGGTTCCATATCGATCGTGTTCGTAAGCTGGCTTTACATATTGCAAGAGAAGAACGAGTAGGAAATGAGTTCATCATTGAAATGGCGGCTCTGCTTCATGATATCCCTGATGATAAACTAAACCAGGAAGCCGATGGGGGCTGGAAAAAGCTTGATGCTTGGTTTGATGAAATAAAGTTGGATATTGATAGTGTTGATGCCATCAAACAGATCATCAATACAATTTCATTTAGTGCAGGGCAGATGAGGCTACCTTCGATAGAGGCTGAAATTGTTCAGGATGCGGACCGCTTGGATGCAATTGGTGCCATTGGCATAGCCAGGACATTTGCATTTGGCGGAAAGAAGGGACAGCTTATGTATGATCCTTCATTGCCCATTAGGGAAAACATGACCAAGAAGGAATACAGGAATGGAAAAAGCTCTTCCATTCATCACTTTCATGAAAAATTATTGCGCTTGCAAGACATGCTTAATACTTGTACAGCCAAGAAGATTGCTAGTGATAGACATGAATATATGGTAGGATTTTTAGAGGAATTTAAAAAGGAATGGGATGTACGATTATGAAAGTTTTTAGCATGGAACATGTAATGAAAACCCAAGGGGAAAAGCTGCTTTTTAAAGATGTTTCTTTTTCCATTACCGAAGGGGAAAAAATCGGGATCGTTGGGATAAACGGTACCGGTAAATCGACATTATTGAATATCATCGCAGGGCTGGAAGACAGTGATTTAGGAACGAAGGATCATCCGAATGATTATACGATTTCCTATCTGTCCCAAGATCCGCATTTTGATGAGAAATTGACGATCATGGAATATATGTATGAAAGTTCAACTCCTGTATTTTCGTTGATTAAAGAGTATGAAAAGACGCTCATTGAACTTCAAGTGGACCCGCAGAATAGCGCAATACAGGATCGTTTGTTAAAACAGCAGCAGGATATGGACACGCTAGGCGCCTGGGATACAAGTGCCAATGCCAGAACGATACTGACCAAGCTTGGACTTCCTGATCATTCAAGGAGACTGGGGGAACTGTCAGGCGGCCAAAAAAAACGTGCGGCCCTGGCAAAAACCTTGATTGAGACCCCTGATTTATTGATTTTGGATGAGCCTACGAACCATCTCGATTTTGAAAGCATCACTTGGCTTGAAGAATATTTAGGTAAATATCAAAAATCCGTTTTATTTGTAACCCATGATCGATATTTCCTTGATCGTGTGTCCAATAAGATTTGGGAAATCGCCCAGACCCAGCTTTTCGAATACAAAGGAAACTATGCGGATTATTTAGAATCAAAGGCCATTCGTGAAGAGAATGAATCGGCTGAAAGAACGAAAAAGGAAAGTCTATTCAAAAAAGAACTGGCCTGGATCCGTAAGGGTGCAAAGGCCCGGACAACGAAACAAAAGGCCAGGATCCAACGCTTCGAAACATTGGAATCAGGTGTAAAGGATAAGCAGAAAACCGAGAACCTGGAAATGGAATTAAGCGGTGCCCGTCTTGGGAAAAAAGTACTTGAGATGCAGGATGTATCTAAATCCTTCGGTGATCGAACCATCATCAACCATTTTTCCTTCCTCTTCAAACCAGGTGATCGAATTGGGATCGTCGGTAATAATGGCAGCGGAAAGTCAACCTTGTTGAATATCCTGGCAGGTAGGGAATCCATAGATGAAGGAAACCTGGAAAAAGGGCAAACCGTGAAAATAGGGTACTATACGCAAGAAAGCGTCGATATGGATGAGAATTTGCGCATGATAGAGTATATTCGGGAAACGGCGGATTCAATCGCCCTTAAAGATGGTAGTTTCATATCGGCTGCGCAGATGCTTGAAAGGTTCTTATTTCCAATGGGATCGCATGGGACACCAATTCGTAAGCTGTCCGGTGGGGAGAAAAGGCGATTATATCTCCTTAACATATTGATGTCGGCACCTAATGTCCTGCTTTTGGATGAACCGACGAATGATTTGGACACGCAAACCTTGACCGTTCTTGAGGATTATTTAGAAACATTTTCAGGTGTAGTCATTACTGTCTCACATGATAGGTATTTCTTGGATAAAACGTGCCACCAGCTTCTTGTTTTCAAGAATAAAGGTGACATTGACTTTTATTACGGCTCATATTCAGAGTTCTTGGAAGACAAGACGGAAGAGGCTGTGCCAGTAAAAGCACCAGAGCCACAGATGAACCGGACAGAAAAGAAAAAGAAAAAACTGACCTATGCGGAAAGTAAGGAATGGGAAGAGATAGAAGGGAACATGGAGCGGGCCGAGCTGCGCTTGAAAGACATAACATCAGAAATGTCAGCAGCGGGAAGCGATTTTGAAAAAGTCCGCCTGCTTCTTGAAGAAGAAAAGGAACTAACGGATAAATTAGACCATTTGATGGAAAGATGGGCGTATTTAGCGGAAAAATTGGAAGAAGAATGAGCGTGGTGACTGGTCCAAGGATGTAAACTTGGATCAGTCTTTTTTTTGCCAATCTCAATTGCATGAGAATCTGTTTGCGATGTGATAATATCAAGTACATGGAAACGTCTTGTAAAAGGAGAGAAATGCATTGAAAATAAAGTCGATAGAACCTACACCAAGTCCGAATACAATGAAAATCAATTTAACAGAAGAGCTATTAGCTGGTAAAAGCAATAATTATAAGAAAGATCAAGCTGACCAGGCACCCAAGCTGATAAGGGATTTATTTACGATCGAGGGAGTGAAAGGGGTATATCATGTTGCGGACTTCTTAGCCGTTGAGCGAAACGCGAAATATGATTGGAAAGATATCTTGGTCCAAATCCGTCAGGTCTTTGGAGAAAAAACCGAGGAAAAAAATCAACAAGGGGCATTAAATGAACATTACGGTGAAGTAACTGTTGCCATTCAACAATTCAAGGGCATTCCGATGCAAATTAAAGCAAGTGATAGTCAACACGAAAAACGTTTTGCCTTACCGGAATATTTCATAAAGGGCATTGCCGCTGCCCAAAAAGAAGATGATAATGTAGTCCTGCTTCGAAAATGGAAGGATTATGGCGTAAGATATGGTGATATGGAAGATATCGTGAAGGAAGTATCGGATGAACTGATCGCAGCTTATCCGGAAGATCGAATTAATCGGCTAGTTGCAGCTGCACAAGAAATGGCCGATACGAAGGAAGCAATTTTGAAACGTCCAAAAATTAAACTGACTGCAGAAATGCTGAATGATGAAAGTTGGGAAAAGCGTTATCAGGCTTTAGAACAAATGGAAGATCCTACGGTTGATGATATTCCAGTATTGGATATGGCACTCTCCGACAGTAAAGTCTCCATTCGAAGGCTCGCGGTAGTATACTTGGGTATGATTGAAGATAGAAAAGTGCTTCCGAGCTTGTATAAAGCCTTGAAAGATAAAAGCGCGGCCGTAAGACGTACTGCTGGTGATTGTTTATCAGATCTTGGCTTTGAAGAAGCGATGGGAGAAATGTCTCAATCACTTTCGGATAAAAATAAATTGGTTAGATGGCGGGCCGCGATGTTTTTATACGAAGTGGGAAATGAAACGACCCTCCCTTATCTTAAACAAGCGGAACAGGATCCTGAATTCGAAGTTGCCCTGCAGGTCAAGATGGCCATAGACCGTATAGAAAATGGCGAAGAAGCAAAAGGATCGGTTTGGAAGCAAATGACAGAATCAAGACAAGCGAATGACAAGTGATTTGAAATGACCCAGGAAAAAGGCATGCGGCTGATATATTCCGTATGCCTTATTATTTTTTTAGGCTCTTTTCGTAAAGATTGTTGTTTTTAAAACGAAACTATTTTTGGTTGATTGGAGCGGAAGTGCGAGACTCCTGCGGGAGCAGCGGGACAGGTGAGACCCCACAAGCGTTTACGCCGAGGAGGCTCACCGCCCGCCCCGCGGAAAGCGAGCACCTGGAGGGGAAATCAACCACACTGCACTACTTCGTAAATAGCAACAAAGTATGCGAAAACAGCCTTTTTTTAAAATCATTTCCAATCGTTTGAAATGGTTACCCTGAGGTCGAATCTATTAATTTAATCCCTATTATTTTAGTAAAATGATTTTTGTAGATATTTAGTGAAGAATGGTTGCATTTGTCTATAAATATGTTAGAATTTTTAGAGTATACTAAAAATTATATTATTCTGAATCATTAAACATTTAGCGGAAATTGGGGGTACAACAAATGTCTACATCAAATATGAGAAGTGACATGATTACAAAAGGGGTCGATCGAGCTCCACATAGAAGTCTGTTGCGGGCAGCAGGGGTTAAAGAAGAAGATTTCGGTAAACCGTTCATCGCGGTTTGTAATTCATACATCGATATCGTTCCAGGTCATGTCCACCTTCAGGAATTCGGAAAAATTGTGAAGGAAGCGATTCGCGAAGCGGGCGGTGTTCCTTTCGAATTTAATACGATCGGGGTAGACGATGGAATTGCAATGGGTCATATTGGTATGCGCTATTCCTTGCCAAGCCGTGAAATCATCGCAGATTCCGTGGAAACTGTTGTATCTGCACATTGGTTTGACGGTATGGTGTGCATTCCAAACTGTGACAAGATAACGCCGGGAATGATGATGGGAGCACTTCGTGTCAATATTCCTACAATATTCGTAAGCGGCGGACCCATGAAAGCAGGTAAAGATAAAAATGGTAAATCTCTTTCATTAACATCCGTTTTTGAAGGGGTGGGTGCTTATCAAGCAGGTAATATCAATGAAGAGGATTTGCAGGAGATCGAGCAAGTTGCATGCCCTACTTGCGGTTCTTGTTCAGGAATGTTCACAGCAAACTCCATGAACTGCCTGGCTGAAGGATTGGGACTTGCGCTGCCGGGAAATGGAACGATTTTGGCGGTAGCCGAAGAACGTAAGGAATTCGTTAAGAAATCCGCTAAACAGTTGATGGAGATAATCAAACAGGATATCAAGCCTCGTGATATCGTGACGATTGATGCAATTGATAACGCATTTGCCTTGGATATGGCGATGGGCGGTTCGACGAACACCGTGCTTCATACGCTTGCATTGGCACATGAAGCAGGTTTTGAATATCCGATGGAACGCATAAATGAAATAGCTAACCGCGTACCGCATCTAGCGAAAATTGCACCGGCATCAGATTACCATATTGAAGATGTACATAATGCCGGTGGTGTAAGTGCCGTCATTAATGAGTTGCTCAAAAAACCAGGTGCGTTTAATGGAGATTGCCTTTCTGTCTCAGGTAAGACGCTCCGCGAAAATGTTGCCGGTTGTGAAATATTGGACAAGGATGTAATCCATCCATTGGATAATCCGCATTCTGAGCGTGGCGGGCTTGCGGTATTGTTCGGTAACCTTGCTCCTCAAGGCTCCATCGTAAAAGTGGGCGCCGTTGACGCATCAGTTGGTGGCTATCACAGGGGTCCGGCCATTTGTTTCGATTCCCAGGAAGATGCACTTTCCGGAATCATTACCGGAAAGGTTAAAGAAGGGGATGTAGTGGTCATTCGTTACGAAGGGCCTAAAGGTGGGCCGGGAATGCCGGAAATGTTGGCACCCACTTCCCAAATCGTCGGGAGGGGACTTGGAGCGAAAGTCGGTTTGATCACTGATGGCCGCTTTTCAGGAGCATCGCGAGGCATCAGCATTGGTCATATTTCCCCCGAAGCAGCTGAGGGAGGCCCGATCGCCTTTGTTGAAGATGGAGATATCATCGAATTGGATTTGAATAATCGTAAAATCCAATTGGAAATTTCCGATGAAGAATTCGAAAAACGCAAAGCCAATTGGAAAGGCTTCGAGTCAAAGGTCAGGACTGGCTATTTAGCACGGTATTCCAAACTTGTGACGAATGCCAGCTCAGGCGGAGTGATGAAAGTTTAAGTTTAAAGGGAAGACTAAAACATGGTGGCAGAAGGAAACTGGATTTCTGTCACCATGTTTCTTTGTGAAGAAAAATGAAATTTTACAAAGCTTTAAGCGTCATTTTTGCATATGCACTGAAGAATATAGTATCATTATACTAATTGAAGAATTGTAACCAAGGAGGTTTTTTTATGTCGATGGCATATGATGAATATATGAAACAAATGGTGAAACCAATGCGTGCGGAACTGGTGCAGGCAGGTTTTGATGAGTTGGAATCCGCTGAAGCGGTTGAAAACTTTATGGAATCGGTGGAAGGTACGACACTTGTGGTCGTGAATTCAGTTTGCGGCTGTGCTGCCGGGTTAGCCCGTCCAGCTGCTACTCAAGCCGTACTCCAAGCGGACAATAAACCAGATCATTTGGTAACTGTATTCGCAGGCCAAGATAAGGAAGCGACAGCTAAAATGCGCGAATACTTCGATGGAATAGAACCTTCTTCACCATCCATGGCTCTTTTAAAGGGCAAAGAGGTCGTACATTTCATTCCTCGCCATGATATAGAAGGACAGCCAATGGAAGCCATCATGGAAAATTTATTGGCAGCGTTCAGTAAGTAAATAAGTGATGAAGCGGAATGTCCTGGTAAAACAGGGCATTCTTTTCAAATTTTAAGAGAGTATGAAGGGGTAGGATTCATGTTTGTCACAACAGTAGGAAGAGCCGATAAAGAAACGATGATATTAGCCAAAAGGTTAGCTGAAGAATTGCAAATCCCCTTTATAGCAAGAAGAAAACGATCGGTGAGTGATATCCAAGCGGAACATAATGAAGATGATTGCCTTGTTTTTGGTAAAAAGCGGATGGAGTTATATCGATATCAGGAAAAAGAACCATTCTTTTTTCATCCGAACCTGGCGATGATCCGTATAAAAAGAATAATGCGCGGAGAGAGTGATCCATTTCTCATTTCCGGAGATATAAATGAAGGGAACACTGTGCTTGATTGTACCTTGGGATTGGGCTCTGATGCGATTGTCGCAAGTTTCGCGGTGGGTGAACATGGACGGGTTGTCGGATTGGAAGGAAATCAATATTTGGCCTTGCTCGTGGACCGTGGAATGAAAACATGGGAGGATGCAGAAGAAAAAATGATTTCTGCGATGAGAAGAATAGAGGTCAGGCAGGGTGACCATTACGAAATATTGAAAACATTGCCGGATAATCATTTTGATGTCGTATATTTCGATCCCATGTTTGAAGAAACGATTCAGGAATCGAATGGTATCAGGGGACTGACTCATTTTGCGGATGGTAAGGATCTATCGGTTGAAATAATGAAAGAAGCCAAGCGGGTTGCGCGCAATAGAGTCGTGTTGAAAGACCATTACCGCAGCTCCCGCTTTGAGGAATTTGGATTTGAGGTACTAAAAAGAAAAACATCCAAATTCCATTTTGGCTTCATTTCCATCCAGTGATCACGATTTATAATCTGTTTCGTCCAGACCCATGGCACAGCCTTCCCGGCTTGAATCGGCAGCACCATAGTTCGAGCCATCGGGGTTGATTTGAATCGCTTGGACATTCCCTATTGAGTGGGGAACTTCATTAAAGGCGAAGCCCATTGATTCCAAGTGGCCTTTGCTAGTCATATCCATTCCAGGCTCCCATTCAATATGAGGCCCCATCGGAGTGAAAATTCTAGGTTCTTCGATGGCTGCTTTCAAATCCATTTTTAAATCGAGTACATTAATGATCGTTTGTACGACTGAACTGATGATGGTTGGTCCTCCTGGTGACCCTAACGTCAAGATCGGCTCGCCGTCCTTAAAGATGATGGTCGGGCTTTTACAGCTGACTGGGCGTTTATTGGGCTGCACTTCATTCATGCCGCCAGGAATGGAATCAAAATCAGTCAGTTCGTTATTCAGCATGAAACCATAGTCGGAAACCATGATGCCTGATCCGAATGGATGTTCCACTGTAGAAGTGCATGCTGCGATATTACCCCATCTGTCACGGACAGTGAAGTGCGTCGTTTCGCTGATCTCTTCTTCATTAGGTTGCGGAATGACTTCCCTTTGTTGCACGGAATCATAAATCCAAGGGTTTCCGAAGTCAATGGCATTATTTCTTGACTTGAAATTAATGAATGAGCGGCGTTTAGCTATATACTCATCATGCATGAGGCCCGCCAATGGCAATTCGGCAAATTCGGGATCAGCGAGAAATGCTTTTTTATCAGTAAATGCCAGACGCATCGCTTCTGCGATTAAATAATATTTTTCCCAAGAACGGGCGTCATATTGTTCGATTTGGAAGCTTTCCAAAATTTTCAGGATTTGAATGACCGTGAATCCGCCGGCACTTGGCGCATTTGATGAAGCAATTAAATAATCCTTATAAGTCCCATACATTGGTACATCGATAGTAGCTTTATAGCCCTTTAAATCAGAAAGCTCCATGAACCCTCCAAGTTCTTGTATGCAGGAAATGATGCCCTCTCCGATTTCACCTTCATAAAAAGCGGAAATTCCTTCACGTTGTAATATCCGATAGGTATTCGCCAATTTTTCTTTAATCAGCAAATCGCCATCCTGATAGGGTTTTCCGTTTGGTATGAAGAACTTACGCGCTTCATCGCCCAATCGATATTCAAAGTTTTTAAGAGCATCGCATAGAACCCAATTGACGGGAACTCCTTTTTCAGCAAATTCAATGGATGGCTCGATAAGTTCTGCCAATGGCTTGCTGCCATTTTCGGCGAGTGCTTCATCCATAGCTTTCAGTATTCCAGGAATGCCAACCGCTGTTGCTTTGATAGATCTCTCTTTAAAAGGGATGACTTCCCCTTTTTCATCAAGAAACATGTCTCGATGTGCGGCTTTAGGTGCCCTTACATGGCCGTCGTATATTTTAGTTTCCTTATCTTTTGCATTATATACCATAAGAAAACCACTTCCGCCGATACCAGTCATCATTGGTTCAACAACATTTAGGGCAAATTGGATGGCGACGGCCGCATCGACAGCATTTCCACCTTCACGTAATATTTTTTCCCCTATTGAAGTTGCGACAGGATGAGCTGTAACGACCATTCCGGAGCTCCCTTTCGCAGTTTCCCTTTTGTAATCCTTATCTTTTATCTTCTCATTGTTGTTTTCCAAAATGATTCCTCCATTATTCAGTCCTTTTATCTGCCAATAAAGTAAGCTTATGTTTGAGTGAAAAGAAAACCTTGTCATTGTAGAAAAATGACAAGGAGATTTTTCGTAGGTATTCATTTATTCTTAATCAGCAAATGATAAATATACGAAAAATGCTAATGTAACAAGACATAAAGCCACCATGGCAGTCGAAGCCATATAAGACCCCTCCTTAAAAAGACTTGAATCTAATTAATTTCTCCAAAAATCGTCAAAATCCTTCATTTAAATGTAAATTTATTGATATTTATTAAAAAGTTCGAGTTCATTAAACTTTATATAGGTATTTATCCTTTTTTTTGATTTTTAAAACATGGGTAACTATATATTCGTAATTACCAAAAAATAAAAGTATACTAAATATAAAGACAATACAAAAAAGGAGGGGGAGTGTGAGTTGAAAGCAGCGGTTTGGTTCAGGAAAAGTCTCGTCATTTTAGTATCCGTTTTGACGTTTGGTCTTGTCACTCCTTCAGATCTGGCGTGGTTAGCGGAAGCCGATTCGTTAAAGGATACTAAAAAGGGAATAGTGGAAGAAGAGGGATTAGCCTATCTTCCTTCGCAGAATTCAACTGAAATTGAGGAAGAATTCAACCGGGAAGAATTTTTATCGGACATCCTGAATAAGGCAGAGGAAAACGCATTTATGAAATTTGGCGATAAGATCAATCCAAAAATTGGCGATGAATTCAAAATGGTCATATTACCAAAAATGGAAGAAGCCATTACAGAAATGGCTGCACAATTTCCGGATGAAAAATTACAGCAATTGACCATCACTGAGCAGCCGAGTGCCGGCAGGGCCGAGAAGATATTCCATATTTATGATTCAATCAGCGGCAAGGATATCATCAGATTCCATGTAAGGCAGGAAAATCCCCCATTGGAAGGACATTGGTTCGATTTTCACTATCATACCCATCATGATTCATTTGCCACCCATTATAATATAGGGAAAATATATTGGGATAAAAATACGCCGCCAGAGTGGACGAGTAAACAAAAGCTCTCATAGTGGTGGATTTCGTTGATTTTATTTAAGTGGAAGAGTATGATGAAATGAAACTTAATAAGCATCGAATGATACGTTGTCCTGCAACGTATTTATTTTGTGTTAAAACTTAAAGTAAAGTTTTTATCATAACTGGGAACAATGTTATTTTAAAAGGTTTTCTAATTTTGCTGTTATAGGAACAGAGGAGTCTTTATCATGTCAGAGTTGTTAAATAACATCGTGCAAACGTATGCTCAATTTTTTGACTGGCATATGTGGGTGGAGGTTTTATCCGACCCTGTGAGCTGGGGGTTGATCGGAACGCTCGTCTTAATGGAAGGATTGCTATCAGCGGATAACGCACTGGTATTAGCTGTGATGGTCAGGCACCTTCCTCAAAAACAACGGAAAAAAGCATTATTTTACGGTTTGTTTGGTGCTTATGCTTTTAGATTTATAGCGATTGGAATAGGTGTTTTCCTCATAAAGCTTTGGTGGGTGAAGGTGATTGGAGCCGCCTACCTTGGTTGGCTCTCGTTTAAATACTTTAGGGATAAAAGAAAAAAACAAGCTGGGATCGACGAAGATATCCAGGGAATGAGTAAAAACAGCATACTGATCCGAATGTTTGGTACTTTATGGGGAACGGTTGCGGCAGTGGAATTGATGGATATAGCATTTTCCGTCGATAGTGTCTTGGCCGCTTTCGGAGTGAGTGAAAAAGTCTGGGTCCTTTTGACAGGCGGAATGATTGGTGTCTTGATGATGCGGGGAGTGGCCGGAGTATTTCTAAAATTGATAGATAAGGTTCCAGAATTGGAAACTGCCGCTTATGTCCTTATCGGATTCATAGCAATAAAAATGTTAATGGCAGTTGCAGGGATCGAAATCCCGCCTGCGATCTTTTTTGTCTTTATATTACTGATTTTCGGCACTACAATCGTGTATCATTTGAAGAAAGGGAAAAAGGTCAAGGAACATGGCTGAGCGCCATTTAAAAAGCTGTCATCAAAATGATGTCAGCTTTTTTTCGCCAAAGTTTCGGAATGGTCTCATCCCGAAGCCCTTTCCCGATTTTCCATAAAAAAGTTCATTGTTTAAGAATCAAATTAAATGAAGAATTATTCTTGTTAGTAATTGTATCTCCCTGGAGGAGGGTTAGTAAATCTGAGCGTTGATTTCCACTCCAGGCACTCGCTTTCCGCGGGCGGTCCGGGAGCCTCCTCGGCGCTCGCCTGCGGGGTCTCCCTTGGCCACGCTTTTCCCGCAGGAGTCTCGTACCTTATGTTCCAATCAACTGGAATGTTTTTTAAATGAAAACTTGCTTTTCTTTTAAATTGTCTTCAGTCTGGCGATTTGAATGGTCTCAATCCTAACCATAATTTTAAAACAAACTTTGTCTTGCTTTTTTATAGACGAAACCCTCATAGGATTGAAGAAATTTGCGACACTCCTGCCGAAAAACTGACTAGCCGAGACACCACAT
Organism: Peribacillus sp. SRI_006; assembly: GCF_057586375.1. Taxonomy (NCBI): domain Bacteria; kingdom Bacillati; phylum Bacillota; class Bacilli; order Caryophanales; family Bacillaceae; genus Peribacillus; species Peribacillus sp. SRI_006. Next base: position 160 of record NZ_JBYCZT010000033.1, on the reverse strand, counting down.
ACGCTTGCGTCGAGGAGGCTTGGCAGACAGTCGACGGAAAGGGAGCGGATTTCTGAAATCAACTGAAATGTTAATACAAAAAAATTGAAGGTGAAAGGCTTTTTCTTCGAATTCATCTGCATTTTTTGCGGTTGTATCAATCTGTCAATAAACTTGGTCT
>NZ_JBYCZT010000032.1:0-18163 GCF_057586375.1 Peribacillus sp. SRI_006 | reverse complement strand
TTTTGGTGTCTCTTTTTTTTGCCCTAATTACATCATGGCCTAAAACGAGAAGGCCTTTACTTTGATTAGCTTACTCCCATGTGAATTAAAAATATCTTATGGAGAACAAATAGCAATCGTAATTTCCAATCAGCTAAGTATATATTTAGATTTCTCTCATATATTTTAAGATAATGATTTGGACAAGGGGAATTTTTTTATGAAAAAGTTTGTTACGCTGCTTTTTTCAAGTTTTTTCATTGGAGTAGGTCTAAACTTATTTATTATCCCCATTCATCTAATAAATGGCGGGATATTTGGCATAAGTTTATTAATCAAATATGTTTGGGGAATCCAGGTTGGACATACCATGATCATGATCAATATCCCCATATACCTACTATCTCTTCTATATGATAAGTCTTATTTCTTTAATGCCATCCTTGGGTTAGCTTTCACTTCAACCATTATTGATTGGCTAACACCACTAAACGGTTTGGTTCATCTGCCGATCATAACAAGTGCCATTATCGGTGGAATGACGATTGGGATTGGTGTCGGTTTTATGCTGAGACAACATATTAGCCCCGGTGGAGTGGATTTACTAGCACTATTAATATCTAAAACCACAGCAACCAATCCTGGAATTATTATTTTTATCATTGATTCTCTCATAGTAATTGCGGGAATCATTATATTGAAAGACTTAAAGTTAATGTATTCCCTCATCACGATATCCTGTGTCGGGTTCTGCGTCATTATAATCAATTCTTTTAAGACAATTAACTTTTTACGATAAAGTTGTACTTACAAGTGCTCCCTTACGATATACATCTTGCTTGTACTGTACTCGGGATTTTGTACGTTTACCCATTAATTCGAGCCGTTTACACGTGAGTTTGGTCCGTTTACTCGTAAATTACGGCCATTTACTCGTGAATTCGGCTTATTTACTCGTGAATTCGTGCTACACTTGTGATTTCGCTCTGTTTACTCGTGAGTTTTGGCTTCTTACTCGTGAATTTTACTGTTTACTCGTGAGTTTTGCTGTTTTATTCGTGAATTCACCCTGTTTACTCGTGAGTTCGTACTATACCCATGATTTCGGCTGTCACCTGGAGGGAGTAGATTTCTGAAATCAAATGAGAAATAACTGCAGGCAAACTCGCTTTTCTTCAAGTTATCCTTCAGTCAAGCGCGATTCCTAAAGGATTGTGCCACAACTGTTTAAGATTAAGATTTTTTTAGAATGCATTAAAAAAAGAAAAGTGGAATATGATTAAAATGTCAATCTAAGGGAGGGAATGTGAATAAATGAAAAAAACAAAAATTATATATTGGATTTTCACAGGACTTTTAGTGGCACTAATGGTTTTGGGTTCTATTCCGGATATAATGTCTGTTCCCGATGCAGTCGCATTATTCAATCATTTAGGTTACCCTACTTACCTCCTACCCTTTATTGGGATTGCCAAATTATTAGGTGTCGTGGCAATACTTATTCCAGGCTTTCCAAGAATCAAGGAATGGGCTTATGCCGGTTTTGTATTTGATTTGACGGGGGCTATGTATTCAAGCATTTCAGTGGGCGACCCTGCCAGTGGATGGCTGATTTTCATTATCGGGTATATATTGATAGCCGGCTCTTATATTTACCATCATAAAATATTAAAATCCGCTTCATCTGGCACATCGAGCAATAAGAATAGTTTAACAATATAAATAAATTGGCCATGAAAAAACATCGTGAAAGGTGTTTTTTCTAATTGGTTTAAAAGTGGAGGAAGTGATATCATCTTCGCTTTTCTTTCTAATAAGAAATAAAATCAAAAGCGTCCCAATAGGTTTCCTTATTGGGACGCTTTTTTTTAGTACATTTGATTAACTTACTGTTTTTGAAGTTAAATACGCGACAAGGATATAGCGTTCAGGTGCTGATCCAATATAATCGAAAGGGTAACAGGTACTGACGGTTAGCGTTGCCCGTGGCTTTGGTACGATTACGGTTCGATCATCCTTATCCACAATTCGAACTTTGTTCACTTTGTATGTGAACTCTCCTGCCGATGTTCTTACTATCAACAAATCTCCTTCGCCCACTTGCCCGAGTTTACGGAATACCGTATCTCTATGACCGGAAAGTACGGAATTGTCATTTTCACCAGGTAACACACTTCCTGCAAAGTGACCAACGCCTTTTTCCAATTCATCCTCATTTGTGCCATGGAAAATAGGAAGTTTTGTTTTTAGTTTGGGTATATAAAGCTCCCCGATTTCTTCACCCGTTTTAGGGCGGACAGGATATAGCTCTTTCTTTGTTGTGTCATTACTTGGTGTTTTATCAATTGTTGGTTTATCACTTGTTGATTTCTGCACAGTTTCATTCACTTGGCTACTAGGAGCATGAGTCTTGTAAAGAAAGTAGCCTTTTGCAAACTTATACAGATTGGATGTGGAAAACCAAACCCCAAATAAAATGATGGCAATTGCACAAGAAAGCAGCAGTAACCGCTTTTTCTTTAATTTTTTCATATTAAGCTTTCCTGATTTTTCGATACATCAAGCTTCCGAACAAGACAAGAAATAGTCCTAAAAGGGCACTAGGCAAATAACCGGAAGCGGTATTTGGCAGTTTAGCACCTTTTACCGTTTGATGTTCTGAATTAGTATGGGTACTAATCTTTTGTTTTACTGGTTTAGCAACTGGTGCCTTTTCAATGGTCTTTTGTACCTCTTTAGCAGATTCCTTTATTTGTCCGCCTGCATTAGTAAGAGTATCAGAATCGACCATATCACCTGTTATTAACAGATCAGCCAAGAACTTTCCGTCAGTATTATATATTGATATTTTCAGGTTAGCACCCTTCAATTCTTCCAATTTCATTAAATCCAAAAGGGATACAGGTGATTCCGAACCACTTTTCACAAGGGAATAGGAAACATTAAGCTTAAAGATGGAAAGTAATTCTTCATAGATTGAGGCCATTTCAGCTATCTGTTCAGCTGTAAGCTCGGTTGCTACATCAAATTCCTCGAAAGCCATCATGCGGTTGCCCAATTCTTCAAGTCGCTTGACTGTTTCCGGGTTGGAAAGATGGTCTTCCAAAGACATCAAGTGGTCTTCAAGCCGCTGTAGTTCCTCTTCCGTTAGACCGAGTTCCTGCTCGAAAATAGGAAGAAGCTCTTCGGCAACTTCGCCATCCATCCCGCCGCCAGTAAGGTTCCAAACAGTTTCTTCAAGATTATCTATGTATATATAATCGTTAATATTTTCACCATTTTCTTCTAACATTTGAAGCAAGGCTTGTTTATCCAATCCATAATTCTCATTAAAATAATCTAAGTTGCTTAGGTCTGCCTTTATGACGTCACCCAGGAATTCGCTAAGCTCTTCGACAGATTCAAATTCTTCCGTGCTAAAATCATAGGGTTTCAATGACGCTTCGATATCTTCTAGTGTTACTTGGAAGCCTCTTTCCTTGCTAACCTTGGCCAAATAATTGACTAATTCTTTGTCAAAATTCGGATCGCGTTCAAAATCGCCCTCTTCTGTCTCTTCTGTATAGAAATAAACAGTTTCATCGAGGTCCCAGATAAAGATATAATCGTCTAGTTCTTCGCCATTTTCGTGTAATAGATTAATTAGGCTCTCATTAGTTAGATTATAATCTTCATAAATGGCATCTAAATTACTCAAATCAGCCTTAATAACTTCGCCCAAGGCTTCTTTTAGATCACCAATAGATTCAAAGTTCTCAATACTTTCATCGTAAAAAGAAAGAGATGTTTCAATATCATCCTTCGTCACTTCAAAACCCCTGACAAGGCTTACCTCTTTTAAATACTTTGTAAGTTCTTTCTCAAAATTCTTGCTTGGTGCCGCCGATGCTAATTGCGGGAATAAGCTAATTAACAACGTAAATGAAACTAAAATGGTCCACAGTTTTTTCATACTTTTCTCCTATTCATATCATTTCATATGTTTCTAGAAAATTATAAGGTAATAACAATAATTTAACAATGAAGTTATTTTTTCCAATAAGGAAAAATTGCTATATTACTTACTTTTCAAACAAACTTTTTAACAGCATATACCACTGTTTACGGTAATCAAGACGTATTTCTTCCTATTTATATATTGATTTCAAAAAGAGGGATTAAAAAACTCCCGCTACTGTGCCTCCAGATAAAAAAATTATTAATATTTTAGGGGAAACATAACTTAGCTCAAGCAAAATGAATATAAATTCACCACCGGGCTACATCAATTTCAAGTAAAGTAGTCAGTCTATAAGTATCAGACCTCATAGCCTATAAAGTTACGCTTAGACAAAGCGAAAAAAGACATAATCGACCCTGGAATGGGTCGATTATGTCGGAAACAGCTATCCAGCTTAATACTCCTTCTTCTACAACTAGACAAAAAACTACAGTTTTTTATCATTATTTATTCACCGGTATTAACTACTGATACTATACCGCTTGAGAGATTAAAATGAGTGTTTATTTAACGAGGTCCCCGTATCATATCTAAGACTACTTAAATAAATAATGAATCAGGAAGTTAAGCAGTATTACCTGATCGATGATTATTATTTTATGTCCTTTATTGAATTCCTTTTACCTTGTTAAATAAAGAATATAGATATTTTACGCAAAGATAAATTGTTTACCATCTCCCACTCCTTTGAAATTATCTAGGTGTACTCGCCCGTACAAACCTCCTAGGGCCGATACGTCGTTTAAAACATAAAAGGAGAACGACAGCCCCCTTTGCAAGTTAATTATTTTGTTCGCTAATCAAATCATTTAACTTCATCTATAATGATTCCTGGTTAGTTAATCCATATCCAGCTTGTGAAGTATAAGAGTAGTCACCATTTTTAATCGGCTAAAAAACTACTTATTGTCCTTCAGGGTTTTTGCAACAGATGATTTAAAAGTAATGAGTTCAGAGCAAGCGGTCAGCATTTTTTAAATTACCAAAGCCGAATTCATTGCTGAATCCGGCTTTGGTAATTTCTACTATTTTTCGAAAATTGCATTTGATAGAAGACGGAACAAGTAATCCGGGTGGTCACGGAAACCTGCTTCTAACCCAATAAGAGTTACATCTTTATTCTGTTCTTTTACGATTACAGCTTGGCCTTTGGCGGTTATGTTACTTTTCCAGTGACCAGCTACGAAGAAATTATCTGAATCTGCAAGGGTCGCTACGACTTCATCATTATCCGTACCAGTGAACCATGTTGGACGATAGACAAAGCCGATATCATCCTCTCCATATCCCGCTGTTAAACCAGTTCCCTCATAATCGACTTTTACGATACCATTACTGTTGGAACCTCCTACATTAATAATGTCATCTGTAAGACCGAGTGTCTTAGTTGCTCTAGATGCACCAGCACCTACAGCTATATATTTGCCTCCTTCATTTACGAAGCTTGTCACATTGGCTTTAAACTCATTAAGTTGCCCGGCGTTTTGTAACCCAAATTCTTTATTAGCTTCAGATAGGTTGGTAGAAATGAGACTTTCCGTTCCACTATAGACAAAAATATCAAAACCGTTAAGGGTATTTTTAGCCACTTCGACTGGCGTAACTTCTGTCACATCAAAACCTAGTCTTTTCAAAGCGAGCTTTGTTCCTGCGTGTGATTTCTGTTTACCCATACCTCCATCCTTTAATATAGCCACTTTTAAAGACGTAATACCCACTGCATCTGCTGGTACATCAGCAGTTCCAACCTGTAACCCAGATTCTTTCACCGCTGCTGATACCTGATTAGCTACTGTTTTTGCAAAGAAGTTACCTTGTGCATCACGTACAATAGGTATTCCTTGCTTAAGCAATGCATTTACTAAATTTACCGATTGGACAGAGCTATTCGGAATCAGAAACGGTCCTTTTCCTGAAACCGTTCCTTGACCTGTAATCTTGTTTACTTTCGTTGCATTGACTTTAATAGGATTTTGTGTGGCTACTGCCTCGAATCCCCATAGCTCCGGTAAACTCCATGCGGAAATGTCGTACATTGCTGGGGTATCGTTCGTGATGTCTTCCCCATCCCAGAGCATCGTGTTTGCTAATCCGGCTTTCGCCTGATCCATCTCAACGAGATAAGTTCCTTTTGGATATGACACTCCATCCGCTTCAAATGCATTCACAGCTTGAACAACTTCAATATCATTATTGATCAAATGATTTACAGCCTTATTCGTAACAGTCGGGTCCTTAGGGTCTAGTGGAAGTATGTAGGATTTTGGAAATAAACCTTCCTTATGAAAAGGATGGTCAAAGTTAATTCCTCTTTTAAAAACTTCAATTTGATCAGTAATCATAGATTGCTTGTTGGCTGTTGCAAATTTCAGTGCCCCCATAATCGAATTATACATCCATCGTACGCCATCCCAATCATTTGTTGGAGCTTCTAATGTATGACCGTAAGCACCATGATACATCGCATACATTGGTGTGAAAATTGGTGGGTAATCATCCCAGCCAGCGGAGTCATCGCGCAGCGGAATATATGCACCTTTCATGTTTTGATACAAGGATCCTGAATAGTTCTCATGATCCTTCATTATTTCCGCTTCCATCGCTTCTGCCTGTTTATAGGCCCATTTTCCGTATAAGTCATACTCGTAATTAGGATTATGAGGTGGCGTACAAGGTTCAATTAACCCCTGCAGATTTGGCTGATAATCTTTCACATAACCATGAGTATCAAGGAACACCATCGGGTTCCATTCTTTAATGAGCTCAACCATCTCTTTTGTTTCTGGCTGCGATTGCGTGATAAAGTCACGATTTATGTCAATTCCTTCGCCATTAAAGCGGGTGGCATCAATGCGTCCATCAGGGTTTTGTACGACATTGAAAATAAGAATATTATTCTCTAAAACGTCTTTGGTTGTTGCATCATTTTGGGTAGCAAAACGTTCAATTAATTGAAGGATTGCATCGCTTCCGACAAATTCAGTCCCATGAATAGAACCATTAATCATGATTGGAACTTTAAAGTCAGGATTATTGGCAACCCATTCTTGAGCTTTGCCTGGATTCTTAAACATTTGCTTTCTAAGTGCCTTCACTTTTCCGAACTTCCCTTGTGTTGTTGGGTCGGCAATCGTGACAACATAGAGTGGGTTTCCATCAGCTGATGTTCCACGGACTTCAACTTTCACACGGTTTGAAAGTTTTTCAATCTCTTTTAATTTGGAACCAATTTGTGAAAATTTCACAAAGTCATAGTTTTCGCTATTAAACTTACTTCCGTCCTGTTCCTCATATGTATTCACATTTGTCCATTGAGGTTTCTCAGCATGTCCAGTACTCCACGGAATTACTGTTAATAAACTCACAGCCATCAGGCCGGATAATGCTTTTTTCTTTTTCATCCTAAAACCTCCAGTATGTATATAGTGATTTTTTTGTATATATCCCACCAAGTCGTTCAATGTTTATTTTATTGGGATTCGCTCTCCTATTGCAGCACTAGTTTCGGAAGGTCAAATTTTATGTAGTGTTACTTGCTGGGGGACCTTATCAAATTTTATAAAGAATATTTTTAACGATGTGGTTTGTTCAACGTTATAAAATTAAACCGCTTTCAACAGGGGTTGTTCAGCCATTTAGCGAGTCATTTCGTGTTGTATTCAATTAAAATATGTATTAGTTAATTAGCGCAATATCTAAACCCGCATTGGCTACTGTAGCTGATTAAATTCCTTTCTAGACTAATAAATTTCTCCTTTTCTGCTCCCTACTAATATTTTAAATTTACATGTTTAAGAGCATCGCCTCCTTATTAAGAAATAGTAACTACAAACTTAGATAACTGTTTTATAATATTATACACTTATTTTTGTGCTAATTAAGAATTTTCAGTTAATAATAATTGAATTTTTATCCTTTTTTCATACATCAGAAACATAATACTATTTACAAATAATTCCCATGTGCTAAATTGATAAAACGTGGTCATTGTTTTAAAGATAGTAATAAACGAACTTCTTATTTAGCAGTATTCACCTTCTTAGATTTGAACGGCTAAGATTTAATCGTTCCGGATGAAGAAGTCTTTAGTTTTATCATGCTTATAGTAAACGATAAAACGAGGCCGCCATTTAAAGAAGCGGTATATTAGGTTGATTCTCATATGCATAAACAAGAAGAATAGTCACTTCCGGTAACAATCGGAGGTGGCTATTTTTGTGTTCTCATTTAAATAGAAGAGGAGTTTTCCAACTGAATTACAAAATGATACTTATGTTATCCGCTGATACTCCGGAGCAGTCACGCTCAACAGATGTAGACAAAGTTTTGCTAGCATATTAGACAATTAAACCACCTTATCGCTTTCTTTTTTTATAACTTTTAGCTCCTTTATAGTAAGCACGACCATAAATAAATATCGCCACCCCAGGCGGCAGGTCCTAGGATTCCTCTTCTTGCTACTTTGAAAGCTAATCTACTTGGCTTACTCTTCTTCAATACCCTACCTCTGGCTTTCTTTACAGACTTTTTATTCTTCCTGTAAGCGTTAGTCGCCTCATATGCGCCACCAGAAGCTCTTTCAACAAACCCACTATAACCATCACTCGTATATGATTTTTTTAATGCTTTCATTCCTTTTTTATGGGCGTACATGTGTCTTTTATTTCCAGTTAAAACTAATGTCATCCCATATGCCCTTTCCCCATCAGGATCAACCAACATAACTGGATTATTATCTGCGTAAGAATAACTATTTTGAGTAATTGGATTCTCCTTTTCTCCCAGTTGGGGATCAATGTTAAAAACCTTCCAATTTCAGAATTATAATAACGCTGTTGTAAATAATAAAGCTTCGTTTCAGAATCATATCGATATCCTGCATAACGGAATGGTACCTGTGAGGTAAAATTACCGGATTCCTTTAGCTGGTTGCCCCATGCATCGTATTCAAAACATGCCACTACTGTTCCTGCAGCATCTGTTACTGAAGTAATATCTCCATGTGCATTTGCATGGAATGTATAGGTTTTTCCGGACTTCGTCATCGTTAGTGGACGGTTCCCGTTGTCGTAAACATATGATGCAAGAACTGCTCCACTTTGATCTGTTTCGAGTACAACACTGGCATTCTCATCATACGTATAATTAACAGTTGTAGATCCTGTTGTTTTGCTAATGCGTAGTCCTTCTGAATTATACTGATATTTGGCAACCGTAGTCGTTCCTTCTTTGACCTCTACTAACCGGTCTTCCGCATCATACACTAATATCCGCTTTCCATCATTGGTTAAATTCCCATTTTTATCATGTGTAATGGTCGTCCGGATAATAGAGGAAAGCTGATTCGCTGCATCATACGTATAAGAATTTGTATCCGGGTGCCACTTTGTATCGCTCAATTAAATAAGAGCAAACCCATTTACGATTTGCTCCAGAGAAATATTTTTATTTAAGGAATGCCTTTGATTTAGCTAAATCTATTATTCGCATTTTCCATTCAGGGGAGAATTAGATTATCGAATTTGAGGCCTTCTGTTTTCATCACTTCATCAATATTAGACAGCGCTTCTTCTGCATCATCGCCTTGAACAATTATTTAATAGTTTCTCCATTCCTAGCGAGATTACACCCAAAATTGATTTTAAGTCTACCTGTTTTCCTTTATACTCAAGGATCACATCTAAGAAAATGGCTTAACCATATTAACTAATAAGGTCGCAGGTCTTGCATGAATTCCAGAATCGCTAATTATGAATATATTTTTTCAACCATTTTTATTCCTCCATCTTTAAAAAACTCTTTTATTTTATAAGTGAAGAAATTCGATAATTCTCATACTTTGTCAGGACATTCTCTACAGTAAAATCGTATCCTTCAAGCCCTTAAATTCTGCACCAAGGGTTATATGCTCAAAGAGATGAATAATATTAATGAGATTAAAAAGCCCCTAAGTTTTGGATTTTAAAATTCTTTGCTAGTTCCAGAAATGTACATTTTAATGTACCCCAGTCTTATATCTTCCAACAACATAGAATAATTCACTTTTGTAAAATCTGATACATCCACTTCATATAAAGTTCCTAATTCAAACGTGTCATATCCTCTCGTTGTACATCTTTTTATAAATTCCTCATAGTTCAATAAGTTATCTGCAATACTTCTATCAGCTAACTGATCCCCTTTTTTGTAGGAAGTTACGATATGACTCAAATGCCTTGTCGGATCCAAATCTCGCTTTTTTTGTCGTTCAAACAATACATCTAAATCTGCAATTAACCGAATAGTAACAACCTCATAACTATATCTTTCTACTAATTGCTGAATATGAGGCTTTTGTTTTTGACTAAAAGGATAATCAGACATAATATTGCTACCTACTTGCATTTGCTGTTCCATTATTTCAAAGTACTTCGCCCATGCTATCTTTTCTATCTTCTGCTTTTCTTCTAGATTACGATAACCATACATATCACAATAATATTCTTTCAAGTCATCCTGAGAAAGATTATAAAATGACCCTAATTTACTATTGAGGATATTACTTAAGTAGGTTTTTCCTGTTCCAGGTAAACCTGCTAATAAGATTAAGACTTTATCCATCTTACCACCTCATATCTAACGAATAAAGAAAGAGTACAAGGAATTCCTAGTACTCTCTTTATTAGCCACATATTCTCCAACCCTTATGAAAAGACTAATGAACTTTTTATGTCATTATTTTACTTGGAGGGTTCGGTCTTCTTTATTCATGAAGATTCCAATTTTATGTTTGACAATTTCTTTTACTGCCTGATTACATGGAATAATATTATGTCGTAATGATTTCGTTACTTTTGTTTCTCCGAATGTTTCTTTCGCTGTTTTCGTCCATGTTACTAACAACTCAGTACCTACATTAAATTTACGAATCCCGTTATTAATTAATTCATGTACATCCATTTCATTAACACCTGTACCCCCATGAATAACTAAAGGTACATCTACTACAGCGTTGATTTCTTTTAATAGTGGTAGATTTACTTCTGTTTTAGATTTATATTGACCATGATTAGTACCAATGGCAATGGCCAAAGCATCTACCCCTGTTGCTTTAACAAACTCTTCTGCATCTTTTGGGTCAGTATAAACCTTATCATTCTCATCTACATGAATCCCTTCTTCAGTACCGCCAATAGTCCCTAGTTCGCCCTCTACTGAAACACCATATTTGTGTGCATATTCTACTACTGCTTTTGTTTTCATAATGTTCTCTTTGAATGGTAAATGAGAACCATCAAACATCACTGATGTATATCCTTTATGGATTGCCTCTTTAATATCATCAAAATCCCTTGCATGGTCTAAATGCAATACCACATCTACCATTTCATTTGTGGCCATCGTTTTACATACAGCAACAATATTTTCATGACCAATGTATTTCGCAGTATCTATACTTGTTTGAATAATAATTGGTGCTCCTTGCTCTTTTGCTGCACGGATCATATCAGGTAACATCTCTAAATTATGTGCATTAAATGAACCAACTGTATAATTCAATTCTTCAGCCCTACGTGTTACTTCTTTTAATGTTGTATACATGATCAATTACTCTCCCTTTATACTAATCTTTTATTTTCTTCCTTATCGAACACCACGAGTAACCTCTTTAGAAACTTGCATCATTTGATCCATTTTCTTTAGATATATCTGTAATAATTCTTCATTATTCACTTTTGCTGCTTCTGCACGCTTCTTGTTATAAAGTTTTAATAAAGTTTTGTAACCATTACCTAATGACTTTTTGGCCTGAATACTTTTTTCTAAAGAATCAATAGCATGATCTTCTTCACCAAGTTCATTAAATGCTAAGCCAATCTCCTCATAAATTTTTGCTTGTTTTTCTCCAGCTACTTGATTTACTTCTTCTTTTTTAAAGGAAATGGTACGTAATAACTCTTCTTTTCGTTCAACTGTTAACAATACCTCTTCGGTTGTTTCTTTTTTCGGTTCTTTAGGTTTTTTCTTTCCAAATCCAAACATTACTTGTGCCTCCTTTTCTCTACCTACATCCTAGAAAGCTTTTAAAAGTGGACCAATGAGCCATGCATATAGCAAAGCAGCTGTTACTGTATCAACATCTGTTGCTGTTGCATTGACAAACCCCATAGAATTGAATGTTGTTACTAATAGTGCTGGTAATAATGTAATGAAGAAACCATGTACAACACCACCAATAATTGCTCCACGAATACCACCTGTTAAGTTACCAAATATACCGGCGGTACCCCCCGCGAAGAAAGCTGTAAGCATACCTGGTAAGATCATCGCCAACCCGAAGACAGGTAATACAAACATTGCAATAATCGAACCTATAGTAGTTGTGATAAACCCTACAATGACTGCATTAGGGCTAAATGGAAATAGGACTGGACAATCTAATGCAGGAATTGCATTTGGGACCAACCGCATGGCAATCCCTCTAAATGCCGGAACAATTTCACCTAGTAATAAGCGAACTCCTGCTAATAATACATACACTCCAACTACGAATTGGATAGATTGTAAGAACGCAAACATTAAATAATTGGTATCTCCTGATAATGTAGAAGCGAACTTTTCACCTGCAAACGCTGCTGTAATAATATAAAGAGGAGTCATTACCACCATCAAAGATAGATAGGTATCTTGTAAGAATTCAAATTGAGCTGGTAATTTCAAATCTTCAACAGATTTTTTCTTTTCGCCTTTTCCCCCAACTAGTTTCGCTACACCTGCTTCAAACACATACCCAACCGTACAAAAGTGTCCTAAAGCAATATCATCCATACCAGTAATCTTACGAACAAATGGTTGTGCAATCGCGGGCATAGCTACCGCAAATACGGCCCCAATGAAACCGCCTACTAAAATCAATGCAACACCACGTAAACCTGCAAAGTAACCAAATACTGTTGTCATAGTAGCCATCCAAAGAATTGCCTGACCAGTTAAAAAGATGTATTTCCATTTAGTGAACCGTGCAATGATAATATTAAAAACAAAGATAGCTAAGAAAGTTAGTGCGATATCACGACCCAATCCTAACTCATTCATTGCTTGGCCATTAATAGCTTCAATCGAAGGAATAATCCCTTGCATATGGAAACCTTCTGTAAAAATATGACCGAAATAGACTAAACTACCAACAATAATGCTAGAACCTGCGGACAATACCATAAACCCTAACATCGTCTTTAAAGAACCAGAAATAACTTGCCCTGTTGATTTCTTTTGCAAAATTAACCCCAACATAGCAATCAACGCGATTGTGACAGATGCCTGTGTCAAAATATTTTCGATAATAAAGTTAACTACACTCATTTTTTCCCACCCCATCTCTAGCTATCTCTATTTATTTTTAAGCTAAAACGCCTTTTTCCCTTAATACCGGGGTAATTTTTTCTTCAATCTCTGCCTTAGATACAATATTTCTCAAATAAACAATTGTCGTTTGTTTAGGATCAACTGAAAATTTCTCGAATTGGGATTTGAAATTCTGTGCCGTAATAATAATATCGGGTTTTACTGAAACAGCAGACGAGATATCACTATGATCTAGCTTGGCGTTGACACCTAACTTGCTTAATACATCCTCTGCCGACATTTGACAAGCAAAACTGCTTCCTAAACCTGCTCCACATACAAATAAGATATTTACTTTTTTCATTTTGCCCTCTCCTCATTTTTCAATTTTGGGGTTATATACTTATCAATTGCTTTTAAAACTGTTACTTCCTCACTTCACTACCATATAAAACTTGATTAAACATGTTTACATCTTGTGCTGTAATTAACAGGTCTAATTTCTCTTCATCATTAATTAACTCAATCAGATTTTTCATCACATTCAGATGCGAATAAGAATCCACTGCCGCTAGACAAAAAACAATTTTCACCGGATCATTATCCGGATTTCCAAAATTAATTGGTTCCTTTAACGTCATGACACTAATGCCTAATTTGTTTACTCCATCTTCCGGCCTTGCGTGTGCTAACGCTAAATGCTTCCCTACTACTATATAAGGCCCATACTCTTCAACAGATTTAATCATGGCGTTTATATATCGTTCTTCAATGACCTCTTCTGTTAACAATACCTGGGCAGATTTCGTAATTGCCTCTTTCCAATCTTTACATTCTTGCTTTAGTAGGATGTTGGAATCCCTCAAAATATCCTGCAACATCGGCTGTATCTCCCTTGTATTAATTTTTAAATGATGTTCTTTAAAAGTATCTTCTACTTTGTGATAGCTTTCCTTTGTTACCTTACCGCCACTTTCTACAATTAACATCAAAATATCCTGCATTAGCTGTGTAGCATCTAACTTATTGGAAACGATCCTTCTCTTATTCTTATTTTTGAGTAAAAAAACTTTAATTTCCTTCTTGTCACTTTCTCTTAATATTGGATTAAGCAATAATACAGGTTTTCTTGGATAATCAATTGAAATGGTCGTAAAAACTAAATCAACATCCAGCTTGTCAATAAAGGCTAATTCATACGAACTCAATATTGCAACAATCTCGATATTAAAATGCTCTTTCAAATTCGCAGCCAACAGCTTTCCAGTTGAAACCCCATGATTACAAAGCACAACTGCCTGATAAACATATTGTTCTTTCTGCTTAATCTGGCTGGCAGACGTTGAAAAATAAACGGTCAAAAACCCGATCTCATCTTCTGATAATTTTTTTTTGATGTAGTCCTCTATTTGCTTACTAAAGCAAGTGACTGCCTGATAAATCTCGGCATAGGACTCCTTAATAGTGTCTTTCAACGGATTAAATACCTGTAAATCGTTCTTCACCCTGCTTAATAACCCTGTGATATGCCTATACAAACCTTCATACAAATCTTCTTCTCTCTGAGAAAAGGGGATTCTGGTTACTTTTTCTACATGCTCAATTAATTGAATAGTTAATAATTGTGCGGTAACCCAATCGAATGAATTATTCATATCTTTTGGATTAAACGATTCGATTGTAAAAGTAGTATATTTAATTTCATTTAATGATGGATATAAACCAAACTCCATACAGATGGAATCGACAAAATTTCTGACAGGATCTTCTTTTATTTCGGCTCTAACTTTGGCTAATTCCCTAAGGGTATTTCCTTCTTGCAACCGCCTTACCCATATACCTAAAAAAAGAATGCTTTGATTCCGGTATACATGATTAATCTCCACTCTGGACTTTTCAAAGACTTCGTCATAATGTTCTCCAATGACCCTTAATGCATTTGTATCCAAATAATCAAGAACAAATTGATCTGTAAAAGTATTTACTGTATCTATATCTCGGTACTCCATTAGTTTAGCAATATCTGTCATACTGTTAATCACATCGTATAACATAGTGCGTATTGAGCGTTCATCGCCTTTTAATACAATACCTTGCTTCGTTAAACTCACTACAGAAATCCCATATTCCTTTAAAAACTGACGAAGTCTTCTCATATCCTCATCCAATGTACTTTTCGATACCTGCAGTTTTTCTTCCATTTTAAAGAGCATTGTCGTTCTTGTGGTATCGGCAATATCTAAAAGTAAGGCAAGAAAACGTTCATTGGGCCGATAATAATCTGTTTCTCTGTCATCACCAATTTTGGACAGGAGCTTTTCGCGATCCACATCAGTTAGGTCTAACTTCAACCCTTTTCCTCTTGTCGTCGTAATTGATGAATAATTATTTTCTGCCAGATATTTATTAATCAGGACCAATTCGTTTCGAAAAGTACGCTCGCTAATATTGAACTCTTTACTTAAATCCTCACAAGTCAAAAAGGTATTTACTGTCAAAAACCTGGTAAGTACTCGTTGAGTCCGTTCTTTCATGATGGTAACTCCTTTCATAGTTTCATTATAATTCGCAATATTCAAATAGTTTAGTACATCTTATTGCAACTTCAATTTGCAAAAATGTAAGCGTTAACACTTTTTATCCAAACTATAAATCAAATATCCATCGAAAAAAGATGTATCTCTTATAGGGGTACAGACACATACCCATCAAGCTAACACCAATGAGTACTTAAAGTAGAGCCATTTTTACAAAACAATCGTTCATACCACTAAAGAAAGATCTGCCAAATAAGCCTTCGATAGGTCATTTTGCTTTTGAAGGGATTCACTTAATTATAGTGGATGAAATCGATCGACTGATACTGCAACACTTAGAGCAACTTCGTGACATCAATGATCAACATGACTTAGCTATGATATTCATCGGGATGCCAGGGATTGAAAAAAATATCCCCAGCATTACTCCCGCATTGGTTTTGCTTTTGAATTTCAGAAACTCATTAAAGACGAGATGCACCATATTTTAGAATATAAATGGGGTGAATTAGGTATCTCCATTAAACGAGAGGGCTTTTCCGATTACGAGGCGCTCACAACCATCATGAAAGTCATAAACGATAACTTTACCGTCTATTTCTCAAATTGAACATATCCTCGAAATCAATCACCTTACATCCATTACCACCGAAGTAGTATAGACTGCACGAAATAGCTTAGTGATTGGACATAATTAATGAAGAACCCCAGCTAAACTTCTCATATGAAGGTAGCTGGGGTTAAAAGTTGGATGTGCAAATTATCACTTAAAACACGCGCACAAAAGTTACATATTCCTCTTTTTGTTCTTGTTTATGTCTAAAAGATAGTCTGTAATTAAAAGTATAGAAGATATATAACTTTAGGTAAAAAAAGGGTATGAGCAAATGAAAGTTGGATATGCAAGGGTATCGAAAGTTGGACAGTCGCTTGAAAGCCAAATTGAACAATTAATAGAATATGGTTGCGAAATAATATATATGGAAAAAGAAAGTGGAAAGAAAACAGATCGCCAGGATTTAGACAATGCAAGAAAAGCATTAAGAAAAGGTGATAAATTAGTGTTACTAAAATTGACCGCTTGGCCCGTTCTGTTAGGGACCTTCATAATATTGCTATTGAATTGGAAGCTGAAGGAGAAGGCAATAAAAAACGTCCTTTTCAAATCGAACAGTGATCTGTTCAAAAAAGGACGAGTTTTGGAACAAATAATAACTTATTTATAATATCGTGCTTAATCGATAAAAATCATAAACGCCAATCCATAGATATGGGTTGGCGTTTTGGCGTACTTCTTAAAGTTACAAATATGGTTAGTTCATTTTATAAACAACATATTAAGAAATGTTTTTCAATTCCTCTGTTAATCGTAGGAATTCTTCTTTGTTTTGATCCTGTAATGACTGGTCAATCTCTTTTCGGATTTGCTCTTTTCGGAAATTAAGAAGGGCTTTGTTTAACACCATTTCAGCAAATTCAGAATCCTTAACGTTTATTTCAGGTTGTGGTGGTGTATTAGCCAAATTCTTTTCCATAGGAAACCAACTCCTTGACCTTTTTTCTATTATACCACCAGTTTTCAGAATATTCAAATATTTTTCTAAGTAGTTCCAATAATATATCTATTAGACAGATAATTATTTTATATGTTTTCAATAACAAAACTAATTATATATTACATAAGTACTTCCTTAAATAATCTTATTTCTCTAATTTGAATCGAATAGGTAATTATGAATCTAAAGTTAGTTAATTTATTTGTAGAGCATTTCTCAGCATTAAATTTTAAAAAGTAGTGTTTTTGACTTTAAAAACTATGTTTTACTTTCAGGTAGGTTTACGTTTAGCTGTTCAGTGATTGCTGGATGGTTCTGGTTTAAACTAAACGTACTTATAGGAACCCCTATTTTCTTCCATTTTTCTATTTTTGATTATGTAAAAGCTTATTTTTCATAAATAACGGGGATTAATTCCATCCCCACCTTTTGGGCTGCAATATAGCGTCTGTAACCGTCCCTAAGGATCTTTGTATCCCTATTTATCATAATGGGTTCATCTAAGCAGCCTGTCCGTTTAGCATGATTTAAAACTTGTAGTGTTTTTTCAACACTCGGATTGGAATTTAAAAACTCTTCCGTTACAACAATCTGATTTAGTAAAATAAACTCTTCTGTTTCATCTGGTTTCATTTTTATTTTCCCCCTATCTGAAGTCTAATTATATTCTTTATTCACCTATTATAAGACCGATTTAATCAGCTATTGTCACTTTTCTCATCCTAAGGCCACCATTTGGCAACCTTCTTATGGCGCTAACGCACCCT
>NZ_JBYCZT010000031.1:0-19671 GCF_057586375.1 Peribacillus sp. SRI_006 | reverse complement strand
TTATGTGGATAATTAGGGTCAAGAAAAGAAAAAACATGTAGGTAACCTACTTAAACCTTGATTAATAAGGAAATTATTACGATATTGATGATTGTCTTTTAATTATATAAAGTCAATCAATAAATTAGGTTTTTTTGGTTATATAACTAGGGCTATAAAATCTTACGGGGAAGTTATTATAATTATCTGAATAATAGAAAAGCGAAGGAGAGAAAAATATGAATGCTCAACTATACCTACATAAATCCCTTAGAGATAAATTGATTAAGCCCTATTATCTTTACAAGAAAACATACAATGATAAAATCTTAAATATATTCGCTAATATTGAAGAAGAAGCTAATTCTGTTACTGAAAATTATTTTAATGAGTTAGGTAAAAACTTCTATCATGAGGACAGTGATCCAGGAGATTACGCAGATGCAGCACAGGAAAAAGGACTTGAATATTATGAAGACATGGCTTTAATGGAATATACCACAAAGTTAATGATGATATCGACTTTATACCAGTTTTGGGAGCAACAGGTGAGATACTTTCTTTATGATGAAATAAAGAAGAGTCAACATATTCCTGTAAACAAAGGAAAGGAAATACCATATCAAAATTTTGGTACAAGTATAATACCTATTAAAGAATTTTTCATACTTTTTGGTCAAGATCTCGAACAGTTAAGCTCATGGGAGACAATAGATGAATTAAGAATATTATCGAATGTAATTAAACATGGGGACGGTAACTCTGCAGTAGCATTGGCTAAAAAAAACTCAAAATTCTTTGAATCTAAATATTCTAATATTAATCTATTAGCGTTATATGGTACAACACTAAATGAACGTGTTCTAAATTTAGAGGAAATATCCTTTGATAAGTATGCTGATGCTCTTATTAATTTTTGGGGTGAGCTTCCCCAAAGGATGTACGCAATAAATTCTCCATCATTATAATATGTGCTAAAAGTTTATAAATATATTTTTATTAGCCTAATGGTTTAGTCTTGATTAAGAAGAAGCTAAATGGGGCTTCTTTTTATGTGCCTTAACGCTGATTCTATGAGATATAACAAATAGAAAAATGCAAAAAAATCTTGTTATAAAAGTCATAATTATTAAGGTGATAAATATGTACATTGCTGAATTGAAAATAAAGAATTTTCGTAATTTTAATAATGAGACAATAATTGAGTTTCATGAGGGCACAAATGTGATAATCGGGCAAAATAATGCAGGAAAAACAACTGTAATTAAAGCGTTGCAGCTTTTATTTGATACTCAAAAAAATAAACGACTATCTATTGATGACTTTAATAGGAATACAACTACTGCAGAATTAAAAGTGGCACCTCCGAAAATAACCATATCAGCAAAAATAGTGGAGTCTACAGGTGAAAAGGAATATTCTGATGACCTAGTTACGGTATCTACCTGGCTAACGAAAATCGAAAGTCCATATGAAGCCCATATTACATATGAATTCTTCCTTCCAGATAAAGAAGTGGATTCTTATATAAAGAGTATGAGTAGCATAGGAGAAGAACGAACAGAAGATTGTTGGGATGTAATTCGGCACAATTTTTTGAGGAAATATACTCAAAAAATTTATGTGGGAAATCCAGAGCATAAAAATTCAATAGATTTAGAAACTATTAATAAATTTGCCTTTCAATTCTTAACAGCAATTAGGGATGTTGAACGTGACTTGTTTACCGGACGAAATACTTTGTTAAAAGAAGTAATTGACTTTTTCATGGATTACGAGATTAAGATGGATGACAAACTTGAAAAAGAGGAGCAAATCGAGCAGATAAAAGTAAAGAAGCAAGCTTTTTCAACTGATGCACAGTTGTTGATTAATTCATTGCAAGTTCGGATGAGTGCAGGGAAAAAACATATGCTTAAGTATGTTGAAGATACAGGAGCTGGATTTGGAGGTATGACGCCATCTTTTGATGGGGCGATATTAGATACAGAATTATACTCTGCTCTTAAGCTTATCGTAGAAAGTGAAACAGGCATCAAGCTTCCTGCTATAAATAATGGACTTGGCTATAATAACTTAATATACATTTCACTTCTACTGGCAAAAATGCAGAAAGATGCTTCAGGTGATTATTTAGGATCAAATGCTAAAGTTTATTCCATTTTAGCGATTGAAGAGCCTGAAGCACATTTGCATCCCAATATGCAGTATAAGTTTTTAAAGTTCTTAAAAGAAAATCAAGATACAGAAGTAAATCAAATTTTTATTACTTCTCACTCACCAAATATTACGGCAGCTGTTGAGCTGGAAGATATAATTGTACTGCAAAAAGATAAGGAAGATATTCGTGTCGCTTATCCAGGGAAAGTATTTGACGAAAGTCCAGAAGATCAGAAGTCAAAAAATTACGTAAAACGATTTATCGATGTGACAAAAGCAGATATGTTTTTTGCGAAGAATTTAATGCTAGTTGAAGGTTTAGCAGAACAATTATTGTTACCTGAGTTTGCAAAGAAGCTGAATTTTGATTTAGCTGATACTCATACCTCGATTATTAATATTGGCGGTAGATATTTTGACCATTTTTTAAAGTTGTTTGATGAAGAAAAATGCAAATATGCAATTAAGAAAAAAGTAGTTTGTATTACGGATCTAGATCCTGTAAGAAAAGAAAAAAAGGAGAAAGCTTCTTGGAAATCATGTTCGCCGATATTTCTTTACACTGATTCTAACAAATATGAATATAAAGCCTTTTCGAATACCCTGATTGATAAAAGAGGAAATAATAAACATAATTTCATTAAAATTTATAGTCAAAAAGAAAATGAAAGCTCTACTTTTGAATATGACCTTCTGTTAAAAAACATCACTTCCGAAAGACTTCTAACAGATTCTGTTTCTAATAAAGAAGAAATCAAAAAATTAATGAGAGCTTTTGATGAAGGTAAATCAGTGCAAGAAATTGCAAAGATATTAGGGAATAATGAATATGGAAAAGAGGTTAGAAGTTTTATAGATGTTGCAGTAATTGATGATGCTGAAGTAACTGAAAAGTTAAAAGCTAAAATAATTGCAGGTCGATACTTAACTTCCATAAAAAAGGGTGAAGTTGCACAGGAGTTAGCCTATGTAGTTTCTACTACAAAGTCAAAAGAAGACTGTATCATTCCACCAGATTACATTAAAGAGGCGATAACATGGATTTGTCAAACGCAATAAAATTAAAAGATAGTAGGGACAATCTGCCAATTGACAATCATTTTAAGCTTTATGCCGGTCCGGGTGCGGGGAAAACAAGGTTTCTAACTCACCATATTCATCAAATTTTGAACCAATCAGAAAAGCTAATTAAAGCTAAAAAAATTGCCTGTATTACTTACACAAATGTGGGTGTTGATACGCTGAAAAGGCGTTTGAAAGATACAGGTGATGATGTTGAAGTAAGTACTATACATAGCTTTCTTTATAAACATGTAGTTAAGCCATATTTGTGGACGTTGAATGATTGTCCTTTTCCGGTTGAACTATTAGATGGACACGATGAAGTTAAATTAGGAAGAAGCTTGCTACAAGAATTCAAAACAAGAAGTAAGCAATATTTCGACGAGTCACAGAATAAAGACCTTGCTAATGCCCTAGGAAAGCTTATGTGGATGTTAAATTTAAATGGATCTTTAGTAGAATTGAAATTTCTCAATCCATTCCAAGCAAAGGTTGGTACCTATAGGATCAAGAAAAATTCATATGCTATTTATAAAGAAATATGTTGGGAAAAAGGACTATTAAGCCATGATGATGTTTTGTATTTTTCATACTTACTTCTACAGCAAAAAAATGGAATAAGAGAAATCTTAAGAGCAAAATTTCCTTATATTTTGCTAGATGAATTTCAAGATACAAGTCCTCTACAAGCAGAAATTATTAAGCTAATTGCCGAAAAAGAAACCGTGATTGGTGTGATTGGAGATCCTTGTCAGGCTATATTCTCTTTTCAGGGGACTGATGAAAATTTATTCGATCAATTTAGTTTGGATGGTATGTCTCTTTATTATTTAGAAGACAATCATCGATGTACTGAACAGATTATCACTATACTGAATCATATAAGAACCAAGGGAGATTTTATTCAAGCTAGTCCAGACAACAAGTCTGGTGAGTCACCTGTTTTACTAGTAGGCAGTTCATTAGATGCTCACAAGTATGTTTCCCAAGATCTTGGAGTTAACACGTTCTATACATTGGCTTACCGAAACACTGAAACAAATGCTATTAAGTATGACTTCAAGGGTGATTACAAAGAGGAAGTTAATCTTATTTTTGGAGATGGTTCAAGAGGATGGATGATTCATTTTATCATCCATGCGATAGAATATGGAAGGCAATTAAAGTTACAGGAAGCAATCAAATTTATGAGGAAAGCGTATAAAAATGATTTTTCAGATAAAGATGCTTTCAGCAATCTGAAAAGACTATTAGGAGCATATAACGGTTATTATGAAGGAAATATCAAAGAATTTTATAATAATTATATTTTTGGACATTATGGTATTAAAGGCAAGATTTCAAGTGGAAAGGTGAAAAACTCTTACGAGCAGCTACTTTATAAAAGAGCAGCAACAGAGGTTAGAATTGCTGATGATACAAGTTTCTTTAAGACCATTCATAAATCAAAAGGCGACGAATTTGATAATGTTCTTGTTGTGATCCCAACAATTAATGATGATAAGAGTTTGGAATTTTTACTTGCACCTGATATGAGTAAAGAAGATCATCGCGTATACTATGTGGCGTTAAGTAGGGCGAAGAAGAAATTATATATTAATGTACCGGAAATTACGAGCAAAGTAATACAGGATTTAGCACATTTAAATATTAAACATGTTTATTTATAACAGTAGGTTAATTTAATATTTGGAGCTGAGACATCTGCTTTAAGAGCTTTTCGGATTTCCCCATTTGGTAGAGTTGAATGATTTGTTGTTTAAATTCGGAAGTAAACGTATGGCGTTCTCGCTTGGTCATTTTGAGTGTTCCCTTATCTATAGAGAGATAAGGGTATCTGCTCTTTAAACTTGATAAGTGTAGACGATTCAGGAATGCCTTATCCACCCTCATGTCATGGAGGAACAAATAGGAATATTATATTACCTCAATTTAGTGAAAAAGAAAGGGGAATAATACCTGGGAAGATGCTTTAACCAGGAATATTTCTCTTTCTATACAATAAATTCAAATTGTGAAGGATTGTACTTGAACTAACAGGTGCTTAACTTCATTACCACGAGCTGATCATCAGCTCCTTTTTTTATGCAACTAAAGGGACGCAATACTCCCTCTTCATAATGAGAAGAGGGGGTACTTCTCTTTATGAAAAAGTGCATTATAGCCTTATAATCTCTTGTTTTGCTTAAATAAAGGTTATTCTTATTACCTTGATATTAGATTTGAGGGTTCGTTTTATCCAACTTGGATAATTCATGAAATAATTCCTTTAATCTTGTCTCATTTCTTTCTATATAACAGTCAAAAAAGACATTAAATTGTATGTTCAAATTAAGGGTGCAAAAATAATCATTTTCTTCTAATACGTTATAATTATTTAACCATAAGGAAAAGAAAAATGGATTTTGCAAACCGGTAGCAATGTATTCTATCCATTTTGGAAAATCAGACCAGAAATCACCTGTAAATTTAAGGATCGATGTGTTCTCAATTAGTTCCTTATTTGATAAACCAAGAGAGAGGGATAGTGAGACAATCTGCTTGGAACACATAATAAATACCTCATAGTAATTTTGTAGATTTGTGTGGTTCAGCTGTTGTTTTATTAATTGAGATGGAATCAAAAATGGAGGTGGATTAGCTACAAATGTTCCTTCTCCCTGTCTTGAATCGAGGTATCCTAAAAGTTCAAGACTTCGAATACCTTCTCTGATTGATGAACGACTGACCCCTAATAATTCACTTAAATTTCTTTCGGTAGGAATTTTGGCCCCTCCAGATAGTTGCTCGGATTCAATATATTCAACAAGCTGATTTATAACCTGTTGATACATTTTGGGGGGCTGTTGAACTTTATAATTTCTATCTCTTTTCACTTATTAAACCTCCTGGATATTAGATAATTATCATCTGAATGAATATTAATAATTAATCGCTGACTAAACAAGTTACGATTCATTTTTGTAGATTTAATCAATTAAATAGGGTGAAATACAGAGTATTTTTACGTAGGTTCTATAAAAACCTAATTTGATTATAAATCCCAACATATAACAATTCCTCTTTGACTGTTATTAAATTATATATGATTATATAGTATAATAATTATTAGTTATAAATGATACTTTAAAATGTAAGCATATTAACTTTAGAAGGTATAAAGAGGTGACAAGGTTGGTACTTAAAAATATTAAGAAAAAAAATTTATATGAAGAGATTATCTCTGAAATTATTCAATATATTCAGGAAGAAAATTTGAAACCGGGTGATAAGCTCCCTACTGAAAATGAATTTGTAGAAATATTTCAGGTAAGTAAAACAGCTATTAGAGAGGCGCTTAGTGTTCTTGTAGCTAAAGGGATTATAGAAAAGCGTTCAGGTGTTGGCAGTATATTGAAAGGGATAAATGGTAGTACCTTTGTTGAACCCATCACCCAGAAGCTTATGATGGAAGAACAAACGCTAAAAGAAATTCTTGAGTTCCGTAGGGGAGTTGAAGTAGAGTCTGCTGCCCTAGCAGCCCAAAGAGCTACTAGCGAGCAACTAGAAGCAATTGAAAATGCCCACTTAGAATTGATTGAAGTGAATCGTAATGGGGGAATTGGGATAGAAGAAGATTATCGCTTTCATTCTTTGATTATTATTTCCTCTGGAAACTCTATCTATGAAACCATATTTGATATGATTTCTCCAACATTTTTAGAAGCATTAAAAGTCAGTAAGAATCAATCCAAGCGATTATCAAAATCATATTTAGAAGAGGCTCACCAAGAACATGAACGGATTCTTAAAGCCTTGAAGAAAAGGGATGCAGTAGAAGTTCGATTAGCTATGCTTGATCATCTCGAAAAAAACGAAATTAAAATTTGGAACAATGAGCTTTAAGGTTTTGAATTGATACTATAAGGTATTACATTATTTGCGAGGGTTTTACTTAAAAAAGGTAAGACCACTATATTTTCTTTTTTTCACAAAATATTATTTGGTTTTTCATTTCGTATAGAAACAAGCATTTGACTTGCTCTGTTTTACAAGAAGTTCTATAACGTTTTTAAGTATGTCACCATAATTGAAATTATTTTTAAAATCAGCCAAGGCAAAGAAAACTGCTTGGCTGCTTTTTATGTTTTTTAAATTACTTAAAGTAATATTTTCTTCTGGATTTTAGAAAGAATAGCCCTTGCTATATATAATTAATCTCTAAAATTTATCAATAATAATCGTTGATTCACGAAATTTATAAAAATAAAATACTTTACAAATTCAAATTGTCTTTATATTATGAAAATAGATAAATTAATATGGTCAGACCATATTAATTTATAGTGACTTAGTCAAAAATAAATAGGAGGAATATTCTATGAAATTAGCAACAATTCAGCGTAACGGAGAAGAAATGGCGGGGCTTGTAGTTCATGATGGAATTTTGTTGATAGAAGATTTAAATACTAAATTTAATCAGGAATGGTCAACAGACTTATTTGAAATGATTACTTCTAACCAATTAGATGGGATGAAACAATGGTATTACTCAGAAGGTAAAGAAAAAGTTGCAGAACTAGGAGACATTCTAATTCCTTTTCAAGAAGTAGAGTATGCACCTCTATATCGTCATCCAAGAAAAATTTGGGGAATTGGTTTGAATTATGTAGAGCATGCAGCTGATTTAAACGAAAATGCACCGAATACAGAACCTGCAAGCTTTCTAAAACCGGATACTACCATTATTGGTCCCAATGATACGATCAAAATTCCTTTGCAATCTGAGAGAACAACAGCAGAAGCAGAGCTTGGAATTGTTATTGGAAAGGAATGTAAGGATGTGTCTGAAGAAGATGCCCCTAATGTAATTGCTGGTTTTACTACCATAATTGATATGACAGCAGAAGATATTTTACAGAGAAATCCTAGATATTTGACTCGATCGAAAAGTTTCGATACATTTTTTAGTTTTGGTCCTCACCTGGTTACACCTGAAGAAGTTGAAGAAGTAGTAAATTTAAATGTTTCTACCGTTATTAACGGAGAGGTTCACCGGAAAAACATTGTTTCTAACATGTCTTTTCTTCCTTGGCATTTAATATCTTTCCACTCTAAGGTTATGAAATTATTACCTGGTGATATCATCTCTACTGGTACTCCAGGAGCTGTCGTAATACGTGATGGGGACATCGTAGAATGCCATATTGATGGGTTTGAAAAACTGGTTAATCATGTAAAAGATTTAAAACTTAAAGGGGAGGTAACTACGCATGGAATTGAATCTTACAAATAAAGTTGCCCTTGTTGTTGCATCAAGCCAAGGACTCGGAAAGGCTATTGCAACACAACTAGTCAAGGAAGGCGTAAATGTCATGCTAACAAGCAGGGACAGCGTAAAATTGAAAGAATTACAGCGTGAACTTCACTCTTTGGGTAAAGGAAGGGTTGAATATTGTCAGGCTGATATTACAAATGTAGATGATATCCGTATGTTAGTTAGGAAAACGACTGAGACATTTGATGGAATCGATATTTTAATTAATAACGCAGGAGGACCTCCTAGTGGTAAGTTTGAACAATTCTCCGATGAAGATTGGGAAAAGGCATTTGAACTAAATTTGTTAAGCTATATCCGTTTAATTCGTGAAGCTTTACCTCATCTCAAGAAACAAGGAGGACGCATTATCAACCTAGCTTCTTCATCAATTAGGCAACCTATACCGGGACTTATACTATCTAATACCTTTCGGTTAGGAATTGTAGGATTAACTAAAACTCTAGCTGAGGAATTAGCTCCATTTAATATACTGATTAACACGGTTGCACCGGGTAGAATTGCAACAGACAGAGTAGCATTCCTGGATCAAATCAAAGCAGATAAGCTTGGGACTACACGTGAAGAAGTGGCAAAAGCATCACAAGAAACGATCCTGCTGAAGCGTTATGGAACTCCAGAAGAGTTTGCCAATGTGGTGACATTCTTGGTATCAGATGCAAGCACATATATGACAGGAAGTTCCTTTTTAGTTGATGGAGGTATGTTAAAGTCCATCTAAGAATAACAAAGGATTTTTCATTTTCATAGTAGATCATTAGGATGCAATGCTTATAAACGAAACCATACTTAGGTTGAAACAGAATGTCAGCCAGAAGTTAGATTAAAAAGCAGTGATATTAAGGTCAATACCGAAAATACCACATAAAAATTTATCCTGATAAATATGAGGAGATGTATGAATTTGCAAAGTGCTACTATGATACAAGCATTGCCTGAGTCAAAAACTCTTTCAATTTTAAATAAAGTTACGCTTCTTAAACAAGAAGGTCACGATATTATTAATTTGGCTGGAGGAGATCCAGACTTTAATACGCCAAATATGATTATTGAAGAAGCAGAAAAGGCCATGAAATTAGGGATGACACACTATGTAAGTAGTAATGGAATTCCAGAGTTACGTAATGAGATCGCTCATAAGTTAAAGACTGAAAATGGAGTCAATTATGACCCTTCCCAAATTATTGTAACGGCAGGGGGGAAACCAGCGTTATATGTTGCGTTAAAAAGCATAATAAATCCTGGTGACGAAGTATTAGTTATCAATCCAGCATGGGTAAGCTTTGAACCGTTAATAACTATGGTTGGTGGACATGCAGTTTCAGTAGATTTAAATCCTAATGATCATTTTAAACTTACAAAAGATTTACTGGATGCTGCTTGTACTGAGCGGACAAAAGCTATTATTGTAAATAACCCAAATAACCCAACTGGTAGAGTATTAACTAATGAGGAATTTCATAATCTTAGGGATGTTGTGATAGAGAAAGACCTAATTATTATTGCTGATGAAGTTTATGAAAAGTTGGTTTATGGAACACATCAATTTACTTCGCTTGCGAGTATACCTGGACTTGAAAATCTTACTATTACAGTACAAAGCTTCTCCAAGGGGCATGCCATGACTGGATGGAGATTAGGTTATTTAGCATTGCCAAATGAACTTGTACCTGCTGCTTCTAATATACAAGGGCATCTCGCAACATGCACTCCAGCATTTATCCAAAAAGCAGGAGTCGTAGCTCTTAAGGAAGCGAAAGAAGAAGTAGAACACATGCGTAGCATATATGATAAACGTATTAATCAAGTAGTGACTTATCTAAATCAAATTCCGGGTGTTATATGTCCCCATCCTGAAGGCGCTTTTTATGTTTTTCCAGAAATCAAATTTCGCAACTTCGATTCAATTGAACTTGCCAATTATCTTCTAGATGAAGCTAAGGTAGCAGTTACTCCAGGAATAGCATTTGGCTCTAGCTATATGCATAACATTCGAATTTCATGTGCTATGTCCGAAGGGGAACTTGAGGAAGCATTAAGACGCATAGAAAAAGCACTTACTAAGATAGAGTAAGCTAAGCAAAACCACACCTTACTATTGAAAGGGGATAGGTAATGCAAGCTCTTAGAAGAATTCCTTTATGGCTCCAGATTTCCATTGCTCTTGTATTAGGTTTATGTTTAGGATCGATAAGTAAAACCATAGGGATAGAAGCAAAAATTTTAGGTGATGCTTTTATTCATATGATTAAGATGACAATTGTACCATTGATTTTCCCCCTAATTATATTAGGGATTTCTCAAATAAAATCAACCGGATCACTAGGTAGGCTTTCTCTAAAAGCCATTATCTATTTTGAAATTGTTACAACTTTAATCATCGTTATGTCCTTACTGCTTGCTAATATGGTGGACCTTGGAGTTGGAGCTGATTTATCAGGAGGAAATATGAAAGCTCTAGAGGGACTTGAGGCCAATAAAATTGACTTTAGAGAGTTTATTCTTCATATAATACCTTCTAATATATTTGTAGCCTTTTCAGAAGGGAATATATTAGCCATTGTCTACTTTGGTGTTTTCTTTGGCTTGGCTTTACGTTCCCTAAAGGGAAAAGCCAAACCTATAGAGGATGTTCTTGAGGCCCTTTCTAAAGTAATGTTTAAAGTTTTAGATTATGTCATTAAATTTTCTCCAATTGGTGTTTTTGGATCTATTGCTTATAGTATGGCTACTTACGGTTTCGAAAAGTTAAGTACCTTGCTTGATTTAATTTTAGTAACCTATGCTGGGTTAGCTATAGTTTTATTAATCATTTTTCCCATAATTGCTCGCATCTATAATATTCGGTATTGGGAGTTAATTAATGAAATAAAAGATTTATTATTAATTGCTTTTACAACACGGAGCTCCGAGTCTGTATTTGCCCCTCTTACAGCACGTTTAGAAGGATACGGTGTCAAAAATTCAGTAGTATCTTTTGTATTGCCTCTTGGCTATTCATTTAATCTCGATGGTGGAATGGTCTACATGGCTCCGGCTATTTTGTTTTTAGCTAATGCCTACGATATTCAACTCTCGCTATTAGAGCAGGTACACATAATTCTTTTACTTATGCTACTTACTAAGGGTGTTGCTTCCGTTCCTTCAGGAGTAATTGTTGTGTTGACTAGTGTTTCTGTTGTGATAGGGCTGCCAATGGAGGGTATTGCATTACTTATGGCAGTTGATTTCATAATGGATATGGCTCGAACTGCAACTAATGTAGTAGGGAATGCATTGGCTACAGTAGTAATAGCCAAATCGGAGGGAATGTTTCACAAAAAAGAATTCGTAGTTGCTGAACAAGAGAAAATAAAAAGCTCTTAAGACTTTGAGCAGGCTTACCCCTTTGGTGAGTCTGCTTCATTTTAAATATATGCATCGCTTCTATTCTAGAAATCCTGGCGTTTACTGCGGCTGACCGCAGACGGGCAAATTGCAAAGCCACTGCTGCTTCCGTCATATGTTTATGCTTTGCCACTTAAATGAAATATTCGCTTTGTCTTAATTCCAATGTAAGCTCCTTTATCTAATATTCAGATTACTCTTTAAACTTTTATTTATATCATGAAACTATTACTTACAAGCCTATTTATACAAACAAGTGAATTTTCAAGACTATATAACAAAAAAGAGGAGTAAAAAAGAAATGATAACTTCACAAGAAGTCCGAAAAGATGATCTACAAGTGGCTAATGAATTTGTAAGCAAAGTATACGCACAAGTAAAAGAGCGTAATCCTCATGAAAGAGAATTCCATCAAGCAGTGAAGGAAATATTCCTTTCATTAGTTCCAGTATTCGCAAAACATCCAGCATATATGAAAAATGGGATATTAGAAAGACTCGTAGAACCGGAAAGAATGATTACCTTCCGTGTCCCTTGGGTTGATGACCTTGGGAATGTACAAGTGAACCGAGGTTTCCGCGTGCAATTCAACAGCGCGATTGGACCATACAAAGGCGGTCTACGTTTCCATCCGACAGTAAATGCTAGCATCATCAAGTTCCTTGGTTTCGAGCAAATCTTTAAAAACTCTCTTACAGGACAACCTATCGGCGGCGGAAAAGGCGGGTCTGACTTCGATCCAAAAGGAAAATCAGACGCTGAAATCATGCGTTTTTGCCAAAGCTTTATGTCAGAACTAGGTCGGTATATCGGACCGGACACGGACATACCGGCTGGAGATATCGGAGTTGGAGCAAGAGAAATAGGATATCTATTCGGTCAGTATAAAAAGATGCAAGGAAGCTATTACGCAGGTGTTTTAACTGGTAAAGGGATAAGTTATGGCGGAAGTTTTGCGCGTACGGAAGCAACTGGATACGGAACGGTTTACTTCGTCGAAGAAATGCTAAAAGATAAAGGTTTACAGTTCCACGGAAGCACTGTCGTTGTTTCAGGATCTGGTAATGTATCTATTTATGCAATCGAAAAAGCTACACAGCTGGGTGCTATAGTAGTTGCTTGCAGTGACTCCGATGGTTACATTTACGATAAAAATGGACTAAACCTAGATACAGTTAAACGCTTAAAAGAAGTAGAAAGAAAACGTCTGTCTGAGTATGTCATTGCTCATCCAGAAGCCGAATACAATGAAGGAAGTTACGGTATCTGGTCTGTTTCTTGCGACATCGCCCTTCCGTGTGCAACACAAAATGAGATTGATGAAGAAGCAGCAAAATTGTTGGTTCAAAACAACGTGAAGGCAGTAGGTGAAGGTGCCAACATGCCTTCTACCCTTGAGGCTATTGACATATTCCTTAATAATGGCATCTTATTCGGACCAGCTAAAGCTGCCAATGCGGGTGGCGTTGCCGTTTCTGCACTTGAAATGGCTCAAAACAGTGCTAGATTGCCTTGGACATTTGAGGATGTCGATGCCAAACTTCACGGTATCATGAAAAACATTTATAAAAAAAGTGTAGAAGCATCAGAAACATACGGTGAGCACGGCAATTTAGTTGTCGGAGCAAACATTGCTGGCTTCCTTAAAGTAGCAGACGCTATGCTGATTCAAGGTATCCTCTAAAAATAAGATAATGTAATAGGCGGCCCCAATTTGGACCGCCTTAATAAAATCTAGTGAATTTTTTAGCATGAAATTATATTTCTTTAAAAGAAAAGAGTGAGCTTAATTATGAAAGACATTAAAAATATCTATTGTGTAGGTCGAAACTATGCCTTACATGCAAAAGAGTTAAATAATGAAGTACCAACTTCTCCTATTTTATTTTCAAAACCAACTCATTCGCTTGTGGAAGCAAATGGTCAGTCAATTACATTGCCCAGTAATCAGGGTTCCATTCACTTTGAAACTGAACTTGTCATACATATCTCAAAGCAGTACGAACCAGGAATGAAAGTAGATGAAATAGTAGATGCCATGGCCATTGGGTTGGATTTAACACTTAGAGATGTTCAATCAGAGTTAAAACAAAAACAGCATCCTTGGCTTTTGGCTAAAGGATTTAAAAATTCAGCTGTTGTTAGTGAATTTATTCCGTTTATAGGTGTTGAAGCATGTAAACAATTAGATTTTTCTCTTTTTAAAAATGGAGAGCGTGTACAAGTCGGAAATATTATAGACTTACTTTTTGATTTGCAAACGATTATAGAATTTACAGCAGAGCATTTTGGGCTAGGGAAAGGAGATATTATTTTTACCGGTACTCCAAGTGGTGTCGGTCCTCTTTCAGATCAAGACAAGCTTTCACTAAACTGGGGTGGAAATGAAGTGGGATACTGTTCAGTCATACTACATCCATGAAAAAGAGCAGTCATTTTTGACTGTTTTTTTTCGTGGAGATTTCTCAATCTTAGACAAAAAGAAGAAACTCCTCTAAAATAAGGAAAAACAATTAAAGTATAAGGGGGATAAGGATATATAGAAAAGAAGTGGGGAAAACTCCTCCATTTAAGTTGAAATAAATATGTCACGTACTTTATTCAAAAAGCTTGACCATTAAAACCTGATTAAAATTAATTCTTAATGAAGTATTTTAGAACTTAGTCTTGAGCACTATATTTAAAAGATAACGATAATCATTTAAAGTGCTATATTATAATAATATAGGATAGAACAGGTGGAATGTGCATGAAAAACAACCCAGAAAATGAGTATTTAGATAATTGGCTATCTATTACTAATATTCAAATGAGCATTACTAATGAGCTAGAAAGTACTTTGCAAAAAAATCATAACCTGTCGTTAAAAGAGTTTTACGTTCTTTACTTTTTATCTCAAACAAGCGATAAACAATTGAGGTTACAGCAATTACAAGAGGTGGTAGGATTAAGCCAAAGTGCTATATCAAGGCTGGTAGGTAGGCTCGAAGCAAAAAGTTGTGGGGCATTACAAAGACATATATGTAAAGATGATCGTAGAGGTATCTACACACGTTTAACTACATTAGGTGAAGAAAAACTAGAGAGAGCCTTGAATACTTTTCAAAATATTCTTCACATTGCTTTTTCAAAAGGTAATCTTCAACGTGAGTTACAATCTTTAATGCAGAAATTATAATGTAACCTTCTAAGTTTATTTTAAACAAGGCAGTTACTTCTATTTATTTAGATATGAATCAGTTGTTACTTTAGCCTAGTGTGGTTCACAGGAGCTATCTTTTATTTAAATATTATTGCTGTGTGTATATATTTCTCCTTTAGATTGTGAAAGGTTGACAAAGATAAATGATTAATGTTAAATTAAATGCATGCTCATGCATTTAGTTTTATCTCCTTTTAATTTATATGAAAATGTATAGGTTGACAAAGAGAAATAGCTATTGTAAGTTAGATGCACGCGCATGCATTTAAAAGTGTTGAATTTATATGTTTTAAGTATACTAAATCGTATAATTTAACATGCATGAGGAACTATATGTTGTGGTTAACATTTATTCAATTATTTATTTAACTAAAAAGGAGTTTTTAGCATGGAACATTTATTTAGTACTTATAAGCTAAAAGGATTGGAATTAAAAAACCGTGTTGTCATGTCACCGATGTGTCAATATTCAGTTGAAAAGAAAGACGGCATTGCGACAGACTGGCATTACCTACACTATGTAAATCGAGCAATCGGTGGAGCTGGTTTTATTATGGTTGAAATGACAGACGTTGAACCCGATGGTCGTATTTCAGACTATGATTTAGGGTTATGGTCAGATGAACAAATTCCTGCTTTAGCACGAATTGTAGAAGCTTGTCACCGTTACGGAGCCAAAGTGGGTATCCAGATTGCTCACGCCGGTCGCAAAGCAGAAGACGCAGAAGTACCGGTTGCGCCTTCAGCGATTCCATTTGATGAAAAATCAAAAACACCAAGAGCTCTTTCAACAGCTGAAGTCAAAGAAATGGTAGAAAAATTCCGTAAGGCGGTGCAGCGTGCAGTAAAAGCCGGGTTTGATGCTATTGAAATTCACGGCGCTCATGGTTATTTAATTCATCAATTCCACTCTCCGTTAACGAATAAACGAGATGATGAGTATGGCCAAGATCTCACGAAGTTCGGCCGAGAAATTATTGAAGCAGCGAAAGCTGAAATTCCAGAAAACATGCCATTAGTGATGCGTATTTCTGCCAAAGAATATGTAGAAGATGGATATGATATTAACGGAAGTATCGCATTTGCGAAAGAATATCAAAAAGCAGGAGTAGATATCTTTGACATCTCTTCAGGTGGCGAAGGTCAGATTGCTGCTTGGGGAAAACCGGGTACCCATGCAGCTTACCAAGTGCCACTAGCAAGAGAAATTAAGAAGGCTCTTGATGTTCCTGTCATTGCAGTAGGAAGATTAGATGACCCTGCATTAGCAAACGCGGTAATTGGAAATGAAGAAGCAGACCTTGTAGCTGTTGGCCGAGGCATGCTACGTAACCCTCATTGGGCATTAGAAGCTGCAGCTACATTGAAAAAAGAGACGATTGTGCCTACACAGTACGCAGATGGTTTTAGAAGATAAGTTGAAGTAACAAAAGGTACAAACCTAAAGGAGGAGTATAAAACATGTCATATATTCAAGATAAAGTAGTCATCATTACAGGATCTTCAAGTGGTATTGGGGAAGCAACAGCGCTTCATCTTGCGAAGAATGGGGCCTCTGTCGTTCTAGCTGCTAGAAATGAAGAGAAACTAAAAAGTCTAGCAGATCGAATCAATAAAGACGGGGGAACGGCTTCCTATAAGGTGACAGATGTTACGGTTAAAGAAGATGTTCAATCTCTTGTGGACTTTACAGTAGATAAATTCGGAAGAGTGGATACGTTAATTAACAGTGCAGGGATGATGTTGTTCTCCATGTGGGATAACGCTCATGTAGACGAATGGGAAACGATGATCGATCTAAACGTAAAAGGTGTGCTGTATGGAGTAGCTGCGGTCCTTCCTCATATGAAGAAACAAGAAGGCGGACAAATCATTAATGTAGGTTCCATTGCCGGTCATGCGATTGGCGAAGGCCATGGAGTGTATAGTTCTACAAAGTATGCAGTAAGAGCGATTACCGAAAGTTTACGTAAAGAGGTATCAGTCAAACATAATATTCAAGCTGTTTTAGTTTCACCAGGTGTCATTGCAACTAATTGGCAGGATACAGTGACAGATGAAGATGTAAAATCCGTACTGGGAGAATTAAATAAGGTAGCTATTGACGTAGACTATGTAGCTGAAACAATTGGATTTGTGGTTAATAAACCTGCAAACGTCATGATTAATGATGTGATTGTCACACCTACAGCACAGGAATGGTGATGTAGTAATTCGAAGGAAATACTTCTGATTACGAAGCAAAGAAAGGTAATTTGCCATACTTGATTTTGTCTATAGGAATGAGACAACTAGTTTTACACTTATAAGTTGGTTTAAACTTACTAAATATTATATGGTCAGACCA
Organism: Peribacillus sp. SRI_006; assembly: GCF_057586375.1. NCBI lineage: Bacteria > Bacillati > Bacillota > Bacilli > Caryophanales > Bacillaceae > Peribacillus > Peribacillus sp. SRI_006. The sequence goes on along the minus strand of NZ_JBYCZT010000031.1, from coordinate 2,217 downwards.
TATTAATATCATTTTTATCATTAAAATTTATTTTGGGAGGTTTTTTCATGAAGGTATTAGTAGTAGGAGCTAATGGTCGAGTAGGTTCATATCTTGTTGATAAACTAGTTGAAAAAGGTCATTTTGTTTACGCAGGAACTAGAAGAGGTAACCTCACAAGCAATTCGAGCAATGTTCATTATGTTCATATAGATTTATTAGCTAGTCCTGAGGTAATAGCTGAAAATATGCATGATGCAGAAGCTATTTTATTTGTAGCTGGTTCTAAAGGAAAAGATTTATTAAAGATTGACTTAAACGGTGCTGTTAAAGTGATGCGCGCTGCTGAAAACAAGAAAATAAAGAGATTTATTATGCTTAGTTCAGTTTTCGCCTTAAATCAAGACAAATGGAATGAGTCATTTCTAAAAGATTTAACAAATTATAATATTGCCAAACATTTTGCTGACCATTGGCTGATTAATAATACCAAGCTAGACTATACAATCGTACAACCTGGGGTTTTAAAAGAGGAGCCTGGATTTGGAAAAATAGATGTCAATATTGATCATCCTGGTGAAAATGCTATAGAAAATGTAGTGGACACGTTAGTTCAGAGTTTGCAAGACCCTAATACCATTGGAAAAGTTATCACAATGAGAGATGGTAAAACTCCTATAGCAGACGCTTTGCGAAATTTATAAGAATAGCTTTTCCAGATGCATATCAAATAAAACGAGACTGAGCTACAAAACTTTATTATCGTTAAATGGACTATTTATAACTTAAGGGGGTTTGAGGAGAAATGAGCAAAACAGCAATAAAAGATTACGATGAGATTATTGAAGTGGTGAATAAGTATATTGAAGGCCTTATTACAGGGAACAAAGAAGTAGCAAAGCAAGCTTTTCATAAAGATGCAACTATGTACGGTTACAACACAACTGATGGCTTTCTAGGAGGACCTATTCAAAACTTATGGGACTTTATGGATAAAGCTGGTCCTGCAAAAAATCTTAAATCAAGAGTTGATATTCTAGATGTTGAAGCAACGATTGCTTCGGTTCGTATAAGTTTAGAGAATGATGCGTATGGCGAATCATACACTGATTTTCAGCAATTACTTAAACTAGGCGGTGAATGGATCATTATTTCGAAGTTATTCCATCTGCATTCGTAAAAATAGTTTCTAATAAACATCATGCAAAACTTTGAATTTCAAAACCCTATAAACATGTATTTCTCTTAAATGATTGGATTATCAATATCCATTCATATTTTATACTAATCCTTAAATCTTGTTAGTATGGGCGCCGAATGATAATTCTGCTGTTTCAAAAATTGAGAATGTTATTTAAATCACTACTCAAACCTTAATTGTCGGCGTAGTTATTGCCAAGAATCTTACGCCAGATAGAATTGAAAATATTAATATTATATTTATTATAATATGAAAGAATGGCCAAAAATCATTTTGATTTTTGGCCATTTTAATATTAGAAGTGAAAACCAAATAATTATTTTTCTACACAAGCAATTATATCTTCAGCTAAGAGTTTAGAACCACTAGCACCTTTTAGATATTTCAAGGTTCCTTCACTTGACCAATCAAATATCTTTATATTAATCATTTTTTTTGATACTTCGTTAATGTTTAACTGGTTCGAAGTGAAATTATAATTTGAAGGAATAATTTTATTGCCGGCTATAGCTAAAGCATTTAAACAGACTATATGAGTTAATCTATATTGCTTATAATCATTCCATTCCACAGGTAACAACTCTTTAAAACAATTAAAATATGTAAGGGTTATATTAAGTATTTTTTCCTTAGGTAACTCGGCTATCTTTGTATTTTTAATTAATAACACAAGAAAGTTATATACATTTTGTAAAGTGATATGCTTTTCTTTAGTTCTTTTGCCAATTAACGTTCCTTTATTATACAAGGGGCTGTGAGGGTCAATAATTAGCTGTGTTGCAATCCAACTAAGATTATCACTTTCTCTTTTTAAAAATCTACTTAACGAAGTACCTATACCTTTAGCTTTTGTATTAATAACATCAAAAATTTAATTTCTACATCTAAACAGTGAAAAGTATTGAACCACACATTTAATATTGTACTATTTGTATATACTCCGATTCACCCAAATGTGAAGTTTTCACCTATAGAACTGCTAATATTCAGGTGAATTTTTTATCTCCCTGAAAACCTGACTCTACACCGAAGTTAAG
>NZ_JBYCZT010000030.1:0-26386 GCF_057586375.1 Peribacillus sp. SRI_006 | reverse complement strand
CTCTCCGAAGAAATGTTTGACTTGCTCATTTGCTTTTTTGATAGTGTATGCTCACTAAAAATTTAACGTTGGCGCTTTGTTTTGTTCAGTTTTCAAAGAGCAATTTGTTGAGCAATTTGTTGTAGGTTTTTTCAACTAATTCATCTTAACATAACGTTGAATAGTTGTCAACTTCTACGAAGTATTTCTTTTGTAAAAATCGCTCATTAATTAGGCGACTTCATTATCATACTGTTATTTTTCTTTAGTGTCAACATTTAATCCATAAAATAAGAATTTCTAATAACACTTTCCTTTTGAAACCATCTTTTTAATGAATACAACAAAACCACGTACGTGTTTCATCTTTAAATTAATCAAAAGGGATGCACTAAACTGAAGATTTTATCAAAACATGCCCTTATGCTATTTAATTGGATTATTCTTTTTATAAAAAAGATTGATCATTTTAATGTTCCTTAATCAACTAACGCACCCGTTAGTTCAACAAGGATTAAAGTTTTTATGAAACCCTTTCAACTTAGAGAAAATATCCATGCTGCTATTACTAATATAAAAAGAATTATAGCAACAATCATCATTTCTAAATTAGTCTCTTTATTATTTGTTTCTTTTCTCATTTTCTTTCTATACTCATGCCGAATTTTATATGTATCTCTTTTATTTTTTTTGCGTTTATCCATATTTGCACCCACCTATTTGTTCCGTTTATTCGGACGGTGTTAAAAATAAATATTAATGAACTAACGCACCTGTTAGTTCATTATGACTTATCGCAGAGTGACACAAACTGTGCAGCAAACAACGGGCACTGATATCTCCATTCATTTTCGCTTATTGATTATTTTGTAGGCGTAAAAGTAAAATTCATTGAAGACTGTTTAGACGCATTTTTTTATGTATTACTTTACAAAAGGAATTTATGTTAAAAAATTCTAAAAAAGGGTAAACACAACTTTATACATTAGAGGAGGTTATATTGCTGTGAAATTTTATAAACATATCCTTGTCCCCTTTTTAAGTGTACTTCTCTGCTTCATAGGTTTTTGTATTTATAGCTATACCATAAAAAATACAAGTTTTTTCACACAAGAAGCTATATTTGTTGCAATTGGTGCCTTTATTTTCTCAATACCACTTTCATATTTAACGGAGTATCAAAATAAGAAAAATAAAAATAAGTTTAATAGTTAAGTGTTTCTAATTTGTTTCCTTTATTTAATTTTGTTAGAAAAAGTTATTGCTTCACAGTTCGATTACACTGTGCTTGTAGAACTATCCTGCCCCGATAGTTCATTAAGGGTAGTTTTTCACTTTAATGCGAATGTACGATAATGCTAAGAATCGTATTTTCAAAAGGCCGCCAATTGGCGGCCTTTGAAGTTTAAACTAACTCTAAGATTTCTTTGAAATTATTCACTACAAAATCAGCTTGTTTTAATTCATCTTCTTGAGCAAAGTCAAAGTTCACACCAACGGAAATAAGGTCATTATCCTTAGCAGCAGTTATATCTGAGGAACGATCTCCGACAACGTAACCTTTTCCAATTTGATTTTTACTTTTCACCATTTGCACTAAATCAGATTTATGCCCAGATTTAATCAGTTGGATACTATATGTATTTTGAATAAATCTATCCAAATTATAAGTTTCTACAATTGCTTGTAAATATTCTATTTGTCCATTGCTTGCAATAAATAATGGATACTTTTTACTTAACTCATTTAATGTTCTCTCCACATCAGCATATAATGCACCTTTTTTTTCTTGGATTAGTTCAATAAGCTTTTTATGAAAAATCTCATTGCTCTTTACTCGTATTTCTGGTGAGTGGTTTGGGCAAAGTGTTTCCCATACAACTGGTAGAGGGACACCCATAATGCCCCTATATTGTTCAATCGGTGTTTTTGTATCCCATAAATGTTCTTTTCGTAGTACATCAAATGTTTCTTCTAGGGCAGGTTCTAAAATTAAATTTGTTTGAAATAAGGTTCCATCCATATCAAAAATAATCGCTTTACTCATTGAAAAATCCCCCTCCCTCTATCTCTCAGTAAAACATAATATAATTTATAAAAAGCGCTGTCTTAAAGACAGCTCCTATCTTCAGCTAACGCACCCGTTAGTTCAATAAGCCTCATTAAATCACTTTCACTAAACTAATTTGTACATAAGAATATCATCCACATATTCATTATCATTCATTTTAAATTCTTTAATTTTACGACCTTCTTCAATGAACCCCATCTTTTTGTACAAAGATATTGCCCTATGATTTGTTGAGAAAACTGCTAAACTTACCTTTTCAATAAAAGGATTTTTCTCTGTCCAGTCTAATAAAGCTTTTAGTAGCATTCTTCCAATTCCCAGTTCTCTGTAACTTTTACTTATCATCATTCCAAATGAACCTGTATGAGACAATCGTTTTCTATTTTGGTTAATTTGAAATACTATCCAACCAACAACTTCACCATCTTTTTCAGCAACAATTAATGTTTCTTTTTCATTCTCTAATATACTCTGTACCCATTCTCTTTGTTGAGATGAAGTTTTATTAAACTCTTCGGGATACGCGATTAAAAACTCGCCTTCGGAAACAACTGATTTCTGTATGTCTAAAATTGCCTCGGCATCTTCAAGTTTTCCAGTACGAACAATATAACTAACAATATCTTTTGAGATTGACAATTATATCTCCCCTTATAAAATATTTTTTCAACATTGGTATATTCTGTGATTCCAACTAATTTTCCTTCTTCAACTAATTTGCCCCGTTAGTTAATTAAGGGTACTTTTTCACTTTTATTTGAATGTATAATTATTGTAAGAGTCTTACATTAAGAAGGGCCGCCAATTGGCAGCCTTGTTATGGCGCTAACGCCCGTTTGTTGAATTAAATATAAAGTTATTTAATCTTTTTTACCTTGATTGACCATAATTAATTCATCAAGCTTCTCATTTCTATCTCGGTCTAATTTTGTTTTTTCATTCATGAACTTAATTACCTTAATTACAAAATAAATGGAAAAACCAGTAATTACTAAACAAAAAATAATAGGTAAAAAAGCTACAAGAGCAAATAATCCATCTCCACTATTAATCATTTCAAACCTCCAATACTATTAAATATATTAATATTATACATTTTCTCTTTCCCCCAAGGTTTGGACGAACCTTAATAAATAACCGTCTGGGTCCATAATTAAAAATTCTTTTTGTCCCTTTAATTTATTATCTGCCCTATACCAATTCTCCTGAATTTCTATCTTAATCGGATACTCATGCATTCTTAGACTCTTATATATTTCGTTAATATCACTTACCGTTATTTGAAAGTTAATTCCCCTCCCAAAAGGATATGTTAACTCCGCAGTCTGCCAATAGCCATTTATCTCTTCAATCATAATTTGACAGTCATTTAGTGATAGCATAGCGAACTTATCTTCTGGACGTTGATACTCTAACTTAAACGAGAGAATGTTTAAATAAAAATTAAGACTTTTATTTATATCTGAAACTGATAACTCTGGTACTAATGAATTTAGTCTAAACATCATATCTATCTCCATTTCCAATGTTGTAAGCACCCTCTATTCTATATCATTCCTTATTGAACTTTCCTGCCCCGATAGTTCCATAAAGAAAAAGCTGCCTTAAAGACAGCTCTGATCTTCGGCTAACGCACCTAATAAGGTTGTTTAAATTTGTGTGGCAATAGCTAATAATCGCCCCCTAATCAAGTTTAGCGAAAGCCACTAGGGTCCCTTTATCACAAGATTGAAAACCGTTCTTTTCGTAGAAGTGACGTACATCAGGTGCTTCTTCTGTTAAAAGGACTTTTTGACGTACATCCTTATATTTTTCAAGAACATGCTGCATCATAAGTGTTGCAATGCCTTGATTTTGATATGCATTTAAAACTAAAATATCTTGAACATAGACAATTGTCAGTCCATCTCCAACGATCCGAGTTAAACCAATTAATTTCCTGTGTTCCCATGCTGATACAACATTTAAAGATTGAATTAAAGCTTGTTGTAATTGATTTAAATCTTTCGTATATGCATACCACTCAACATCATCATAAAGGCTTTTTAAGTCATCTTGCTCTATGTGTTTTTGTTCTATAATAATAATGGACATTATATTTCCCTCCTCAAAATTTTATTTTGAAGAGTATAAACGTAATTTCACCACTGTCTTATACCTCCTTTTGCCTTTTTGAATAAAATAACGAAATATTCCTTCTTTTTATTATACAAGAAATAAAATAGGTGGTATTAACTTCCATCATGTAATTTTTAAACAATTTACATATTAGTCCTCATTTTCTTAATGAACTAACCTGCCCCTTTAGTTCAGTAAGAAAAAAGGTTGCCGCAGCAACCTTCCTTATTGATATTAAGCACCTGTTAGTTCAAAACATATTCCATTCCATTTTGGGCAAAGTAACTGTAACTAAAACAAGGAGGTAGTCATGGTTAAGAAAATGATACTTGCTATATGTACATTATTTCTTTTGAACATAGTCGCACCAACTCTAGAGGCAAAAGCTTTAACCTTTGGTGAATTGCCAACTAAACAAACATCGAAACAATGGTCGGTTCAAGTAGGCCAAGCTGAAAAAGTTAAGGGGGTAGCAGAATCCAAAAAGGGAGAATATCATACTTACTCTTTAGAGGTTGATAACATTGGTAAGGATATATTAACTGCGGAAATTTACATGTATAGAAATGAACCTAATTCTACGACGAAGTTTGCACTTTTTGGTTGTCCTCCTGATCATCCTTGTAGAAAACTAGATACTGATGAACAGGCGGTTGCTTTAGCAAAACAAATGAATGATGGGTATCCTTATCGATTTAGCAATTTCCTTTTGGCTGAAAAAGCAACGGAATTGGAAGTTGAAATCGTTTGGACTAAAAAAGGTAGCGAAGGCAGACCTTTAAAAGAAACATTTACATTCACTGCTGAATAACAAGAAAAACAAAAAGACCGAACTATTTCGGTCTTTTTGTTGAACTAACGCACCCGTTAGTTCATTTAAGATTCGTGCAATTATAAATTTTTCTTCATAACTATCCTATGTTCATTTATTACATAATCATTTTTTCGATAAAATGCTTCTGCAAGCCCGCCGTTAGCAGTTAATAAATAAAGACTTTTAATATCTCTCTTCTGTAGTTCATCCTCTAAAGAATGCAGTATTTTTGAGCCATAACCTTTACCTTGTATTTCATTATTTACACAAAGCTCTGCCAAATAAAAAGTTAAACCTTGATAAGACACTTTACTATTTCCAGCAATAAAACCAACTAGATTGTTATCAATATGAAATAAAAAACCAAGAAATTTAGGAGTATGTAATAAGTCAGTAAGTCTCTCTTTAGCAGTTTCGTATGTCCAACTTTCATTCCATGGCTCACTATTAAAAACATTCATGTAAAGTTCGATACATTGCTCTAAATTCTCCGATGTAATGGGTAACATTTCTGTCATAATCATGCTTCCTTTCTGTTTTTATTAAAATTTAATATTTTAATCTAAATTATATCTTATCTTTTTTCAACCTGCCCCTTTAGTTCATTAAGAGTAGTTTTTCACTTGAATATGAATGTATGATTTGTAAAAGGCCGCCAATTGGCGGCCTTCTTATGGCGCTAACGCCTGTATAGTAATGAGTATTTAGGAACTTTTTTCATTATGATTATTTTTTCTTAATTCTTCTTGGTACAGATTTACTATTGAGAATAAAAGGCCACATATAAAAAACGCTAAAGTGAAGGGTGAAACTCCAGTAAGGTGTAGGCTAATAAATGTGGATGAAAAAGTGAACAAGAGCCACTTTAAAGAACTTTTAGTTAATTTCTTTTTCATTATCCATTTACCTCTTTGGCTTTATTTTCTTTCCAATAGACGTCTGAAAACACTTCAGAAAATGCATCAATACTTCTATCTAATTCGTCAAAGCTATTATCTACGCCACCTACTTCAATTAAAATAGCCTTTTCAGAGATATCTTGGTTATAAACCCCGTTCCCCATACTATTAGGTTTAAGGAATATCCCCCGACTTATACCTGGATATCTTTTTTCAAGCTCTGTATTTAATTTTTTTACAAACTGTAGGTTTTTTTCATATTTTTCATTTCCTTTTCCGACTACAAAAAATAGCTTCGCGTATTCCTGTCCATTTAGAGTTTTGGTTGTTATGTCTTTACGTGAGGAATCACGATGAATGTCTATATAATACTCTAATTTTCCATTTTTATTTGCATTGGCTTCAATTATAGCTTCAGACATACTATAAGATTTAGTTGATTTCCATTGTCTCTTATTCAATTCTTCAGTCATGTTAGTTTGGTCATGTTCGGTTCCTATACCTTTCTCATTCAATTTATTACTTAAACGGCTTCCCAGAGCGACAACATTAACTCTATTGTCGTTACTTATTGCATCGTCTGGAACTTTAGCTTCTTTTAGCAGAGGTAGGAAGGATTCCCAACTATGAGTTTGATAAATAAATACTGTTTTATTTTGAATTTCAGGATTATTTTTTGCTGAATCATCTTCATGCCCTTTATTTTGTAGTTCCTCTTCTACTACCTCTCTTTCTTTTAATAAAACATCTGAAGGTGGTGAAGATTCTAAAGGTAATGTAGTAAGATTAGTCCCTTCACCTGCAACTGCAATTTCATAATCGTAAGCTGCTAGTCCAGGTAGTTCACTTCCTAAAAAGGTTCTAATATCATCAGGTCTTATATTTACACCTAACTCCATTAGATACATTGAAACGTTTCCTAATGTTAACAGATCTTCACTGGTATCTTGAAAAAAATAATGATTTTCTGTACGCATCATTTGAGCAAATAATTGTTCTGATTTCACTTCTTTTAAAGAGTCTTGAATAAATTTATATTGATAGCTTATGTTTAAACTAATTATGATTCCGGTAATAACGAATGATAATATAACCAGTATCGTTGAACTGGTTATTATTAAAAATGCAAACCTATTAGATTTTTTCATAGAATACCTCCATGTTTCATTTATATGCTAGAGGTTAGAAAAATATCTTTAAAAGGTTTCCACATCTTGATTAAGTGTTTTTCATGAATTCGAGTGAGTGATAATATAAAGAATCGCACGTTCAAAAGGCCCCCAATTGGCGGCCTTCTTATATCGCTAACGCACCCGTTAGTTCATTAAGGATTATTGTAGGGTTGACTAATAATCTGTGGTAATTTATTTTAATGAATTTGAAATTTCTACCAATATTTCTGATGTTACTTTATTAGAAATTCTCTTATCAACACTTAACATATATTGCCATCCATCTTTTTCGAAAATTAAAAGGTTTACCACTCCAGAAGCCTTGCTACTATATATGGAAGTATTACCATCATTTAATTTAAAAGTTTGGTCAATATTATCTTTTTTAAATTTAATTTTATTTTCAACAGGTCTAACCCGAATTGCATAGTGGTTTTCAGATAGGTCTTTATTAAAGTATTCTGCCTCAAAGCCATCATTGATATTACCTTCAAGGTTATTAAACCTGCCGTAATTATGAGTGAACGGTACTGGAGGTAATTGAATAGGCAAAGAAATAGTATGATTAAAATGCTTATTACTATCTTGTAAAGCTTGATGTACTGAAGTGTAACCAATTTCAGAAAGCGACTTTTCAAACTCTTTACTGTCATTACTTGCGTAAGTTGTTCCAGTGAATGTGAAGTAAAAAGGAATACATAGGACAAATAATCTTAATAACCTCATAACAATCACGCCCTTTCTTATTATTAAATAAGATGCCCTGAAGCATTGAAGATATGAGTTATTAAGAGTGTTTATCTTTAATACAGCACAGTATGAGTACTATGCTTGTTGACCTATCCTGCCCCGTTAGTGCCATAAGAAAAAGCTGCCTTAAAGGCAGCTCCGATTTTCAGCTAACGCACCCGTTAGTTCATTAAGGATGTACTCGAATTAAGGTGTGATAGAGGGTCGTTGAGGATTACACAGTCGATAATCACATTAATTACCTTCTGCTAAGTAATAAGGTGTTTCGTAACCTTGGCAACCAATGATAGAGTATTTGTTTCCTTCAACTAAAATTTTCTCGCATCCAAATGTGTTAATTTCTCCACTACCGTACTCATCTCTAGTGGTATCCTCAGTAATTTCAAGCTGCTCTCCGTTATATGTTAAATCAGTTAGTATTGAGTCTCCTTCCTTTGTGTAAGCAACAACACGAATACTATCCTTTTCCCTGTTTCTGTATTCTTGATAATTTCTTTTAACCTAGTTTCGTTTTTAATATCACCATTATTTCTATTCACAATATCAGTATCAGAAGGAACAAATTTTTTTGAATCAGTCTCTAAATTGGCACAACCAACTATAAGCAAAAACCTTAAAGACAGCTCCGATCTTCAGCTAAAGCACCCGTTAGTTGAAAATTTCTAACTGGAAGAGATGTTATATATCATTGTCCAAGATGTTCCTGATGAATCACATTGTTCAAATCCAAGTTTCTTATAAAGTCGTACAGCCTGAGTGTTTTTAGGGTCAACGCTCAAAGATAGTGATGTATAACCATCTCTAGAAGCTGTTTCAAATAACTTTTCCATAAGCAGGTTACCTATTCCCTTACCTCTTACTTTATTAATTACAGCTATACCCAGTTCAGGAGTCTTATCATCAACATATCCATAACCTTTTTGATTTTCTGCAAATAGGCGATACCATGCAGCACCAACAGGAAAATTATCCTCAAAAGCAATTATTGCTCTATCACCTTTTCGTCCCCATCCCTCACTATATTTTTTGATATGTGGTAAATTTAACAGTTCTTTTTTAGGTGGCTTATTTTCAAGAATATGAATAGCTTCATACATCATATCCGTTAAAAAATCTAAATCATGCTCACTTTGTTCCAAACTTTTTACAAGTATCAAAATTACTCACCCCATTTGTTACTAATTCGACATGGAAAATTTATTACCTGTTCTTCAACTAACCTGCCCCTTTATTTCCATAAGAAAAAGCTGCCTTAAAGCAGCTCCGATCTTCAGCTAACGCACCCGTTAGTTTAAGTAGAAATCTTCACAATATTTATTAACATAAATATCATCCATTTTCCTTTAAATTAGAAGTTATTTGTATGTAAATGGTTTTAGTACTTATAATAATAGGGTATTAATGATTTGGCATTATACAAAAAGGAGATTAAAATTATGGATTCGTCACTTGATATATATAAATTAATGAAATTCATCGAAGAAAATAACGAGGATTTTGATGATTCATTATTAAACGAAGCATCTAATGTGAAAGACAAAATTGAAGAAATATTAATGGTCGGTAATATTGACCTGGTAAATAATGCCCGTAAGCTGGTTCGATACATTGTAGAGGGTGAAGAAGAAGAGCTTCAATCATTTGCTAAACAAGAAGGTATAGCTTGGGCGACACACGAAATACCATTAATTTTCAAATTAGAGTGGGTGCAAGCCATTCGAAGAACTCTGTGGAAGTTCCTACAAGGATATAACAAGGTAACGAATCACGTTATAAATGAAGATTTTTTTTCGGTAGAAAAAGAAATAAATAATCAAGTAGACAGGTTTTTAAATGTTTTTTTTATCACATATTCTCAATACAAAGATTCATTGATAATGGCTCAAAGAGAATTGGTCGAAAATCTTTCTGTGCCAATAATCCCAATAACACCCACTATATGTATTTTGCCTTTAATTGGTGCGGTTGATCTTTACCGAACGAATATTCTAGAGGGAAAGGTTTTAACAGAGATTGGAAAATTACGTATTCACACATTGATTATGGACTTATCTGGAATTATGGAAATGGATACTGAGGTAATCGATCATTTAATGAAGATTATTGACGGCACTTCATTAATGGGATGTACCACTGTGATTACCGGGTTAAGAGCTGAAGTGGCGAGCAATATGATACGCAAAGGAATACTATTAAATGAAAAAGCACAAACATTAGGAACTTTACAACAAGCGTTGAATAAATACTTAATAAAGTAAATACAGTGAATCTTAGAGGAGGGTCGCTTTGCCGACTCTTTTTCCTTTTTCAATATATTCTGACCAACTGTCTACATATTTATTCTGCCTAGCAGTTATATCTTTGTATAAAAAATATAGTTAGGTATTTAATTCAACACCAATCAATTCGTTTTCTTCTTCAACTAAACTGCCCCGTTAGTTCTATAAGATAAATGTAGAGTTAACACAAATTTTGCAATAAGTTAGAGGGATGAAATAAAAAAAGACCTTATTCAGGTCCCAAAGATTGCGATCGATTTAAGAATTCTCTAATTTCATCAATAGATATACCTAACTCTCGGGCATATAATATCAATTCTACCCATTCCTTATCTAAGCCTTTTTCGATAAATAAAGAATTTGACATGTTCACTCTCCTGATTTTAGATGTTCCTATCTCCTGATTGGATTTACCTGGAACTATTGCCCTGATATTAACATTACATATCTTCCCTCTTCTATTTCTTGAAAACCACGTTTAAACATACAATAAAAATATTAAGTGATAAATAATAATATAATAACTCAAGAAAAATAAGATAAGATAAATTATAGTAGTTAATAATTAACGAAGGTAGTCTCTAACTTAAAATCGTTTATTTTTGAAGATCATAGCTTTCATTGTTGTAGCTTTTTCCTATGCAACTAAAGGACATTTACTTCAATAACAGGGTTGCTGCGGCATCCTTTTTTTATGGAACTATCCTGCCCCTTTAGTGGCATAAGAAAAAGCTGCCTTAAAGACAGCTCCGATCTTCAGCTAACGCACCTGTTAGTCCTACTAGAGGGAAAAATCCACTTACATCACTATACAGCTAATTTTGTAAATAAAAAGAGCATTAACCCTTTTGGTCAACACTCTAAAATCGATTTAACATACATTAATAACTATTACATGAAACTATTCGACTATGCCAAGCGTAAATTTTAATATCAATCTTCATTATCTTCTTCTTGATATAAATCGTGTTCACCAATATAAATAGGGCCGTTTGCATAATCAATTCTAATAGGCCATTCATACGGAACGGATAAACGGCTTGCTACACCTCTCCAAAATTTACTCGAATCGGTTTCAAAATCTTGAAACTCTTTTAATAGTTCTTTATATGACGAACCGTCGAATTGTATATTCATTTCCTGCAACCTCATGAAAGCCATATGTCTAATTTCAAGCTCTGCTGCCTTTTCCATTTCTTCTTCAGTTGCCTCTTCGATAATGGTTCCTGGCGGAGGTAAAATAGCGTAGATATTATCTACTTCTTCTACCGTTTCTTGTGCGGGGATCGATTTATTTCGAATCCGATTAAGCATAAAGTCAACTCCTAATGGTTGTTTTCATCTATTATATATAAGTCTATCGAGCTGCGTAAACTAAATACTATTCATGTTGAACTAAACCAGCTAATAGGATGTCAATATCTTTCTCTAATATTTTCATTTCCCTTATGATATACTATTTTTGGCCATGCCAAATAACCCTCCAAAACCCTTTTGGAAGGATTTTTCTCTGTTTCACAAAACCGTTAATTAGGCTAAATCTAGGAACGTTTCTTTTCTGCTTAATAAAGCGTAAATCCATTGAAGCAACTTATTCATACAGGCAACGATTGACACTTTCGCGTCCCAACCAGCCTCAAACATGTTTCTACAAGTAGGGGGCGGACAGTTTAGTTCACGGAATCAAGTCCCACGCACCCGTACGTCCTACCCTGGCTACTGATATAATAGATTCTATTAAAAAAAGGTCAACCAGTAAAAACTGGCTAACCTTATAATACGAACGCACCCGTTAGCTTAATAATTTCTATTCAGTTCAGAAGTAATAATAAATAATAAAATCTCACTCAATCACCTCATAATACTAACCAGAACTTATCCAGCATTTAATAGAGGAGCTATTATTATTGATAAACCTAAACTTATTAAGAATGTTATAAGCCAATCTCTTTTTTTCATCAGTTTAAAAAGTACATTCAGAACCGAACTAATACATATACAAACTAAAAATACGACTAAAACCATAATAAGTTCCAAGTAATCCCCCCAACAATAAGTTTTACTTTATATTTTAACATAAAAACCCAAGTCCTTTATGGAACTATCCTGCCCGATAGTTTATTAAGAACAAAATAAAAAGGACTCTTGGTCCCTTAAAAATACTTTCTATACAAGTCTCTCCGCATTGCACCACTTAGATATGCATAAATTTTTGTGGTTTCACTTTTTTCATGACCCATTAAATTTTGAATCACTTCTAGAGGCGCTCCATTATTCAATAAATTTGTGGCATAACTATGTCTAAGCTGGTGGGGATGAATGCTCTTTTTAATGTCCGTTCTCTTTGCCACCAGTTTTATAATGTTTCTCGCTTGAGAAATACTCATTCGATGGGGTGCGCGTGTTGTCACAAATAGTGCTTCCTCATTATCTTTTCGCTCACTTAAATATCGCTTCAACCATATTTCACAACGAGTATTGAAATATACTTCTCGTTCTTTACGCCCTTTACCTAAAACGATTGCTGATTGATTAGAGAAATTAATTGAGGCCCTATCTAGAGTTATTGCTTCACCAATTCTGCATCCTGTTGAATACATAAACTCAAATAAAGCATTTTCAAATGTTGTATGACAAGCTTCCCGCAAATGTTCAATTTCCTCTTCAGACAAGTATTTTGGTACCCTTAATTCTAATTTTGGTTCCTTGATTTTGGAAGCAGGATTTCCATTAATTAAATTTTCATCCTGAGCCCATCTTAATAAAGATTTAATAAATCGGATTCTGTGACCCAGACTCGATGGCTTAAGCTTTTCAGCTGCTTTTCCCAGATAAACTTTAAGAGAATTAGTTGAAAGTTCTTGAATGGATATATTTCCAAAACTATTCAACAACAAGTTAAATTGTACGTAATAGGCCTTTAATGTTTGTTGAGAATAACCTTGGATTTGCTTATCTGCCTTATATAAACCCCATACATCAGTTAAGATCATACCAATTTCTCTCCAATCTATACCTTATTAATAGACAGTATAGTCAAAAGAATAACTATTATACTAGATTAGTAGAGTTTTCATTAAACAGTAACACCATTAGTTAAAAAATAAAAAGCTGCCTTAAGACAGCTCCGATCTTCAGCTAACGCACGCGTTAGTGCCATAAGAAAAACGTTACCTCAGCAGGTTGAAATCATTTTCACAAAAATAAACGGGACTATATACCAATTCAGAAAATTCAAATGAAATCATTAGATAGCCACCCTTATCGCCAGTTGCCGTTCAAGTTTTCTTTTTACTCGCTGGAGAGCATTATCAATGGACTTTACATGCGTGTTTAGTTCTTCAGAAATTTCTACATATGATTGTCCATCCATATATAAGGTCAACACACTTCTTTCCAAATCACTAAGCAATTCTGCTATTTTAAGTTCTATATCATTAGCTTTTTCTTGGTTAATGAACAATGCTTCCGGATTCGTTATTTTTTCTCCGGATATCCTATCCATAAGCGTATAGTTTGATTCTTCATCATAAAGAGGCTTATCCAGAGAAACATACGAGTTTAGAGGTACTTGCTTTTGACGAGTAGCCGTTTTGATCGCGGTTATAATCTGTCTAGTGATACAAAGTTCAGCAAAAGTTTTAAAAGAGGCCACCTTGTCCTCTCTAAAGTCACGAATAGCTTTATATAGACCAATCATTCCCTCTTGAACAAGATCTTCTTTATCTGCACCAACTAAAAAATATGGTCTTGTCTTCGCGCGAACAAATTTCTGATATTTATTAATTAAAAAAGCCAATGACTCGCTATCTCCACTATGAACCATCTTTACTAAAACTTTATCTTCTAATTTAGCATAATTTTCAATCGGCTGTACTCCGATGTTTACACTCACTCATATCCCTCCGCCAAATTGAGTTATGATGCTTTTTAATAAACTGATATATTGTGAAACTAGCGCTTGTTTAATCCACTTTAATATCTCTTGATCTTTTCTAAAATTATAAAGGACAACAAATGAAAACGCTGTCGAAATATGTAACAATTAAAAATGCTATAAATCTAAGATAAAGATTGATAAGCATTTTGTTAAGATTCTTTTCTGCTAAAGGATGGCTTTATGGATGGTTGAAAAAGATGGGAAACTTTTTGACCACCCCCCAAATTATATTCGATCATATGAAGCGAACCACGAAAGAATGGAAATCCTGTAAAAGGACAATAAAGTTATTTAATTTTAAAACCTAAAACAAGCATAACCCCGTTCTAAATTTAAGACGGGGTTAAAATATAGTTGTTTAATTTTGGATCTAAGATACTTCACTGTAATCAAAAATATTAAAATAAAGTCATTTAAAAATCTAAGGTTTATTCAATATAGCGCCCAATTGTTGAAGATCATTAATCAACTAACGCACTCGTTAGTTCATTAAGAAAAAGCACCTGTTAGTTGAATGCTTCATATTCTTGCTTAGTTTCTTAAATATACGACACTGTCACTTCTTTCTATTTGAAAATTTAAATCATCCTTACTATTAAGTATATAACCAGCATCTTTGTAATTCTCAGATTCAAAAGATATACCATATCCATTATTCTCAGGATAACCATATAAATAGCAGACCACTTTTCCATCGTTCAAAAATACAATCTGATTCATTCCTTCATTTACAGTTTCGCTAATAGTATCCCATTTATAACCTACCGTTTCATATATATCATCTTTCGGGGTATATGGTCCAAAGGAATATACTACATCCCAGTTAAACGGTGTTACATCTAATAAATTTATTGTTTCAACGGAATGTCCAATTGATAACACTTCTTCTTTTAACAACTCTTCGTTTACATCCCATAATTCCTTCTTTAATAGATTTATAACGATAGCTATACATATTATACCGAAAGCAATAATCACTACTGTCTTTTTAGATTTCATAACTGACCACCTTGAACAGCAACCTTCCTAACGAAATTACCCACTTAATTATAACAATAATTTCCAAAATAAGTGTGAATTCTTAATGAACTAAACTGCCCCGATAGTTCCATAAGAAATAGCTGCCTTAAAGACAGATCCGATCTT
Organism: Peribacillus sp. SRI_006; assembly: GCF_057586375.1. NCBI lineage: Bacteria > Bacillati > Bacillota > Bacilli > Caryophanales > Bacillaceae > Peribacillus > Peribacillus sp. SRI_006. Next base: position 11,218 of record NZ_JBYCZT010000030.1, on the reverse strand, counting down.
CAGCTAAAGCACCCGTTAGTTTGAATAAGAGATTGTGGCATAACTGACTTCCTATTGCTGAACGCCAGTTTTGAAAAATGCCTTTTTTACGTAGAATGTATAAGCCAAAACAATAATTGACCAAATAAAATTACCGATAAATGGTTGTTGAGATTGATTTGATATCAAAGAAGAGCTTATGAATCCAAAAAACACTGAATAGAGTACAATTAACCAAAATCCCCATATTTTTAGTCTTATATATCCATAAACCATTCCCATTGAGAAGATAGCAACTATTACCCTCAAAAGTCGTTCATGCACATTTGGGATACCAAACCTTTCAGCTATACCAATGGAATTATCATCAACATTATTAAAAAAAGCAGTAGATAATAAAATAATTGCACCAAAGATATAAAAATAACTAATTAATGAAACGCCTAAAGGTCTCTTCATTTTACGCCTCCTTTTAAACACATCTTGCTAATAATTTATGGAACTAACCTGCCCCGTTTGTTCCATAAGAAAAAGAGCTGCTGATCAGCTCCTGATAATAAGGTAAAGAACCCGTTAGTTGCTTAAGACAATAAACATATTAATCTCCAAATAAAAGAGACATTTATAAATTATTCAATATAGTTATAAAGCATCCATGTTGGATATTATGTTGAATGTCTCCATATTCTTTTACTAAATGAGTAAAGATTTCATCAAGTATTTCATTTCGCTGATTTTCTGTAAATCCTGAAAGCCAAGATAGAGAACCAACTCTTCCGCACCAGTCTTCATTTGTAAAAGATACTGTGTAATTGAGCTTATATGTTTCCTTTAGGTCAAACTTGTGTTCCTGCCATTCCTTAAACCACTCAACTGGAAATCCATTGATAAAATGTTTGGATTCAGCTTTAGCACCAGCCGGTTTTAACTCTCCGTTTGGCATATGTGCTTTAATAATTTGAAGTGTATCATCTATAACTTTACTTTTTGATATAAACCCTGAATCTATAACTATCAATATACCCTTTTCCACCAAAATTCTTTTAATCTCATCTAGGGTTTTTTCTCGATTAAACCAGTGCCAAGCCCTTAAAACGGTTACATAATCAAACAAACCATTATCTAAGGTTGTAGATTCAGCGTATGTATTTATATACTCAATTATATTACCTTCATTCGCATCAATTACTTTCGCTTGTTCAATTAATTCGTTCTACTCCTACAACGACTGCACCATCATTATGTAAAGCTCGACTTAATACACCCGTCCCAGAACCCAAATCTACTACTTTTTTATTGCTAAAATCTATTCCTCTGAGTCTTAAACTTTCCAATAACTCAACAGGTAAGTCATTTCTATATTGAGCATAATTTTTTGCCACATTTCCAAAATTCACTTTCATTCATATCCCTCCAATCACCATTTACAAATTAATACAAATTATAACACATTATGTATATGACCTTGTGCAACTAACCTGCCCCGTTAGTGCCATAAGAAAAAGGCTGCCGCAGCAACCCCTGTTAATGAACTAAAGCACCCGATAGTTTAAGTGAATCACTTCACAAGATAAATTTTTTTATACATATTATTATTTTCTTTTAAGCGAATTGATATTGAAAATTACTTCATATCTTTTACAAATCCAATATATATATATGTTCTCCATCATCTGAAGAAAGAAAAGTAAATTTAAGTTTTTTAAGTAAGTTGATTGACGCAAGATTTTCAGGTGAAACGCCCGCATTTATTCTGGTACAACCTTTTTGCTTGAGCCAGGCTATAATTGCGACAAGTACTTCATATGCATAGCCTTGCTTAGCGTGAAAAGGACTTATAGTGTATCCAATCGAAAACGTGTAATTTTCCCTTTTTAAATAAATATCACCAATCAATCGATTAGTTGTATTGTTGATTATAGCAAGTTGAACACCTTTTAAAAAAGAGGGTTCGCTAAGTAATTCTTTAGCATACATTTGCTTGGTCAATCCTTTGAAACCTTGAAATTGCATCCAGTTTTCATCATTTCTATATTGTATAAAATCGTCAAGATCTTCTTTTTCAAATCGACGTACAGTACATCGATCAGTCTTTATCTCCATAAAACTTACCGCCTTTTTCTGCTTATTTCCTTTCAACAATCCTGCCCCTTTAGTTCTACAAGCACTATGTATTTTACACCGATAAATTCATTATAAACTGTTCACCAATTGGACCAATTTTTCTCTTACCAGTATCTTGAAAACCCACTTTCAAATACAGTTGCTGGGCAGGAAGATTTTTATGATTTACAACTAAAACGATTTCATCACAGTTAGGAAATTCAGATTTAACAAAATCACTTAGCAAGAGCATACCTTGTTTAGCATAACCTTTTCCTTGCTTCGCATGATTAACAGATAATGCAGTTAACAACATAGCTTTCGAATTATCTGAATACTCCTTTACTCGTTCAGTTGAATGTAATAAAAAGAAAACTACAGGTTCATTCTCACTTAAAATAACAATCCGATGTTGCCCTTCTGTCGCCTCTAAAATCTTATTTGGTAATGCAGTGAACTGCACTTGTTCTTCAGGTAGTTCAAAAGAATTTAATACATCTAAATATTCATTCGAAAAATGTTTTAACTCAACGTAATCAACTTTTTCCATAACCTTATTCCCCCTCAATTTATTTACAGACTATCATCATCCGAACATGCATTTGTGAATTATTGTTAGTTAATTAGCCTGCCCCTTTAGTTGCATAAAGAAAAAGCCGCCTTATAGACAGCTCCGATCTTCAGCTAACGCACCCGTTAGTTCATTAAGAAACCCTGTATGGAAACAAAGAAAACAAATAATGAGACAACAACACACCCCAAAAATCCTCCTATTCTATCTTTTTGAAGTTCGGTTAATCCAGTCGCTAACATAAGTGCACCCACGAACAACATAGAATATGGCATCAACTCAAAACTACCAGTAATTAGCTGATTGGCTGATAAAGCAAGAACAATTATTGCTAAGATAATTCTAACTATCTTCAAGAATATATTTCCCCCTAAAAATTATGTTGGTACAATTTTTATTTAATCATACCATTTAACACCTTTTCATTTGTGTGGAAAATGGAATTCCTTATTCAACTAACCTGCCCCTTTAGTTCTATAAGATAAATGTAGAGTTGACACAAATTTTGCAATAAGTTAGAGGGATGAAATAAAAAAAGACCTTATTCAGGTCCCAAAGATTGCGATCGATTTAAGAATTCTCTAATTTCATCAATAGATATACCTAACTCTCGGGCATATAATATCAATTCTACCCATTCCTTATCTAAGCCTTTTTCGATAAATAAAGAATTTGACATGTTCACTCTCCTGATTTTAGATGTTCCAATCTCCCGATAGGATTTACCTGGAACTATTGCCCTACATTACATATCTTCCCTCTTCTATTTCTTGAAAACCACGTTTACACATACAATAAAAATATTAAGTGATAAGTAATATATAATAACTCAAGAAAAATAAGATAAATTATAGTAATTAATAATTAACGAAGGTAGTCTCTAACTTAAAATATAGAGTGAACTTTTTTGCAACAAATAGGGTTCATATTTATTCTATATTTCAATCTACATTAAACAACATAAACCGACATCATTAAACACAATATAAGAATTAGCCATTTCCTGATAACATAACTAAGTCATACAAGTAATTAACAACTTTACCCATTCTCCAAGCTATTACTGCTGATCCAATTGCAATTACAGCTAAACTAACAACTTTTATTAACTCTAATTTGCCTTTATCCACCTATATCTCTCCTCAACCTGTACATTTAAAGTATATATTCTTCAATGATAATAAATAAGCCTTGTGCAACTAACCTGCCCCATTAGCACAATAAGAAAAAGCCGTCTCATGACGGCTCTGACTCCAGAGAACGAACCTGTAAGGAAGATGGATAACAATATATCACGGAATATAGTTGATATCCTATTCAAGCACTTACGAAGCGTACTGCTTGCTGTAAAGTTCCAAATATCTGTATTAGGGATAAATCGGCTCCGAGCTGAACAACACTTTGGGCAATTTCGGGTCTTATTCCCGTTACAATAGAACGAACACCAAGCAAACCAAGTACGGCACTAGTTTCAAACAGACATTGGATTACCATTGCATCAAGTTCATAGATGCCTGAAAAATCGCTAATCAAAGTATGGACACTCTGTTCCTGTATTTTTAAAGGCACATGTTCTAAAATATAATTCGCTCTTTCAGAATTGATAGAACCTACTAGGGGTAACACAGCGACCCCTTCCAATATAGGGACGACTGGAGCTGATAGTGTGTTAATTTCTTTGGACACTTTTTCGAGTGATCTTTCGATTTCTTTACGCTTTGTTATATCTCTGACGACAGATTGAATCGCTTTTTTATCCTCATACAAAACAGGAGTACAGTTTGTTTCTACATCAACTAGTGAACCATCAAACCGTCTTAATTGTTTTTCGATAGTTCCAGTTGGTTTATTTTCATCAAGGATCGATTTTGTGTGCTTTACTGTCAGCTCTCTATACGCCTCGGGTACGATATCGAATACAGATTTACCTATAACTTCCTCACTGGAAGCTGCCCGTAAAAAGTCTACTCCTGAAGGGTTTATATACTTGAATTCCCCATCTTGTTGAATAATAATTGCCTCCGTGGTCGATTCCACGATTTGACGATACAATTTTTCATCCATATTATTTCCCATGAAAGTCCACTACTCCTTACTAAAAGCTATAAGTTTTCAACTAAAAACATTATACAATAAGTGAATAATTATTGTATTTTACGCCCATATCTGTGCTTATTAGTTTCCCCAAGCTATTATTGCTGAACTAATTTGCAATTACAGCTAAACTCACAACTTTTATTAACTCTAATTTGCCTTTATCCACCTATATTTCTCCTCAACCTGTACTATTTATGATATATATTCTTCAACGATAATAAATAATCCTTGTGCAACTAACCTGCCCGATAGTTCCATAAGAAAAAGCTGTCTTAAAGACAGCTCCAATACCTTCAGCTAACGCACCAGGTTAGCTTTTTAAAAAATAAGCATGCTAGTTTACATTAGTATGGTGTTAAGAAATGTTTAATTTATTTGCTGCTTATCTTTACTATAGACAATGATTTTATATTCATCATCTTTTATGGTCTTTTTAACCTCTTCCGATTCTAAAAAGTCCCTAATTGTATTTTCAATTTTAGATCCAAGTTGTTTACTATCCGGATTAGAAGAAGATATAGTGGTTTTAATATATAAGGTCATCGGCTGAGGATGCGCTGAAAAAGAAAAACCGTTTACCTGATATTCTTTTTTGCTATACAGCCCATCAATAATTGTACTTATGACTCTGCCCCACCTATTCTCCTGCTCTCTTATTTTTAAGTTAATTTTGTTGAATTTTAATGTATATTTCTGATCCGTTTCTTTCGTTATTACATTTTGAACCAGTTCTTTTATTTTTTCAGCATCTTTTTCAGTAGTAGGTATCCCAATATTAATCATTAAATCACCTGAATTATTCAGTGTACCTACTTGGGTAGTAACATCATGATAATTATGCTTTTTCAATTCTTGATCCAAAGCTCTTTGAACTTTTGAAGCTTCTTCATATTGCTTTATTGTTTCTGGACTTGGTTTTTCTTCATCCACGACCTTGTTTTTAATTACCTTGATTGTATAACCGTCATATTCTCTCGACCTTAATACCTCCAAGGCAGTTTCTTCTACATCTTTACGTACATCCTGAAAATATTGCTCTGACCCATCTACTCTTATTTCTATTTTGTTATCTCCATTAGTACCTATTCTAGTTTTATAACCCTCGTTCTCTAATCTTTCTTGTATCGATGTAAAAATATCTTTTGAATGTAACACTTTATTTAAATAAGGGATTTTTGACATAACCTCTGCCATTGCAGGGGAGATAAAAGCTGAGCCAATAAATAAACTAAATAATATGATCAACGCGATACCAGAGTATGTTAACTTCCTGATCCAACTTAATTTGATAGGGTGCTTATTTCTCTCTTGGAATTCCAAATTTTCAATATCAGTTAAGATTCGGTTTTTCAGTTCTTGTTTTTGTTTTGTTTTCCACATGAGATCGGAATTTAATTTCTTTAAGGAACTATCCAAATCAGTATCTTCATATTGCTTTTTCATCCAAATACCCCTCCTTTATTAATTGTTTTTTCAATGCTGGAATAGCTCTAAAAAGAGTCGATTTAACTTTACTCTCAGACCAGCCTAAGATCTTTGCCGTATCCTCAATAGAAAAACCTTTGATTTTTCTTAAAACGATCACCTTTCGATATGTATCTTTGATTTCCCCTAACGCTTTATATAGTTCAAATGATTCCTCTTTTATTTGAATCATTTCTTCAGGCAATGAGTTATTGTCCTTTTGCAAAAGGAACACTTCTTTAAAGAAACTGCTGGGTTTGCGTTTTCTTAAAAAATCAACCGTTAAATTGTGAGCGATACTGAATAGCCATGTTCTTTCACTGGAATGCTGATTAAATGAATTATGATATAAGTACGCTTTTACAAAGGTATCGTGGGTCAAATCCTCTGCCTGTTGATAATCCTTAACCATCAATAAAATAAAGCTTAAAATGGATTTACTATGTTGGTCATACCAATCTGCAATTTCTTCTTTTCTGTACTCCGACAAGTTACCAAACCCTCCTTTTCTTGAATGTTCAATACTTAGACGTATTAGCTAAATAAAAGTTGTGTTTTTGCATTAAAAAAATCTCTAAAATTAGAGATTTTTTCGTTCTTTTAAAGAACTGACTATTATATCAGTTGTCTTAGAAATAAGGTAACCATGATGCTCCAAGCTCATTTTTTCCTCCTTAAAATAAGTTCCTCGTTAGACCTAATATTAGTATGCCTTTTGGAACTATCCTGCCCCTATAGTTCCATAAAGAAAGTCTAGGCTTCCCCATCCCAAGAATAAAGAAGTAGATTAATAAGTGTTAGCATATATATAATTCTAAGGTTATTCAAAGACAGATGGTGATCTAGCCAATGGACTTTATTCAAATAATTTCAGAAGTAATCCTAATGAGATCTACTTCCTATTCCAAGCTAAAAATAGCAATAGAAAATCTAAGTTCTGAAGAATGGTTTAGGGAGCTATATGGAGATGTACGGTACTCTAAGGTTATTTGGCATAATAAAAACATTAAAAAATTTCTTACTATTCCTGAAAATGTTGAAAAGATAAAAAAGGATGAGAAAAAGGCACAAGAATTTATCGAACTAGTGAAGAGTTGTATAAGTAATAAATAAATCAAATAAATGTCACTATGCAACTATCCTGCCCCTATAGTTGCATAAGAAAAGAGCTGCCTTAAAGACAGCTCTGATCTTCAGCTAACGCACCCGTTAGTTCCATAAGAAAAGTTGCCTTAAAGGCAGCTCCGTTCCTCAGCTAACGCACTTGTTAGCTCAATAGTTATTTCTCCCAAAGCTCGATCAGTCGACCTTCAGGATCTTCTATCCAAATAAACTTTCCAAATTCACTAATCTCTTCTTTCTTTGCAAGGGGCACACCAATCTGTTCAAGATGCTTAATAGTCTCATTTAGATTATGTACTTGGAAATTTAACATCACTTGTTGTTCTGTTGGAAAATAACTGTCTTCATCGGTAAAGAAAGAAAAGATGGTCTCATTTCCTGATTGGGGCTTTATCACAGTCCCGTTCCAATTATCTATTTCAAGCTTCAACACTTCACTGTACCATTTTTTCACAACTTCAAGATTTTTAGTTCTCCAAAATATTCCTCCGAAACCTTTGATCATCGTATCTAGCTCCTATTTGTCATCAAAATTTTTATCTATCTGATTATTATATATTCGAGATTTAAATTCAAGTTCCTTTTTCAACTATACTGCCCCGTTAGTTCAACAAGGGTACGGAAAGGGAAAACACTATTCCCATTCATAATCAGTCACCAGCTCAACCTTTTCCGGCATTATTTTTTGAAGAGAGTCTATTGTTGAAAAGTTTTCATCATTTGAGAATGCGGCTATATAATCGCCATCATGTCCTACCCAAAACATAGTGGAACTCTCAGTTAAAGTTGCTATCAGGGTATTGGTTATCCATTTTAGTTTAATAATTCTTGTTCGGTTTTTTTTAGTTCTTTTTACGGGATAAGGTGACTCATGTTCCCTTTCCTCTAGACTGAAGACATCCTGTTTTAAGGACCATAATGATAAGTTCAACATGCTCCCATTCCCGTGCAAATAAGGATAATATTGTTTGAATTGCTGTGGGTTGCGGATAATTGCCTTTACAAAGAACGAGTCTTTGCTACTCCCCTTCATATAATTGAACTCTATATTTTGCATCTTAAACAGCTCTTCGTACTCTTCTAGTTGAAAATCATAGATTTCCGCAAGTGAATAAATAGGGTAATAATTTGGAATCTCCAGCCAATTGCAAAAGAATTCTTCATGGGCATCTGTATAATCCCCATCAATATAACAAGAAAACTCTACGATATATTTGAAATCACCGGTTATCTCAAAAGGATAAGTGGCTTTTAGGCCAGGTTCAGTTATTATTTTTTCTGGAGGGAAGTAGCTTATTTCTACCTTCATGTTATTCGCCTCTCTTAAAAGGTTCGGATAGTTACATTTTTATTATATACCACGTGAAAATGTTGTTTTCACTGGCTTATTAGAGTTATCAGCTTTTTGAACTAAAAGCTACCTTAAAGACAGCTCCGATCTTCAGCTAACGCACCCTTTAGTTTAATAAGAAAAGACTATGTTAAAGTTCTCGGGTGTTTTTGAATTATTGTAGTGATTGGATTTGGAATATTAATTATTCTAGGGAATATAAATGATTAATTTACTATGATACTATTTACTATAGTTTGTTTACCAGTTGAGGAGGGAAAGAATGAATCGGAACTTCCGTAATACCATATTCTATTTACTGATCTTTTTGGTCATCATTGGAATTGTAATCATCTTTAATAATAACAATGAATCAACAGAGAAAATGACCCAAGATGAGTTCTATAATCATTTGGAGAGTGGGGACATTATATCACTAACGATGCAGCCCGAAAGCAGTGAATTTAATATCATTTGGAAGCTTAAGGGGGATGATGAAAACAAGAACTTTGTGACGCACGTGCCATTCAGTGAATATTCACAGAGTCGAATTAATGATGCCGTAACTAAATTAGGTAAAGGCATCATCACTGTTGAACCTCCAGAAAAGACAAGTGGCTGGGTGACATTTTTCACTTCCATTATTCCATTTGTAATCATTTTCATCCTGTTTTTCTTTATTTTTCTGTTTGTAGCTGTAAGAAAAAAATGGAAGGGATGAAAATACATATACATAAAAAAAGTAAACTCGCTTTCCATATGGACTTTGCGAGTTTTTTTACATTGTTTTTGTGAGTCAACCTTTATCTAGCCTAATAAAAGAAAAGGATGGCTTATTAAAGTAACGCACCCGTTAGTTTAAGTACATCTTTTCACATTCCAAAATATTGACTTCTATCATTTCTCTTCACAATCACTAAATAAATAAAAATGCTTACAATCATTAGACAAAAGGTAACATTTTGTGCAATACCAAGAATGTCACTCCAGTTACTTGTACCATATACAAACAACTGCAAGATTAATCCTACAAGTAAACTCAGTAATGCAAATGGTGTTTTTTTTACTAAGTATCCAACAGCCCCACCCAGGATACCACCAATGGTTGACGCCCCATACCAGTTCACATATGAAATCGCCTGTTCTTTAAATGATATCGTTACTGTTACTGGTATATCCGTATAAAAATGTCCAATCACGAAATAAAACGTAATTGCAGTGATTGTATAAATGGCCCCAAGTAATGCAGCCTTCTTAATGTTCCTCGCAAATATATAGCCAACAAGCATTGCTACAATAAACCACATTGGTAAAGAATTAATCATTACCGCTAAATACGCAATGACGAATTCAAGAACTGTTACACCGTCAACTAAAAATGATAAATTATCAGAAATAACTGAAAAAATTGCAACAATTAAACCAACCATTAATGTAAAGGTAACAAACTTCCAATGCACTCTATATTCTTGGTTCTCCTTCAAAAAAGCACCTCCCTATTCATCCAAACAACTCCTATTATTCCTCTGACATCCGGTGTATGTACTAAGTAGTTCATACACCTCATAGATGTACTATACTCATAATACACATAACGTGTCAATATGGTTTAGAACAAATTCTTGTTTAAATAGTTGCACTTTTAGTATGCAAATCCACTATCCTGCCCCGTTAGTTCATTAAGAAAAGCGATTCTGGAATAAGAATCGTTTAATATTCAAAATTGAAAATTACGGTAAATCTATTGTCTGCTAAATTTTCGTGTATCTCCTAGCGAAACAACTTTTTGATGGTCAACAATGATTCCGCCAGTATCCGTGATAGCATATACTGTATCTGTTTTTTCATTCAACACCTTGTTTATATAACACTTCTGAATTTCATTACCTTCATAATGCACTTCAATATCAAAGTTCTTAATCAAGTTCAGCCCCTCATTATACGAAAATATTTGATAATCTTCATCTGGAGTAATATGATATTCGGCTATGAATCATCGCCCCAGCACTGCTACCGATTATCACACCTGAAAAATTTCTAATCTCTTCAATTAAATAGAATTCTTTTAATCGCTCCATCGATTTTTCTGGGAAACCACCTGTAAAAAATATGATATTACTTTTTCTGATTTTCCCTTTTGCTTCTTCCTTTGTATCTTTAAAATAGTTAATCCAATTTATATTTTCTTCTCGAACTCCAAAATCCATAAATGGAGTAAAAATACTTTTATAAAATTTCCCCTTATCTCTGCTATAAGCATTTTCCCAATCTTGACAATCACTTATCTTATTGTCAAAGGAAAATGGAATTATTAAAATCTTATCATTAGAATTTATGTATTTTGCCACTGTATCTTTTGCCCAGCCTTCGTGAAAGTTATATTGACTGAATAGCATATTTATCATTGGTATTCCCCCATCTTCAAAACCAACTTAATTAAACTTCTCTTTTTTAATCGTAAGTATGTCAAATTCCTATAATTTTTACAATGTATTTGTTATACAATATGGCCCAATTGTTGAACAAAGATCAAACAGCACTCTTGAACTAAA
>NZ_JBYCZT010000029.1:0-33850 GCF_057586375.1 Peribacillus sp. SRI_006 | reverse complement strand
AGGAATCCCCTCTTTTTTTTCTTCGTTACTTAACTGTTTTTTTCTTCTTTTTACCTATTTTCATTATAAATTCATATACTACCGGCACTATTACAAGTGTTAGCAATGTAGAACTCACCAGTCCGCCGATAACGGTAATGCCCAAACCTTGTGATATTAATCCACTGCCTTCCGCACCGATTGCCAGAGGTATTAAAGCGCCGATTGTGGCAAGGGCAGTCATCAGGATAGGGCGTAGACGGGTGGATCCTGCCTCGAGTAAAGATTCCCTGGTAGATAGCCCGGATTCTTCATTCTTGATAACACGGTCCACTAATACGATGGCATTGGTCACGACGATACCTATAAGCATCAGGACACCCATCATTGCCGAAACGCTGATGGTCTCACCTGCAATGAATAGCCCTGCCAATGCCCCGATTACCGTAAATGGTAAGGAGAAGAGAATGGCTATTGGTGCTAAACCACCATGGAAAGTAACCACTAGGACAAAGTATACGATAGCAACTGCCGCTAACATAGCGATACCAAGTTGAGTGAATGATTCTTGGATATCTTCCGTTACTCCGCCGTAGTCTATAGAGACGCTTGCAGGAAGGTCTAATTTATCAACTTCCTTCTGTACCTCAGCTGTCACTGCGGCCACATCATCCGATTTGATTGTTGCAGACACGTCGGCATAAATTTTTCCATCGCGGCGGCTGATTGTATCGGAAGCTTTGCCTTCTTCGATTTTTACAAGCTCTTTCAATGGGATTTCCATTCCCATTGGAGAAGAAATTTTCGTATTCTCTAGATCTTTTTTGTCTTCGAATGTCGTTTCTTTTGTCTCGACATATACTTTGACTTCTTCTCCATCTTTCTTAATGGTAGTTAAAGCATCATCCTTATTCGTATTGGCGATGGACATGCCAATTTGTGCAGCTGTCAGTCCAAGGTCGCTTAGCTTTTCTTGGTCTGCAACTAAAGTGTATTGCTCATAAGCATCTAAAAGACTTGTATCAACATCTTTTAAATCTTTATTTTTCTTCATGATATTTTGAATATCATCAATTACCGGTTCAATATCTTTTTGTGTATTTCCGTAAACAAACAGAGTGGTCTCGTTGCTTGATGTTGATGTGAAATCTTGTTGTTTCCATGTTCCAGGTGAATCAAGTTCAGTTAATTCTTTTATGACGGTTTCTTTTTTGTCCCCGAAATTTTCGGTGTCTTCGTCATAGAGTACATAGAAGAGAGCCGAGTTACTCGAGCCGCCCATCATGCCTCCGCCCATCATGCTTTCGCCAAGTGTGTATTGAACGGTCTTCACATCGTCTTTATCCATGAAGTATTTTTCCACTTTTTCTGTTTGCTTTTCAATATCCTCTTTTAACTCTCCAGGTGCGGGAGTGTAAGTGACGATGATCGTTTTTTGTTCATCTGCAGGCATGAAGCTTACACCGATGCTTGGGATTAGGAATAAACTGCCAACTAATAATACAATGGCTGTGCCGAAAGTGATTAGTTTATGATTTAATGACCAATCTAGTGATTTTCGATAGAATGCTGATAGTTTGCTTGGTTTTTCTTCATGTGATTTTAATTCTTTTGTAGATAGTCCCTTTTTAAATAAAGAGTCTGCCATTGCCGGAACAAGTGTGATGGCGATTATTAATGAAGCGACTAATGCAAACACCATTGTTAAGGCGAATGGCGTGAATAGTTCCCCGACAGGTCCTGTAACGCTTGCTAAAGGCAGGTATACGGCTACAGTAACGATTGTCGATGAAAGGATGGGGATGAACATTTCCTTAGTGGCAGATCGTATTAATTCGCCGCCTTTTAATTGTTCGCCTTTTAAAGCCATTCTTCTATAAATATTTTCTATGACGACAATGGAGTCATCGACGACTCGGCCAATCGCAACGGTCATGGCCCCAAGTGTCATGACATTCAATGAAATATCCATTTGTTTGAGCACCAAAAGGGCTGCTAACAGGGATAATGGAATCGAAATGACGGAAATGAGAGTCGTTTTAAAGTTCCTAAGGAACAGCATGATAACAATGACGGCAAACAGACAGCCGAAGAGTGCCTTACTGATCATGGTTTCAACGGAATCTTTAATCGGTTTAGCTTGATCGAGAGTAGTGTGTACACTTACCCCATTAAACTCTTCTTTGAAATTCGATGCTTCTTCATTTACTTCGTCGACGATTGCAACTGTATCGGCATCAGGTGATCTTGTAACCTGGATTCCAATCGATTCGCTACCGTTTGTTCTTGAAATCGATTCAGCCTTACCGGTAATTTTAACATCGGCAATATCTGATAATTTCACATTTTGCAGTTGGGCAGGACCTGTTTCCATTTCAGGAGATAATTGATTGGTTTCCTGTCCAGTTTGTGCTGGCGCTCCTGTTTTCGGGCCGCCGGTTAAAGGTATCTTTATATTTTTCAGGTCCTTTAATGTGGAAATGTTTCCATCCACAACGATCGTTTTCTCTTTATCATCAAAGTTATATATGCCAAGCGGCATACTGACGTTTGCAGCCTGGATAACCTTCTTTACGGTTTCTTCATCGAGCCCGTATTGAGCCATCTTGTCCTGGTCGAATACAAGGCTTCCTTCATTTACTTGCTGTCCGGAAATGGATACGGATGTCACGCCGTCAATTCCTTCAAGTTTAGGTACTAACACCTCTTCGACATTTTTTGTAAGGGCTGGTAAATCAGAAGCCTTATCTGTTACACTGAGTGCGACGACAGGAAAAGCGTTTAATTCTAATTTAGATACACTCGGGTCATCTACTCCCTCCGGCAGTTCCAATTTCTCTAAAGCTTCTTTCACTTCTTTTACTGCATCATCCATATCCGTATCATAATCATATTGTAATTGGATGGAAGAGGCATTGGCCATGGACGAAGAACTGACTAATTCGACTCCTGGCAAATTTGTTACTTTTAGCTCAATCTGGTCTGTGAGCTTATCTGCTACTTCTTCAGGTGCAGCTCCAGGATAAACAGTGGAGATGCTTATTAAAGGAGTGGAGATGCTTGGTATGGTTTCTTGTTTCATGTTTAAACCGGAGTATAAACCAGCTGCAACGATGATGATGGTAAGCAACCAGATTGCCAATTTATTCTTTAATGAAAATTTAATTATTGAATTCAAGCTTGTACCCTCCATACATAAAATTGTGACCAGTCGGTCACAAACTCAAATATATAGTATATGGATTATGATTGCAATAGATAATATCCGTTAGTGCTAACGTTGTGATTTCAAGGGTTTTGGGATACAATTTGGAGGATGTGACCAGTTGGTCACCGGTGGACAATTTTAAGAGATAGGATGAATTTGATGAAAGAAAAAAATAAGATGATCATAGATAAGTCTGTGGAGCTTTTCGCGGAGAAAGGCTATCATGCAACTTCGGTTCAGGAAATTGTTGAAAAATGCGGGATAGCAAAAGGGTCCTTTTATAATTATTTTAAATCGAAGGAGGAATTACTAGTCTCCATTTTTAAATTTTATTATGAAGCGTTGACAGACTCATTACTTGATCTTGAACTGGATGCTTCATTGTCCAGTAAAGACAAATTCATGAGGCAGATCACTGTTCACATTGAGCATATGACGGGAAATACCAACTTGATTCAAATGATGATGCAGGAACAAATGGTTCATATCAGCAAGGAACTAGATGGATTTTTACATTATATCCATGAAGAGGGCTTGATTTGGTTCAAGCGTAAAATCATTGAGTTATACCCGGGACTTTCATCTGATCTTCTGCCCGATTGCACCATTATTTTAGATTCGCTTTTCAAAGGCTATATCGGAATATTGATCAGGAAACAAAATGCTTTCGATGTAGAATTGTTACCTAGCTTCATATTGAACCGGATGGATTCCATTGTCACAAGTCTGGAGAACATGGAAGATCCATTATTGAAACAATTTCCCCTACCAGGTTGCTCGATGCGGGATATGAGCCCAAAAGAAGAAATCCATTCGATTATCGCCAGGATGCTGGAAGTGGAAACACGTAAAGAAGAGGGAATGGAAACACGTAAAATTACGGAAGCTTTAAAGGCACTCCAGGAAGAATTTTCAAAGGTTAGGCCAAGCTCAATCATCTTGGAAAGCCTTTTGTTATTTTTGGAAAAAAATGAAAAAAGAAGCCCCTTGTGTTCAAAGCTTATCTTATTGATGAAGGATTATTTGCTGAATATATGAAGGCTTTACTGAAAGTGGCGAAAGCCTCTTTTTCATTTAAATTTTTAATGAGATTTAAAAACGGAGATTTAGGAAAAAGTAAAAAGTGATGGGAAGAAGACAATTCTTTCAATAATATGGGGGCTAGAATCATGCGATGGAAAAAGGGAATGCTGATTTATAATAAAAATGCAGGGAATGATAAACTCGAAAGGAATCTAGGAGGGTGTCTTCCGGTATTAGCTCCACATATTGATGAGTTTCTCATTCTACAAACAAAGCAAAAAGGCGATGCATGCCGTTATTGTTTGGAATATGGTGAAGAAATGGATGTAGTTTTCGTATTGGGAGGAGATGGAACGGTACATGAGTGTGTAAATGGCCTTTCACCCCTTCAGAGGCGGCCGTTGTTTGGGATTTTACCTGGAGGGACTTGCAATGACTTCTCCAGGACATTAAAGATTCCTCAAAATGTTCGTCAAGCTGCGGAAGCATTAGTAAACGGTAAGGTTCGTCCAATTGATATTGGTAAGTCCAATAACGATTATTTTTCCAATTTCTGGGGAGTTGGGCTTATTTCAGATGCTTCAAATAATATTGATGAGCAGGAAAAAAGCAGGTTCGGAAAGATAGGATATTTATTAAGCGCTGTAAGGACGATTGGTGAGAGTGCTCCCTTTCCCTATAAACTGGAATATGATGGGGATTTCATTGAAGGGGAAGCAGTTATGATTTTAGTCTTGAATGGTTGTTTTATCGGCACTAATTTATTGCCCTTTCCCATGATAAGACCAGACGATGGGCTCTTTGGCGTTGCCATCTTGGAAAATGCAAGCCTTGGTGCATTTTTAGAAATAATAGCGATGAAACGTTCATGGACTCAAAATATGAGTTCTGACTCTGGGGTGACTTATTTACAAGCAGGTACCTTGACTATTGAATCCAAGAGGCCGCTTGATGTGGATATGGATGGAGAGAACTATAGGCAAACTCCTTCACGCATTAAAGTCCTTGCCCACCATTTGTCGGTATTAACACCAAATTAGTGTGGGGATTCTATTTAAAAGGAAAGGCTTATGTGTTTTTTTTGTATATTCATTCCTTATTTCTGCAATTGTTTCCAAAATAGGATAAAATGTATGATGATATATCATTTTTTGCAGGAGGACCAATTATGGTGTACCAGGTCGGATTGTTAAAGGGCATTTTACAGCCTTATCGGAGTCGTTATCAGCTGCAAAATGCAGAGGCAGTCACAAAGTTTGGATTGAAATTAATATTTATATATTTTCTTAGTCTTATAGTATTCGCCGTTGGGGGATATTTTGGGATTGGTTCAGAATCATTTTCCAAAGAAATCACGAAGATGAGCGCCAATGAGTTTGAAGCAGCAAAGTTGCTGATTTTGAGCGGCAATATAATAACAGGAATAATCCACCCTTCCATATACATATTTTTAGCAGCTCTATTCTTTTGGATCGTTACTGATATCCCCTATATAAAATTAGTTATCGTTCAAATGATTCTTTTTGGCCTGCAATTAGTGGAAAAAACATTATTGATTCCCTTATTCGTTTTAATGGATATAGGCAGCGATGCCAATCCTTTTTCTTTGGGGATCATCAGTCAGTATTTTCTCAGAAGCGATTATTTCATTCACTTTTTCAGTGAAATTACCATTTTTCAATTTCTCATTATTGCTCTGCAATATTTTTATTTAAAGGAATTTACAGAACGTAATAATTATTTGGTCCTTTTAATGATTGTTCTTTTCTATTTGGCCACATGGTTTGTTAAAGCCTTTTTAGGATACATCCAAGTAGGCGTATTTGTATAAAGCGGGTGAAATGAATGAGCGGTAACTGGAAAATAGTGGCGGTCTCCATTGCGTCGATAGTGTTAATAACCGTTAACTTATACCTTATTGAAAAAAAGGAAAGCAAAGTGGAACGTACGGTTTTCGTTGAAAACTGGACTAAGGTAAAAAAAGATACAATTACGGATACTATTCAAACAAATGGGGTAATTAAACCAGTAGAAGAGTATGATATCTATTTTGATGCCAAGAAAAATGATTTTAAGAAATTCCTTGTAAAAGAAGGCGATTCGATTACGGCTGGCTCCTCGTTGTTTGAGTATACGGCGACCGAACTTGATGCGCTTAAAGCGAGTTTGGAAGCGGAGAAAACGGCAGCTGAGGGGGAAAGGGCAGGGATTGAGGAATACATAGGGAAGTTGAGGTCTTATCAGGGGACCTTGACCAGTGAACCTGAAGCTGCAATTGATGAATCGGTGGAAAAAAACTTGAATATTGATATAACGACAAGCTCTTCAGACCTTATTAAAAGTAACATTGAGCAAGAAATGTACAAGCAGGAACTAGAAAAAAACAGGTTGGATGAAAAAGTGAAAATGCTTGACGCTAAATTAAGTTCGATTGAGGAGCAGTCCAGTGCAATTGTGACGACGAGCGAGGCTGATGGTGTCGTTAAAAATATCAATAAAAACCTTGATAATCCCATTATATCCATCGTTTCTACAAATATGGCAATTGAAGGGGATTTCTCCGAAGAGGAAATGAAAAAGGCTGAAGTGGGCATGACTATAAAAGCAAGTTCCTCTGATTCAAAAAAGGCATTGAAAGGGACGATAGGCCGTATCCATTCCTATCCCGCAGAAGAGCCATCATTAAAAAAAGATAACAGATTTCCATTTCAGGCTTTAATCGAACCGGAAGGCGAAGAAACGGAACCTCTGTTGGTGGGATCGAAAGTGAACCTTACTGTAATAACCAATGAGAAAGCCGGTGTACCCTCCATACCTATAGAGGCGGTACAATACCAAAAGCATCCATATATTTACAAGTTGACGAATAAAGGCCATGTGGATAAACATTACATTACAAAAGGTCTTAAGGCTGAAGGGAAGCAGGAAATCATAAAGGGACCGTCTGTAGGTGACGTCATCCTCCTGAAGCCGAATGTGGCAGTGAAGAACCATTCTTATTTTATTACCCCGATTCAATTTGAAAAAGTGAAAGCTAGAACTTATAAAAAATTCACCTCTAGGGAAAAAGTAAGATACCTGTTACTTGGCATTCTGGAAAAATAACCGCTTTTTTCACAAGAGAGGTGATGACAAATTATTTATTAATTATATCAATATAACTTAAGTGATTAAAAATCGGGAAGCGTAATTATAGATAGAGTAGCTATTAATACAGAATATTCAGACATATTTAAAGACCTTTTTCTAGAACGGATGCGAATAAATATTTACAGATTATCATTTTTAGTATAATATTTTATTATAAGTTAACTCGCTTAATCTTATTCCAAGAACGGGGGACCCATTTTTGTGGATTTTATCCGCTAGGGGTGAATTCAGAAATGAAAGGGCTTTTTGTGTTTCCAATCCTAACCCGACAGCTAACCTCGTCAGCGTCTTCAAGGGAACATGTGTGAATATTCACGCCTATAAGAAATCGACACATGAAGTGTCTTTTTTTTCGGCGTAAAGACAGAGTTTTTCAAAAAAGAAAAATTACTTTCTTTTATTAGTATCTTGTTTCCCTTACCGAGACAAAAATGTTTTTGCATCAAAGACTTTATGGAAGGTGAGGAAAGTAAATGAAGAAATTCAAACTAAGTTTAGCTAGCCAAATTTTCATTGGTTTAATTCTAGGGATTATCGTTGGTGCCATTTTTTATGGTAATGAGACGGCCCAAAACTTTTTACAGCCATTCGGAGACATTTTCCTACGAATGATTAAAATGATTGTAGTGCCGATCATCGTTTCAAGCCTTATCGTTGCAGTTGCTGGTGTAGGTGATTTGAAAGCGGTAGGTAAACTAGGTGCTAAATCATTATCATACTTTGTTGTCGTAACTATGATAGCGATTGCTGTTGGTTTAATTTCAGCGAATATCATCCAGCCTGGTGCTGGTGTGAATATGGATAAGCTGGAACAAACTGATATTTCTACGTATGTTGATACAGCAGAAACTAAGCAGCATGAATCGTTCGTGGATACACTCGTTCACATTGTACCATCCAATCCAGTTCAAGCTATGGTACAAGGCGATATGCTAGCGATCATTTTCTTCTCCGTGTTGTTTGGGCTTAGTATTGCAGCCATCGGTGAAAAGGGTAAACCAGTATTCCGCTTCTTCCAAGGTACAGCTGAAGGAATGTTCTACCTAACTAACATGGTCATGAAATTCGCTCCTATCGGTGTATTTGCACTAATCGGTGTGACGATCTCCAAGTTCGGTTTGGAATCTTTAATTCCGCTAGGAAAGTTAGCGCTTTCTGTATACGGAACAATGATTTTCTTTGTAATAGTCATTCTTGGTCTTATTGCGAAATTTGTCGGATTCAATATCTTTACGCTGATTAAACTTCTAAAAGAAGAATTGATTCTTGCTTTCTCTACTGCAAGTTCAGAAGCGGTTCTTCCGAAACTCATGGAAAAAATGGAGAAAGCGGGATGTCCAAAACATATTGCTACATTTGTTATTCCGACTGGATACTCCTTTAACCTTGATGGTTCTACATTATACCAAGCGTTAGCAGCTATCTTCATCGCTCAAATGTACGGAATCGATTTAAGCGCGTATGAGCAAATTACGCTGATGCTAGTTTTAATGATCACGTCCAAGGGAATTGCGGGTGTACCGGGTGTATCTTTCGTAGTTCTTTTAGCGACATTGGGAACTGTCGGTATTCCTATTGAAGGTCTAGCATTTATTGCCGGTATCGACCGTATTCTTGATATGGGACGTACAGTGGTAAACGTTATCGGTAATTCACTTGCGGCAATCGTCATCTCTAAATGGGAAGGTCAATTCAACCCTCCTTCCAAAAAAGAGTTAGAGCAAGTTTCTTAATATAAAAAATCCAGAGTGAAATGTCACTCTGGATTTTTTTATTTATTTTTTTGAATGAAATAGCGCTTTCTTATTTCTCGATGACTGTAAACTCTGCTTCCTTCAGATGCTCAAGCACTTCAAGTTGAATTGTTTTATGGAGGAAACTACCTTCTTGACGCGTCTTCCCGGATGTCAAAATACCCCCAAATTCATAAAGCCTTTCATCTTGTTTACCCCAAAACCAAATCATTTCCTCTCGGCTCAGAAGGTCATGTGTTGTGAAATGAAACTACCTTCCGGCTTTAAAATACGGTTGATTTGTTTTCAAAGCTAATGTCGGTCATTTTGAGTTGGGGAAGCATCAGCAAAAAGGGAAGCGGCCCTATGAAATGAGTGAATGAATGAAAAAACCATTTATGATCCTTTCTTCGATTTGGTTAATATGGATTTCTACCTGATGCAGATGATGATGATTAATATTGGGGTTATATAACTTACGTGAAACTCCAAAAGTTTGATAAAATAACATTATTGATTGAGAGCTCGGAGGGGGTCAGGTTATGAAGAATGAAAGTAATGATATCTTATACATGTATATGCAGGCTTCCGAACGGTTTGTCCTTTTTAATGGACTCAATTTTCGTGAATTCGTCAATTCGCTTCCGTATACCTTGGATTCGATCTTATTATTGAAACATCAATTCGATGGTGGGGAATACAATTTGAATGTCCTGCTTGAGAGCGCTTCATCTGAAGCTATTGCGAAGCTCGTTAAAGAAAATGTCCAGGCATATGGAGATTTCTGTTGGATCGATTTTGAAGAAGCGGAAGGGCTGGATGAATTGGATGGAAGGGAAATAGCGGAACTTTTATATTTAGGACACGCTAAAACCCATCTGGATCCCCCGTTTTTCCGTAAATTGAATAACCAATTTGTGTACCTTGCCCAGGATGATGGCTGGTTCAATAAAATTTATTTTCGTTCCCTTTCGACATATTATATGATGTTAGGGAGGCTGATTCCGCTAAAGCTGGAGCCGTTAAAAGTAGAGAGGACGTGGCTTGGAATCAGAAAGAAAAAAGAGCTGACGGCGATTCCTGCAGAAATCATCGTTTCCTTGGCTCATATTCTGGCAGAGGGGCTCGTTTTTTCCTTTCGGGATGTTAAGTATACTAGGACGAAAATTGAGATACCGGCATGGGTCGTAGGGGATTATTTAAACATGGATGAAATGCATGATTCCTTTTTGGATAGAGATAGTAAGGAGCCCGATGCATTTATTATCTTCAATCGAAAAGAGAAGATTTGGGAAAGCGTTATTAGAAATACACCATCCTCCTGATTTTATTTGAAGTCTTTGAACTTTTTAGGTGTAAGACTTACCGTCTCATGCATAAAAGATAAGAGAGGGAAACGTAGAGGTGTTCACAGGACGTGTTAGCACAGGAGTTGCCACAGGATGTGGCGGTTTTATCCTGTGTTCTGCAGAATAGTAATCATTGGAAAAGCCACAATGATGGAAGTTTCGCTTTACCCCGCATTAACAGGCTGTAAGGAAGCCTGATGATAAATGTAATGAAAAAGAAATGTGGTGAGCCAACAGCCTGTAAATGCCCGATTGCGATGCACAGGACGTGCTAGCACAGGAGTTGCCACAGGATGTGGTGGTTTTATCCTGTGTTCTGCAGAATAGTAATCATTGGAAAAGCCACAATGATGGAAGTTTCGCTTTATCCGTTTTAGTGTAAAGTGATACAATGAACATGGTTAAAAGAATATTGGAGGGTAATAACTCATGAAAACTAAACTTGGTTTGCTTTATGGTGGAAAATCTGCGGAGCATGAGGTTTCTATGCAGACGGCTTTAGCGGTCATTAAAGCTCTCGATTTAGCAAAGTTTGATATATATCCGATTTACATAACAAAAGATGGTTCATGGATTAATGGACCAAAGTTAACAGGTCCTGCCGAGAACGTGGAGGCTTTGACATTTTCACCGGAAAAATCGAGCTCGCCTCTTGCCCTGCAAGCACATTCAACTGATGAAGATAGTGAATCAACAGGGTATGACGTAATTTTCCCATTGCTTCACGGACCGAATGGAGAAGATGGAACCGTACAAGGGATGCTGGAACTGTTGAACCTTCCTTATGTAGGGAATGGCGTTTTAGCTTCTTCAGCAGGAATGGATAAGGTCATCATGAAAAACATTTTTGCCCAGGCAGGACTTCCTCAAGTGAAATACACTTGGTTCATTCGTTCCGAATGGGAGAAGAATACTGAAAGTGCCATCAAAAAGGTAGCGGATGAATTGGGGTACCCTTGTTTTGTCAAACCTGCCAATTTAGGTTCAAGTGTCGGTATCAGCAAATGTAATGATGCTGATGAACTGGAAAAAGCGGTAGCGGAAGCTTTTCAATTCGATCGGAAGATCATCATTGAAGAAGGGGTCATTGCTCGTGAACTCGAGTTTGGTATTCTTGGTAATGATGAACCGTCTTGTTCAGTGGCAGGCGAGATCATCCCTAAGAAAGATTTTGCCTTCTATGATTATTCAGCAAAATATGTAGACGGTAATTCAGCGATGGTCATTCCGGCGGAGATAACGGAAAGCGAGTATGCAGCTTTATCCGAAATGGCCATTACTGCCTTTAAGTCATTGGATTGCTCTGGATTGGTCCGCGCAGATTTCTTCTTGACGCATGAGGGGCAAATCTATATTAATGAAGTGAATACAATGCCTGGGTTTACTCCTTTCAGCATGTTTCCGTTATTGTGGAAGCACACAGGTGTCGACTATCCAGCGTTAATTGAAACACTCGTGAAACTTGCCTTGGAACGTCATCAGGAAAAACAACAAATCAAATATACAGTTTGATCATGCAGGTAAAGTATCAGTAAACTCCACAATCCATCATGCCTTGATTTGATGGATTCCAATCAGCAGGAACCGGTGCGATTTAAACTGGTTTCTGCTTCGTTTGGTTAACGGAGAGCGATTAACGGTTCGATGAATGTAGGAGGAACAAAATGATAAAGAGAACGTTAAAACAAGTACATGAAATGGCAGAGGGATTGAATGATATCAGTCCATTCCAGTCCAAAGGAATTAATGGGGTTACCATCGATTCAAGAACGATCAAGGAAGGATGTTTGTTCATTCCGCTTAAGGGAGAGAAGGTTGACGGCCATGAGTATGTCAAGCAGGCTTTAGCGCAAGGGGCTGCAGCTTCCTTTTGGCAAAGGGATGTTCCGAATCCTCCTGATGATTTACCGATAATCATTGTCGAAAACACTGAGAAAGCACTTCAACAATTGGCGCGTTCTTACCGCCAGGAGTTGAATATAAAGGTCATTGGGATAACAGGGAGCAATGGTAAGACCACTACGAAAGATATGACCGCTGCGCTGCTGGCAACTGCCTATAAGGTTCATAAAACCAATGGAAACTTCAATAATCATTTAGGTTTGCCGCTAACGATACTTTCTATGGCACAGGATACGGAAGCGGCTGTTTTGGAAATGGGAATGAGCAGCCGCGGTGAAATCGAGTTCTTATCCAAAATGGCAAAGCCTGATGTAGCGATCATTACCAATATCGGTGAATCACACTTATTGGATTTAGGATCACGCGAGGAAATCGCTAATGCGAAGTTGGAAATTGTCGAAGGTTTGGCGAAAGATGGAACGCTGATATATCATGGTGATGAACCATTGCTTCGCAATCGGATCAAAAAGGATTTTCCTGATTTAAACGTAATATCTTTTGGACGTACGGAAGAAAATGATTTATTTCCACAGGCCATTAGCCAAGGGGCGGACAGTACCACGTTTACAATCGCAAGCGGTGATAAGGAGATCGGTTATGAGATACCTGTGTTAGGTCATCATAATGTTCTTAATGCGTTGGCGGCCATCTTGGTTGCTAAAGAATTCAATGTGGATGATTCTTCGATCCGTAAAGGCCTATCGACCATTCAGTTAACTAATATGAGGATGGAATTGGTTGAAGGCGCAAAAGGGCAGAAAATCATCAATGATGCATATAATGCCAGTCCAACTTCAGTCAAGGCGGCAGTGGAGTTGGTTGAGGGCTTATCTGGATTCGAGAATAAGATCCTTGTATTGGGAGATATGTTGGAGTTAGGGCCGCAGGAAAAAGACTTTCATACGAAAATTGGTGAATTGATTTCCAATGAGCGGATTGATAAGATTTTCACATATGGTCCTTTAGCCGAGTTTATTGCCAAGGGAGCGAGCAAGTCTTTTTCATCGGAGCAGGTTCGCCCTTTTCAAGATAAGCAGGAGCTTATAGAGGAACTTAAGTCGTCCACACAGGAAAATGACATCATACTTGTTAAAGCTTCCAGGGGCATGAAGCTGGAGGAAGTCGTTCAAGCTCTACAAAAATAAAAAATAAAGAAAAGGCCGTTTCTTTTTTGAAACGGCCTTTTTTATTGTCTTTAAAACAGTGTCCCGGCTATAATGCAGATGTCATCGTTAATCACTGAATGCCTCATCCTTGAGACCAATAGCTCCTGAAGAAGGTCATTTGTATCGAGATGGACATTTTCAATGAATTCCCTCTCGATATTGTCAGATCGGTCAATGGCGGAAGGTGTGTGCGTTTTAGACAGTCCGTCTGTATAGATGATGAAACGGCTTCCTGGTTCATAATGAAAGACTATTTTTTTTATGGGCAATTCGGGGATCAGTCCGCTTGGGGTGGCCCCTTCGTTTAAGTTGAGAATTTGATTGGTGCATGGGGAATACAAAAAGGCCGAAGGGAGTCCGTAGTTCACATATTCGATGAGTCGATCCTTTGTATTCACGTATGCGATGAAGGCTGTAATACGAGCATATTTTTTGTTTTCCCGATTAACTCCTTGAAATAGGTCCCGAATATGTTTGCCCAGTTCCTCTGTTATGTAAATGGGGTCTTTTACCCGTTTGATAAGGTCGGGCATCAAAGTCCTTATGGACATGTTTATAAGTGCTGTGTGGATGCCATTTCCAAATACATCGATCATGATGAAGCCGTATATCCTGTCGCCGACCTCCGCCCAGTAAAATAAATCCCCAGAAAGCTCACTCGAAGGCTGAAAAAGGCCTTTGACCTCTATATCTTCATTATTGATCGACAAAGGTAAACTTGAAAGTTGAATCCCCTTTGCAATTCGCAGGCTCCTTGCTGATTTTTGGTGTATCTTTTCAAGCTCTTGCCCCTTCATTTTTGCCGAAAACAATTGCATGCTGATGTTTTTGAGTGACTTTAATTTAATCCGGACTTCTACTGAATCGGCAGGGACCGCCATGGTTTCATAAAAGGTCTTTTCCGGTAAGGCATGAGGGGGCTCCATTCGTAAAGCGCGTTTGTAAATGAATAAGATAGGGATTTCGTGAGATTCAGCTAAGGCAAATAAAGAAGTTTGCTGCCAAGAATCTGTTGATATGTGCAAAGGCAAAATAAATAATGATTTCATTAAGTCCGATGAATCTTCGAATAGATGACTTTGATTGAGTGGATCCTCCAAAAAAGTGACTTTCTTGTTCATTTTCTTTAAGATTCGACCAAAATCCTTACATAAAGGAACATCTATTGTGAATATGTTCATATAACCCCCCGTTGATTTGTTGATAGGTCAATCATACTGCATTTAGACTAATTTAATATAATTTTTACACAAAAAGATGAAATTTTCGAAAAATTAATGATTCCATATACCTGGAAATTCATTCATGATAAGCCCTTTCCTCCAACGGGGGTAATCGTGGAAGGGGGTTATCGTTAGATTTTAATCCTTCCTGAAAAAGGTTTGTTGAAACTATTTGATTTAAACTCATATCATATATAAATGGATGTTCGTTTTGTGAAAAATTTAATTGGATACAGTTAGTCGACAAGAGGCCGGGATGCTCTCATCCCGAACCATGATTTTAACAGGACTAGGTTCCGGTTTTGTGAAATCCTCATAATTGGATTTCTGAAGCCACTGGAACGGTTTTTAAATAAAAAACTGTAGAAAAACTCGCTTTCTTCGAATTTGTCTAAGTTTGAATCCACTTACGCATAAATGGATATAGTAAAACGGTGATCCTATTGATGAAATAATCAGTCCATGTTTTTTTAGCCCATTATTGAATGAACAAGCGATATTCTTACTCAAAAGTGTCACGGTTGCATATTTAACAGGAAGAAATGACTAATTTTTTCATTTTTGAAACTGTCTAAAGTTTTTAGTAACTCTGAATGGGCGATATCCTTTATTGCATTAACAGTTTGAAAATGGTAATATGAGTATGAGTTTAAATGTCTTATCATTGATGATTATTTAAAATTAATCAGGTTGAGGCAACAAAATTGTATGTTCTTACATGTTTCATGAGTTCATTCTTGAGATTATTTTAGATTAAATAGGCCTCGCGTCTGGTCATATATAAAAGCTGCATCTATTGGCGGCTTTAGTAGCTATTAGGGAATCAAGCCGCATTTAAGCGCTTTTCCACTTCTGCAAATCCTCAACGCACCGGGCCTGTTTTGTATAAGAATCTTGGCTCTCGTCAAGTTTTGTTCATACAGTCTTTTTAAGTCTGATGAATAATAGGTGCAGCAGCCCTCACCTGAATAAAACGGTGAAACACCCGTTTATGCTACTTTTAATTTTCCATATTGAATTTAATTTTGGTTACATGTACTTTTAAAAAGATGAGCGTAGGTTAATGATAAGTCTACACGTGCGCGAAGTTAAAAATGCCAGTGAATGTCCGTACTGGTATATTTCCTTTTTAAAAAATCATATTGAGTTCATTTGAACTAAAAGGCAGACATACTTTTAGGTGATAATGATAAACTTTTTATAAGAGATAAAGAAGAACATCCGTCATGATGATGAGGATTTGAACTAAAACATCTGTGCATGATCCATGAATGCACGTGTAAATTTACGATATAAAAAGGAGTACGAAAACATTGACATTGTTTAGCGAATTAGGATTAGATAGAACGTCCATGAAATCAATAGAAAAAATGGGATTTGAAGAAGCGAGCCCGATTCAATCCCAAACGATACCTCTAGCACTTGAAGGTAAAGATATCATTGGTCAAGCGCAAACGGGAACAGGTAAAACAGCAGCATTCGGTATTCCATTGATGGAAAACATCGATATTAATAACGAAAACGTGCAAGGGATTGTCATTGCACCTACACGTGAGCTTGCCATTCAAGTTTCCGAGGAACTTTTCAAGCTTGGTTACGGAAAACGCGCTCGTGTACTTGCTGTTTATGGTGGACAAGACATCGACCGCCAAATCCGTGCTTTAAAGAAAAAACCACATATTATCGTTGGTACGCCTGGTCGTCTTTTAGACCATATCAAACGTAAAAATATTAAATTAGGCGGAGTTCACACTGTAGTTCTTGATGAAGCGGATGAAATGCTTAACATGGGATTCATTGAGGATATCGAATTGATCCTTTCAACGGTTCCTGACGAAAGGCAAACATTGCTTTTCTCAGCTACAATGCCTGATCCGATCCGTAAAATTGCTGAAAGATTCATGCGGGAACCAGTTCTTGTACGTGTAAAAGCAAAAGAAATGACAGTGGATCGTATCGAACAATATTACTTGGAGTTAAAAGAAAGTGAAAAATTCGATACACTTGCACGCCTTTTCGATATTCAAACACCGGATCTTGCAATCGTCTTCGGACGTACGAAACGCCGTGTCGATGAATTGGCATCTGCATTGAATATCCGCGGTTATATGGCTGAGGGCATTCATGGTGACCTTAGTCAGGCAAAACGCCTTTCTGTTTTGAAAAAGTTTAAAGACGGCAGCATCGATGTACTCGTTGCTACTGATGTTGCTGCACGTGGACTTGATATTTCCGGCGTTACTCACGTATACAACTTTGATATCCCTCAAGATCCGGAAAGCTACGTTCACCGTATTGGACGTACAGGTCGTGCGGGTAAACATGGTATAGCCATTACGTTTGTAACACCAAGAGAAAGAGGCCAACTGCATGCAGTTGAACATACAACGAAAAAACGTATGGAGAAACTTAAGACTCCTACGTTAACTGAAGCGTTGGAAGGTCAACAAAAAGCAGTAACGGAAAAAATCCTTAATACAATCGAGAATGAGGATTTAACTTTATACCTTGGTCAAGCGGAAGAATTATTACAAAAACATAGCGCAGCGGATTTAGTTGCAGCCATGCTTAAATCAATGACAAAAGAACCGGATCAAACGCCTATCAAGTTAACGGAAGAATCTCCGTCTCCAATGCGTCGCAATCGCGGAGGAAGCAGTTCTTCTGGCAACAGACAGCGCAATGGCCGCAGTTCTTCAGGCAGAAAAGATTACGGCAGCGGATCAGGGAAACGCCCAAGCGCGAACCGTAAATCGAATGGTTACGGAAACCGCAGCACGAGCCAAAAAAGAGAAAAAACTAATAAGATTTAATTGAATTGGGAATGCCGCTCATTTGAGCGGCATTTTTTTATGTGCATCACCAACTTCTTCATGTAAGGTATCCGCGGTTTTTGGATGGAATGCCCACAGCCTTTGTTTGAAAAGGGGTTAATTTCCAGTATTTAAATATAGTATAATGGATGAAAGCAAGGATGGATGATGATGATTCAATTAGCATTACCTGTCCGGAAGAGGAGAAGCACATGGAACCTGAAAATCGTATATCGAATAAGGCCTTAACCGTATGGAAAATCAGTGGTCTTATAAGCTGTTCAATAACCTGGATTATAAGCATCGCCGTACTCGTGCTTACAATCATTTTTGATTGGACATATTGGGTGATTGGCGCGTTGGTCCTAATTTCGACAATCCAATCCTATCTGGCCATCTTTCTGATTCCGTCCGTTAAATGGAAGAGGTGGCGTTACGAAGTAAGAAATACTGAAATTGATATCCAAAGTGGTATTTTCATCATTAAAAGAACACTCATACCCATGATAAGGGTTCAGCATGTTGAAACGAAGCAAGGGCCATTATTAAGAAAATACGATTTAGCCTCCGTTGAAATTTCCACTGCAGCGACTCTTCATGTTATCCCTGCCTTGGACCTTGCAGAGGCGGATGAATTGCGGCATTATATTTCGAGAATGGCAAGTGTGGAGGAAGAAGATGTCTGATCCTAAAAGGCTTCACCCCATAGCTGTATTGCTTAACATCATTAAATCGATTAAGGAGTTAGTCATCCCTTTTTTATTAGTGGTCGTCATTCCTGGGAAGAATGAAGGAATTCCCGGATGGATACAACCGCTGGTCATTGCCATTATTATACTTTTGATTATAGGGAATGCTTTCTTGCAATGGTTACGCTTTACATATCGGATCGAAGAGGGAGAATTCAGAATTGAGTCCGGGGTATTCGTAAGGAAGAAACGGTATATAAAGTTTGATCGGATTCATAGCATAGATATATCAGAGGGCATCATCCAGAGGGTATTCAGCCTGGTGAAGCTGAATATTGAAACGGCAGGCGGGTCTCAGGCGGATGCCGTATTATCAGCCATAAGGAAAAGTGATGCGGATCGAATCAATGCTTATATAAGTGAGGGAAAAAATGCGTATAACCCATTTGATAGGGATAAAGATGAAGTCGCGGATAATGAAATTGTTGCAAAATCATCTTCCGTTTTTAAGCAGACACTGCCGCAGTTATTCGCTATGGCTGCCACTTCGGGAGCGGTAGGTGTCTTCCTATCCGGGGCAGTCGCTTTTATTTCACAGTTCGATGAAATGATACCTTTTCAGAGAATATTTAAGGATTATGAAGATTTTATTGAAATGGGGACCTTCATTCTGACCTTGTTTGCCCTTGTGGCTTTATTGGCGGTTTATGTGCTGGCCACATTAAGTATGGTAATTAAATACGCTTCCTTTACCGTGATAAAAACGGATGAGGAGATCGTTATTTCCAGGGGGCTTCTCGAGAAAAGACGGCTGACAATCCCTATCCATAAAATTCAAGGTATCCGGATCATGGAGAATTTAATTCGAAAGCCATTGGGATTGGCGACGGTTTATATTGAATATGCGGGAGGGAGCATGGAAGATAAAGAAAGTCTTTCCATCATGCTGTTCCCTTTAATCAGAAAGAAGCATTTACAGGGAAAAATCCTGGAAATTTTACCGGTTTATGAAACGGATACGAAGATGAAACCAATACCCAAGCGTGCACTTTCCAGGTATGTGTTTCGAAAGTTTCTATACCTTATCCCGATCATCGGTGCCTTGGTATGGTTTTTCAGACCTTGGGGTTATCTTTCCTTCTTGCTTGTACCGTTGGCGATTTTTTGGGCATACATGCAATATAGAGATGCAGGTTGGAGCATAGAAGGGAATTTATTACTATTGAGCAGCCGTTTTTTCACGAAGCAAACATTGATCATGCAGAGAAGCAGAATTCAATCAATCACATATAAAAAAAGCTGGTTTCAGAATCGAAAAGAATTAGCCACCATTACAGCATCGATTAAATCAGGAATTACCTCCCGGGTCGGTATGGTTGCTGATATGGAAGAAAAGGATTGCCTAATAATTAAATCATGGTATTTACCTGAAAAAGCAGTCGACTCCCAATGATTGAAAGGAAGAGTCGGCTGTTTGGCCTACCATTTTTTTCTTAGGAATAATGGAGCGGTTAAAAAGCCGGTGGCCATTCCAGCCAAATGACCGACAACGTTTATTTGCGGTTGGATGAAAGTCATGATAAGGGCAATTCCGGTCAATGTATATACTGTATTTCTTTCGTTGTTCGTAAAATTGGTTTTATTGAACAGTACAAGATATAGAAAGAATCCGAGTAAACCAAAAATTGCTCCGCTGGCACCTACGTGATTATATGTCAGTGGGTTAATCAGGAAGGTTGCGATATTGGCAAGGATCCCTGTCGATAAAAAGAAAATTGAAAACTTGAAGGCTCCAAGTAACTTCTCCAGGAATGGACCAAAGATGGCAAGTGAGAATCCATTAAACAGTAAATGTGTAAACGTGCTATGTAGAAAGATGGGGGTGATCAAACGCCACCATTGTCCATCAGCGATGTATAAATTCACACCTGTGCCATAATAAAAGAGTACATTTCCGGGAAGTACGGGGAAAAGGACGAGAACGAATACAAGCATCATAATGAGTATGAGCACAGTTACAGCTCGATAAGAATTTGCATATTCGCGGAAGCTTTCTGTTCTTGTAAACATAAATTCCTCCTTATATCGTTTTTAATTGGATACAATATTATCATTTTCATGTAAAAGAGTCCTCCTAATGATATGCAACTTATTAAATTAATAGAAGAGGTGTCAAAGTGATTAAAGGCATAGGCGTGGACATTACTGAGTTGGATAGAATGGAAACATTGATTAATCGGCAACCCCGTTTAAAGGAGCGTATATTGACGGAAAGTGAAATCTTGATTTTCGAAAAGTTAAATGGAAGAAGGAAGGTCGAGTATTTTGCTGGCCGTTTTGCAGCTAAGGAGGCATTTTCAAAAGCGAACGGTACAGGGATCGGTAAGCACTTATCCTTTTTGGATATTGAAATCATCTCGGATGATAAAGGAAAGCCGGTGATTTCAAAGCCGTTTTCTGAAGGGGTCCATCTTTCGATTAGCCATAGCAGGGATTACGCGGTTGCTCAAGTCGTAATTGAAGGGTGAATGGAGTTTTGTCCAATCGGGTCATAAACCTTAAGGTTGTCTCATATACATTTAGTGCTATAGGGAGACAAGGCCCGGTAAAAGGTACATGGCAGAGTAGGTGCTCTCGAAAAGTTTTTAGCCGGATCGAGAATGGTCCTGTCTAAAATACTGAGGAATCTAAGACATCAGTCGAGCCAATGTCCGGATCCTGCCTTTTCCTCTCCCTTTTACGTTCAAATGACAAAAAGGGGTTGAAAAGATGAAGAAGATGGTAATGCTTTTTGCAGGGATCATGCTCTTGCTTGCTCTTTCTGCTTGCGGCCAAAAATCGCAGAGTGACGTAGTTAGTGAATTGAATGAGAAGCTTGGTGAAATGAAAGGATATAAAGCTAACGCGAAGATGACATTAAAGATGGGGACGGAACCTCAAGTGTATAATGTGGAGATTTGGCATAAGGACCCTTCTTTTTACCGCGTGAATCTGAAAAATGAAGAGAAAGATCAAAGCCAGATGATTTTGAAAAATGATGATGGTGTATACGTTTTGACGCCTGCTTTGAATAAAAGTTTTAAATTTCAAAGCGAGTGGCCGGAGAACAGCAGTCAGGCCTATTTGTTCGAGTCGTTGGTGAAAGACATTACGGAAGATAAAAGTGCAACATATAAAGAAACGGATAAACACTATGTCTTTGAAACGAAAACGCGCTACCAAAACAATAAAATGTTGCCATATCAAGAGATTACTATAAACAAAAAGGATTTATCCCCAGTCAGTGTAAAAGTCATGGACCCTGATAGGACCGCTTTGGTTCTTGTTGAATTCTCAAAAGTAAAATTCGATACGAGTTTTGATAAAGATTCATTTGACATGAAGAAAAACATGACAAGTGCACAACTTGAAGCTCCCGTTATGGCAGAAGTCCAAAATGAGGGGTTTGCCGTGAAATACCCTGAAAATATTGGCGATATGAATTTAACGGAAGAAAAAGAAATTACGACGGAAAAGGGAGAACGTGTCGTTTTGACCTATGAGGGTACAAAAAGTTTTACATTAGTTCAGGAAAAAGCTGAGGTAGTCCAAACTTCCGTTTCGACGAATGTGAATGGAGAACCTGTTGATTTGGGTTATACTGTCGGGGCCATGACGGGAAATACGATTGCATGGACTTTTGAAGGTGTCGATTACATGCTAGCATCAAAGGATTTGTCACAGCAAGAGATGATAGAAGTCGCCCGTTCGGTTGGGGAAGATCCAGTCAAATAGGATTACATAACAAGCTGATGTTTCCCGTCTCCTTACGAAGGTTTTCTTCTGGGAAGGATAGGCGGGGAAGCGGCTTGTTGACCTTTTTTAACCCATTATTTGATTTAGGCTGGCAGCCGGGAAATGGGGATCAAGGTGAAAAAGCACTTTATCTTTCTAGCGGTTGGTTATAGAATGGTCCTATAATGAAACGAAAACTTCGCTACTGGGAAGAATCTTATGGTGAGTATAGGAAAGAAGGAAAAGGTCTTGGAAACAAAAGTATTTCATCGAGATACGTGGGCAGAAGTAAATTTGGATAATATTTTTGAAAATATCTCTTCAATGAAAAAAAGTCTGAAAAAGGGCGTTAGTCTTTTCGCTGTCGTCAAAGCCAATGCTTATGGCCACGGGGACTATGAAGTGGCTAAAACGGCGCTTGATGCGGGGGCGGATTTTTTAAGTGTAGCTTTTTTGGATGAGGCTCTTGCCTTACGGAATAAAGGTATATTGGCTCCGATTCTTGTCCTTGGGGCTTCTAGGCCTGAAAGTGCAGCGCTTGCTGCCGAGCATGGTATTTCCGTGACGGTTTTCGATGAAGCATGGTTGGAGAAGGCGAAGGATTTGTTGAAACCGGGACAAGTTTTGCAAATCCATGTAAAAGTGGATAGCGGCATGGGGAGAATCGGCATTCGAGATAAAGGTCAACTCATGAAAGTGGAAAGTTTGCTTAAGAGGGAAACTTGTTTCAATTTCCAAGGGATATTCACTCATTTCGCGACTGCGGATGAAATGAAGACGGACTTATATGAAAAGCAGCTTGCCTTTTTTAAAGGGATGCTTTCCGAATTGACGGGAAAGCCGGAATATGTTCATGCGGCCAATAGTGCAGCTTCTCTAAGGTTCACCGATTCAGAATGGAATGCAGTAAGAATGGGGATTTCCATGTATGGTTTGAGTCCTTCCATGGAGATGAAGCCGATATTGCCATTTCCATTAAAACAGGCTATAT
Source organism: Peribacillus sp. SRI_006 (assembly GCF_057586375.1). NCBI lineage: Bacteria > Bacillati > Bacillota > Bacilli > Caryophanales > Bacillaceae > Peribacillus > Peribacillus sp. SRI_006. The sequence goes on along the minus strand of NZ_JBYCZT010000029.1, from coordinate 10,850 downwards.
CATTGAGAACGGAGATGGTCGCGGTTAAACAGCTTGCTAAGGGTGAAAGCGTTAGCTATGGAGCGACTTATACGGCTGAAGGTGATGAATGGATTGGAACTTTGCCAATCGGATATGCTGACGGCTGGATCCGTAAGCTGCAAGGTCAGGAAGTTCTTGTGGATGGAAAAAGAGTGCCCATAGTCGGAAGGATTTGCATGGATCAATGCATGATCAAGCTGCCTGGACCATACCCTGTAGGAACTGTGGTCACATTAATCGGGAATGATGGGGATGAATCGATTACTGTCGATGAGATAGCGGCAAAACTGGAAACGATCAACTATGAGGTGACATGCATGATAGGAGCAAGAGTGCCCCGCATATATTTGAAAGACAATCAGGTGAATCATGTACGCAACTTCATTCTGGAATGAGCGGATTGTAAAAAAATCCTAAGATTGTGAATAAGATTTCCTTTATTATGCTGATAATAGGATTGAGAATAGAATATACTCTTTGCAGATAGGCAATTTAATGGTAATATTGAAAAGGATATATAATAAAGGTGTGTAGTGATGGTGGAGGTGTATGTTTGTGTCTGAATCCAGCGCAACAAGAGAGATATTAATTCGATTACCTCAAAATTTTTTAACAGAGTTAGACGGGTATGCGAGTGAGGAAAATGTGAATCGCAGTGAATTTATTTATCGTGCCACAAAAATGTATCTTCGCGAACGTAAAAAGAAAGAGTTTCGTGAATCGATGAAACGCGGTTATATTGAAATGGCGGCCATTAATTTAACGATTGCTTCTGAAGCCTTCCAGGCTGAATTCGAGGCTGGTCATTGCGTTGAACGATTAGTTAGCGGAGGCTGAGCCATTGATTGTTGTTAAGCGTGGTGACGTATACTTCGCAGACCTTTCCCCGGTAGTCGGTTCAGAGCAGGGTGGAACCCGTCCGGTACTAATTTTACAAAACGATATTGGTAATCGCTTTAGTCCGACTGTGATCGTGGCAGCCATTACAGCTCAAATTCAAAAAGCGAAATTGCCTACACATGTTGAGATTAATGCAAAAAAGTACGGATTCGAACGGGATTCCGTCATTTTATTAGAACAGATCCGGACAATCGATAAGCAGCGTTTAACTGATAAAATTACGCATCTTGACGAACCGATGATGCAAAAAGTCAATGAAGCTTTGCAAATAAGTTTAGGCCTCATTGAGTTTTAAAGAAAATTTTTCCCGTTAAACCGGGCGTTATTATAATACAAATCATTCTTGATATTATTTAGATGGCACGATTCCTGCAACTGTGGGGATCGTGTTTTTTTGTCAAATAACATAAACATATCCAAAAAGTATACAGCAGGAAATATGAAAAATTTGACGAATAAAAACAGTATACAATAAGATATTTGAAAGTTTTTTATAGTATCCTCCATACTTTTCTTGGAATGATGTTTTTCTTACCTGAATTTCGGGTATATAGTTATGTTGTAAATACCTAAAAAAAGCCTCTAAGGAAATCCAAATGGCATAACATTACAGTTAGTTAACATCCTTGTGACGTGGACAGGGAAGCATAGCAATTGTGTTAGAATGGGAGGATATTATGAATCAATTGGTTTACGATTTTATTAAGCGAAATCAAGATTACATCCTTACTGAGTGGATGGGCATCATGAAGGAAAGCACGGACGAAAGATTAATTAAAGTCGTCTCAGATCAAATGTTCACGCAAACGAGCAGTGAATTTATAGATATGATCATCACGAACGTTGATAGTAAAAACAAGGAATTCACATTGAAGCTTTCAGATTTTGCCGAGAAAGTCGTCCAATTGGGATGGCCTCTTACTTTCGTCAATGAAGGACTTCATAAATTCACGTTAATTGTCATAAATGGAATGGTGGAAAAGGGTCTCGTTACTCCGGATAATCAAGTCAATCTTGTTAACCATTTGGATAAATGGGCGACACCGATAAATAATGAAATAGTCAATATATATACCCAAACTTGGGAAAGAACGGTTTCCATGCAAAAAATAGCGTTGCAAGAACTTTCGGCACCGCTCATACCCGTATTGGAAGGCATTACGGTCATGCCCTTGGTTGGTACGATAGATACAGAACGTGCCAAACAGATAATGGAAAACCTGCTGACCGGCGTGGTTAAGCATAGATCTGAAGTTGTTCTGATTGATATAACGGGCGTGCCGGTCGTGGATACCATGGTTGCCCACCATATCATTCAAGCGGCAGAAGCAGTCCGCTTAGTGGGCGCCAAATGCATACTTTGCGGCATCCGCCCTGAAATTGCTCAAACCATCGTTAATCTTGGCATTAATTTAAATGAAGTGATTACAAAAAATACATTGAAAAAAGGGATAGAAGTTGCTTTGGAATTAACGAGCCGTAAGATCGTAAAGGTGGAGGGATAAGGATGAGGATTCCGATATTAAAGCTTTATGACTGCTTGTTAGTCTCTATACAGTGGGAATTGGATGATATGACAGCGCTCCAATTTCAAGAGGATTTACTGCATAAGATTCATGAAACAAGCGCGAATGGCGTAGTTATAGATATTACCTCAATAGATTTTATTGATTCTTTTATCGCAAAGGTATTAGGCGATGTCTTTAGCATGTCTAAGCTTATGGGGGCCAAAGTTGTAATTACGGGAATCCAGCCTGCTGTTGCAATAACATTGATTGAACTAGGAATTAGTCTCGATGATGTTCTGACAGCATTAGACTTAGAGAAAGGCCTGGAGAAATTACAACAGGAATTGGGGGAGTAAAGAATGGAGTTCCAATCCTGCGTAAAAATCATAAATGAATGGGACATCGTAGCTGCAAGGCAGCTCGGAAGAAATGTCGCTAAAGAGTTGGGGTTCGGTACTGTAGACCAGGCCAGAATCACAACGGCCATTAGCGAATTGGCCCGAAACATATACCTATATGCTGGACAAGGCAGTGTTAGCATAGAAAAGCTAAATATAAATGGGAAGTCAGGATTGAAAATCATTGCAGAAGACCAAGGGCCGGGAATTGAGGATATCCGCAGAGTCATGGAAGATGGATATACCACCTCAGGGGGGCTGGGGGCAGGCCTTCCTGGAGCCAAACGTTTAATGGATGACTTTGATATTGAATCGATACCAGGTGAAGGGACTAAGATTATCGCGACGAAATGGCTCCGTTAGGGGGGGACTATGGATATTAGGGAGAACATGGAGAAAAAGTATCATGAGGCGCTTTCTACTTATCTTAAAGACCAAAATGAGCAGGCACTCTATCAAGGGCAGAAGATTAGCCGCCTACATATCAAATACAATATATCTCCAGAAGAAATCATAAGTATGCATAAAAATAACTTAATGGAACTTTACCCGGAATTACCGGGAAAAGTACTGGATTCTTTCGATTTTCTGCTAGAAGTCATGATGGGCTACGGCATTGCATACCGTGAACATCAAAGCCTCAGACATCAACAGCAGGAATTGAAAACGGAAATCGAGATAGCGGCAAACGTTCAACATACTCTTTTGGAAACGGAAATACCTGATATCAAAGCTCTTGAAATTGGGGCGATCAGTGTTCCTGCGAGGCAGATGAACGGGGATTACTATCACTTCGTCCAGGATGAAAATGAGCGTATAGGTGTTGGGATAGCCGATGTCATAGGAAAAGGGATCCCTGCTGCGCTGTGCATGTCGATGATCAAATATGCGATGGACAGTCTTCCGGAGCATCGTCATGAACCGAAAAGTGTACTTGAGAGTTTGAACCGGGTTGTAGAGCATAATGTTGATCCAAGCATGTTCATAACCATGTTCTATGGTTTATATGATCCGCATGACAGGCAATTTTCCTATGCTTCAGCCGGACATGAACCTGGATTTTACTATGACGCAGCTACAGGTACTTTTAGCGATTTGGATGCAAAGGGCTTGTTGCTTGGCGTTGATAAAAAAACAAGGTATCGCCAATATGAAAAAACGGTGAATCGTGGCGACATGATCATTCTATTATCTGACGGAGTAACGGAGTGCCGCACGAATGATGGGTTCATAGAGAGAGAAACGCTTATTGGTTTGATTAAAAAAAATATGCATTTGCAAGCCCAGGAAATGGTGAATAATATATATAAACAATTGGAGAAAATGCAGAACTTCCAACTGAGGGATGATTTTACATTAATAATTTTAAAATCAAATGTTTAGCATTGTTACTGCTGGGTATAGATATAGGAATGAAGAGGATTTGAAGAGGTGGGTCAAGGATGAATATAACAGTAGATGTTAATGAATTGAATACTGAATTTAATGTAAAACTAAAAGGTGAAATCGATGCTTATACTGCGCCGAAACTAAGAGAATCACTATTTCCAATTTCAGAGCAGGAAAATGTTTCGATTACTATTGATTTAACTGAGGTTTCGTATATGGATAGTACGGGACTTGGGGTATTTGTCGGTGCTTTTAAAAGTGTTAGGGCACATAATGGCGAGTTCACGTTAGTTGGATTATCGGAAAGGTTACGACGTTTATTTGATATAACAGGTCTTGCAGATATCATTGATATAAAAAGTGGTACAGAGGGTGGGTTAGAATGAGTCAAGTATATGATTACATCGAAATGAAAATACCTGCAAAACCAGAATTCATCGGTGTCATTCGTTTAACGCTTTCTGGAATTGGAAGCCGGATGGGATTTGCGTATGATGAAATAGAGGATTTGAAAATCGCTACCAGTGAGGCTTGTACAAATGCGGTACAGCATGCATACAAGGATTCTGAAAAAGGTGAAGTGAAAGTAAGTTTCGGCCTTTATCCTGACCGTTTGGAGGTCATGGTTTCCGATAGTGGCAAGAGCTGTAATTTCGAGGAGGTTCGTCAAGGGCTAGGTCCATACGAAAATGGACAAAAAGTCGAACTTTTGAGAGAAGGAGGCTTGGGTCTTTACCTTATTGAAACTTTGATGGATGATGTAAAAATTCATCAGCATGATGGGGTTACTGTATTTATGACTAAGTTTTTAGAAGGAGAGCAGGTGGAGATGGATGCAAAAACAGTCTCAACCTAATCAGGCACAAAGAGAACAGGTAAATGAATGGATCAGAGCTTACCAGCAGAATCAAGATGAAGAAGCACAGAGTAATCTCGTCATCCATTATAAAAGTTTGGTTGAAACAATCTCCCGTAAGTATGCGAAAGGGAAATCATTTCAGGAGGATATCTCCCAAGTCGGCATGATTGGTCTATTAGGTGCCATTCGACGATATGATGAATCTTTCGGTAAGAGCTTTGAGGCATTTGCCGTCCCTACTATTATCGGGGAAATCAAAAGGTTCCTTCGTGACAAAACATGGAGTGTCCATGTGCCAAGGAGAATTAAGGAACTAGGTCCGAAAATCAGGGTGACTGTCGAGGAGTTAACGACAACTCTGCACCGTTCACCAAGAATAGATGAAATAGCCGATAGTATTGGCGTGACCGAGGAAGAAGTTTTAGAGGCGATGGAAATGGGAAAAAGCTATCAAGCTTTATCCGTGGATCATTCTATTGAGGCGGATTCTGATGGCGGCACTGTCACATTGCTTGATATATTCGGAAATGTCGATGAAGGTTTTGAAAAGGTCAATCAGCGACTTGTGCTTGAAAAGGTGCTTCATGTGCTGAGTGACCGTGAAAAGATGATCATTCAACATACTTATTTAGAGAATTTAAGCCAGAAAGAAGCTGGCGATAAGCTTGGGATTTCCCAAATGCATGTGTCAAGGCTCCAACGCCGCGCGATCAAGAAACTTCAAGAAGCCATTAATGCTGAAAACTCGGAGTTAATTCAGTGATCAAAGATATTCTAAGGGGAGAAAAAATAGAAGTCCTTGTCTCACAATCGTCTAAAAACGGGATGGTTTACTGTGGTGATGATTACTTTTTTCTTCATACGGAAGAATACTTTGTATGTGTCCTGGCAGATGGGCTAGGTAGCGGGAAAAATGCATACGATTCCTCCCATGCCGTCATCGAGGAAGTTAAACGTAATCATGAGTTGGATGTGGAAGCACTAATGGCAGTGTGCAATCAAGTTTTAGTCGATAAACGGGGGGCAGCCGTTTCCATTTTGAAAATCTTTTATGATAAGAATGAATTTGTATACAGTTCAGTGGGTAACATCCGCTTTTTCCTGTATAATCCAAACGACGATAAACTCGTTTACCCTTTACCTGTTACAGGGTATTTATCCGGCAGGAAACAAAAATACAGGACGCAAAGATACAAATATGAACCAAATGCTAAATTCATTCTTCATTCCGATGGTTTGGAACTTAAGGGAGCTAAGTCTTTTTTGAAAAGGCTGGTCCCTATCGATAAGAACGCCCAATGCATATTAAAAAGCAGTCCATTAACTGCAGATGATACAACTTTCATTTTAGGAAGCTTACTTTCGCCATAATTCGGAAGTGAGCTTTTTTGTATGGAATTCGCAACTTCATCGCTCATTTGCTAGACTATATATATTAGAGCAAAAGGTTGGAGGTATACAAAATGATCGTTGTAGAAGATACATTAAAAGAATTGATAAAACAAATATCCAATGAGCTGACTTTGAAAAACCATCAAGTTCAAAACGTCATACAGATGCTGCAAGAGGGGAATACTGTCCCTTTTATTGCACGGTATAGAAAAGAAATGACGGGTTCACTTGATGAAGTGCAGATTCGTTCCATTATGGAAAGATGGAACTATCTAGAAAACCTTGGCCAGAGGAAAGCGGAAGTTACTCGTTCAATTGGTGAACAGGGGAAATTGACGGAAGAATTAACAAAACAAATCGAAAAGGCAACAAAACTGCAGGAAGTCGAGGATTTATACAGGCCATTCAAACAAAAAAGGAGAACGAAAGCGACAGTTGCTAAAGAAAAGGGGCTTGAACCACTGGCTAATTGGCTTTTGGAATGCCAAATGCATCCTCGAGTCAGCGAAAAGGCAGCCGAATTCATATCGGCAGAAAAAGAAGTTCCTTCTATTGAAGAGGCTATTGCAGGTGCGCAGGATATCATAGCTGAACATATTTCCGATGATGCAGAATTAAGGAAGTGGATAAGGGCCGAAATTTTCAAAGCTGGAAAAGTGATTTCAACTGTGAAAAATGAAGAGAAGGACGAGAAAAAAATCTTCGAAATGTACTATGAGTATGAGGAGCCGGTTCAAAGAATCGTACCTCATCGGGTGTTGGCGCTGAACAGAGGTGAAAAGGAAGAGGTTTTGCGAATCTCCATTCAGCCCCGGTCTGAAGTCATCGTTGGTCATCTGGAACGTAAAATCATTAAAAATAACAAATCTGAAGCCCAAGCTGTTCTTAAATCTGCGATAGAGGATGGACTTAAGCGTTTGATCATGCCTTCTGTAGAGCGGGAGATCAGAAAAGAGCTGACGGAAAAAGCTGAGGATCAAGCTATCCACATTTTCTCTGAAAACCTCCGGAACCTGCTCTTGCAGCCTCCGCTTAAAGGAAAAGTGGTCCTCGCCTTAGATCCGGCATATAGGACTGGCTGTAAGCTCGCTGTCATTGATGAAACCGGAAAGGTACTTGATATCAGTGTAATCTATCCGCATCCTCCTGCTGCGAAACTTCATGCTGCCCGTGAAAAAACGATCGATATACTTCAGCGGTTCTCGGTTGAGATCGTGGCAATCGGCAATGGAACGGCATCACGTGAATCAGAGCAATTCATTTCAGATATTTTGAAAGAAGTGAAAGGGAACATTTCATATATCATTGTTAATGAAGCGGGAGCCAGTGTGTATTCAGCTTCGGATATAGCACGTGAAGAGTTTCCGGATCTTCAAGTTGAACAGAGAAGCGCAGTTTCGATAGGAAGAAGGCTTCAAGATCCCCTTGCTGAACTTGTTAAAATTGATCCGCAATCTGTGGGGGTAGGCCAGTATCAACATGATGTGTCTCAGAAAAAGTTAACGGAATCCCTCACCTTTGTAGTGGAAACAGCTGTTAACCAGGTGGGTGTTAATGTCAATACCGCTTCATCGTCTCTCTTACAATATGTAGCTGGTTTATCAAAATCGGTTGCTCAAAATATCGTGAAGAAAAGGGAAGTGGAAGGGAAATTTCAAAGCAGGAAGGAATTAAAGAAGATTCCCCGGCTTGGTGCCAAAACATATGAACAATGTATAGGATTCTTACGTATCATTAATGGAGATGAACCTTTAGATCAAACCGCGATACATCCTGAGAACTACAGTGCCGTGAATAAATTATTGAAGAAAATGGGATTCACATCTGAGGATTTAGGCAGTGATGCACTGAATGAAGAGTTAGGTAAGCTAAATCCTGCTGATTTGGTCAATGAATTGGAAATTGGGGAAATTACGATCAAAGATATCATCGATGATTTGATGAAACCGGGAAGAGATCCTCGGGATGAGTTATCAAAACCGCTGCTTAAGCAGGATGTACTAAAAATGGAGGATCTGCAAACTGGGATGGAGTTACAAGGTACAGTGAGGAATGTTGTGGATTTTGGTGCGTTTGTGGACATCGGTGTTAAACAGGATGGACTGGTGCATATTTCTAAACTGAGCAACCGGTTTGTAAAGCACCCATTGGATGTAGTTGCCGTTGGGGATGTTGTCACAGTTTGGGTCGAACTAGTTGACTCCCAAAAGCAAAGGGTATCTTTAACGATGCTCGAGCCAAAGGATCAAAACTAGCCTAAGGTAAGCTCCTTCTATATTAGAAGGGGTTTTTTTGAAATGATGTATTTATATTTGGAACAATGTCGAATCTATAATCTGAGACTTTCTTTCTTTTGATAAAAAAACCAACATTGATTCAACATCTTCACTTGATAATAATCCTTTTCATAAAAGGCTTTGCGGATTTGATTCTGGAACCAATTAGGCATAGCTTTTCCTCCCTTAGTTTCCTATTGTATTATTAGTCTATGTTATAATGGGTTGTCATGTTACCAAGGAAAGGGAGGGGGAAATGGATAATCGTCAATTGCAAAAACTAGTGGAAGAAATTTCGTTGAAAGACTTTAAAAAGGCCTTTAGACACCAAGCGAGTTTTAATCCGCGTCTCCGGACAACAGGAGGACGATACTTGCTCCGTTCACACAATATTGAAATAAATAAGAAGTATCTTGATGAACGCGGTGTGGAAGAATTGATTGGAATCATTAAGCATGAATTGTGCCATTACCATCTGCACATCGAGAAGAAGGGGTACCAGCATCGTGATGCGGATTTTAAGCATTTACTCAAAAAAGTGGGGGCACCGAGATTTTGCGAGCCGCTGCCATCTAACCAATTAAAGAAAAAGATGAATACAATTCAATATAAATGTGAAGACTGTCAGCAGGTATATATAAGAAAAAAACGAATCGACACTACCCGTTTCGTTTGTGGTAAATGTCGTGGAACATTGATTTACCAAGGGTTTAAGGAGCAAAAAACAAAAAAATAAAAAAACATAAAAGAACTCTTGACTTTAGGTTGCAACCTCTTTATAATCATAAGAGTCGACAAGATAACAACTTGTCCTTAACGACAAACACTAAGGTCCTTGAGCGTGAAAAAGGAACCCAATTTTCATTATTCCGCAGTAGCTCAGTGGTAGAGCATTCGGCTGTTAACCGAACGGTCGTAGGTTCGAGTCCTACCTGCGGAGCCATTTTTTTTGGGGAAGTACTCAAGAGGCTGAAGAGGCGCCCCTGCTAAGGGTGTAGGTCGCGTAAGCGGCGCGAGGGTTCAAATCCCTCCTTCTCCGCCAGTTACATATTTTTATATCAAGGCCCATTGGTCAAGCGGTTAAGACACCGCCCTTTCACGGCGGTAACACGGGTTCGAATCCCGTATGGGTCACTTTCTTATGCACAATCAAAATACTGGTCCCGTGGTGTAGCGGTTAACATGCCTGCCTGTCACGCAGGAGATCGCGGGTTCGATTCCCGTCGGGACCGCCATTTTTTTCTTAAAAAAAACACTTGCTAAATAAATATTATCGTGATATAATATTATCCTGGTTGTTAATTAGTGTTTAATTATTGGGCTATAGCCAAGCGGTAAGGCAACGGATTTTGATTCCGTCATGCGAAGGTTCGATCCCTTCTAGCCCAGCCATTTTTATTTAGAGCCATTAGCTCAGTTGGTAGAGCATCTGACTTTTAATCAGAGGGTCGAAGGTTCGAATCCTTCATGGCTCACCATTTATTTTCGCGGGTGTGGCGGAATTGGCAGACGCACCAGACTTAGGATCTGGCGCCGCAAGGCGTGGGGGTTCAAGTCCCTTCACCCGCACTGATATTTTTCTTCTTGACATCAAGTTGAAAAGGTGTTAAACTTACAAAGTCGCTTTCGCGGTCGTGGCGGAATGGCAGACGCGCTAGGTTGAGGGCCTAGTGGGGGAAACCCCGTGGAGGTTCGACTCCTCTCGGCCGCACCAATAACATCATAGAAATTAGCGCCCGTAGCTCAATTGGATAGAGCATCTGACTACGAATCAGAAGGTTGTAGGTTCGACTCCCGCCGGGCGCACCATATTTTACGGGAAGTAGCTCAGCTTGGTAGAGCACTTGGTTTGGGACCAAGGGGTCGCAGGTTCGAATCCTGTCTTCCCGACCATTCTTTCTTTCTGAAAATACTTTAAAATTAAATGCGGGTGTAGTTTAGTGGTAAAACCTCAGCCTTCCAAGCTGATGATGAGAGTTCGATTCTCTTCACCCGCTCCATTATTGCTCTTTGAAAACTGAACAAAACAAAGCGCCAACGTTAAATTTTAAGTGAGCACACACTATCAAAAAAAGCAAATGAGCAAGTCAAACATTTCTTCGGAGAG
>NZ_JBYCZT010000028.1:0-40302 GCF_057586375.1 Peribacillus sp. SRI_006 | reverse complement strand
CGTAATAAAACCGATTTCCCCTTGGGGCAGGCCTATGCCTGTCTTATCTTGAATTAATTCTACTACATCGACAGCAATATCATGTTCAAAAGGATAAAGGGTTATCGTTTCTTTCAAGAATGGGTTTTTGATAGTCATTCCTTGTGAAACACGCTGAAGGGCGAACAATAAATGATCTGTTAAACCGACATGTATATGTTCATTTAACTTTCCAGTAACCCGGTCATTAATGAGATGAATGGATTCTATAATGGCTGCTTGAAGATTTTGATCGATTTGCGGCAACAGTTTTTTGTAACTTTCCTGTTCCTTAACATTTTTCAGGACAAACGTTTTCTCCGCTAGTTCCGGACTCAACTCTTCGCCTTTCTTTCGGTTGAAGCCTAAGCCCTTTCCAATAGTAACGACTTCTCCATACGACGGATGCGTGGCAATCACCACATTATTGTTCAAAACCTTTTCAACGATAAAACCATTCATTTTTCTCCCTCTTTTTTTCTCAAAGTCATCCCTATGCCCCATACAGGATAAAGTACTTAGTACTTAGTACTTTTACTATACACGATATGAGCTTTCTCTTACAACATGAAAGAAGAGCCCCGAAATCAGGACTCTCCTTACTTACTTGCATTATTACTTCAAGAAAATGAAATATAGCAGGAAGACGACTCCAAGCCCCCACATGATCGGATGAACCTCTTTTGCTCTTCCTTTCATCGACATAGTGATTGGATAGAAGATGAATCCGCAAGCGATACCTGTCGCAATTGAATATGTCATAGGCATCATGATGACCGTAAAGAAGGCCGGAACCGCAATTTCGAACTTTTGCCAGTCAATATTTTTAAGTGATGATGCCATTAATACTCCGACTATAACCAATGCCGGCGCAGTCACAGCAGATGTCACCACTGATAGAAGCGGGAAGAAGAAAAGGGATAGGACAAACAGCAACCCTGTCACTACAGCCGCAAATCCGCTTCGGGCACCAGCAGCAACACCCGATGTGGACTCTACATAAGATGTCGTGGTGGATGTACCAAGAATTGCACCTGAAACGATGGATAATGAATCAGCAAGCAACCCTTTACCCACTCTAGGAAGAACATTATCCTTCATCAATCCAGCTTGTTGTGCGACAGCCACCAGCGTACCGGCTGTATCAAAGAATGCTACGAACAAGAAGGTCAGTATCACGATTAACATTTGACCAGTGAAGAGATCACCGGGATTTCCAAAGGCATCGAACGCAACCCCGAATGTAGGCGCTATGCTAGGAACGGCACCGATTATTTTGTCCGGCACCGGAACTTGTCCAAAGAGCATTCCTGCAATGGCTGTAATGACCATTCCTATGAACACACCGCTTTTGACGCCTCTCGTCATCAAAATGACGGTTACGACAATACCAAACACAGCCAATAAAGTATTTCCTGATGTCAAATCGCCCAGTCCGACAAGAACGCTGTCATCATTCGTGATGATACCAGCATTCTGAAACCCTACAAAAGTAATGAATAAACCGATACCGGCTCCAACTGCGTATTTCAATTCGACTGGAATTGCATTAATGATTTTTTCACGTATTCCCGATAAGGAAAGTAAAACGAAGATAATACCTGAAATCAATACTCCTGTTAAAGCCGTCTGCCAAGGAATTCCAAAGCCAAGCACAACGGTAAAAGCGAAGAAAGCATTCAATCCCATACCCGGCGCGAGCGAGATTGGATATCTGGCTATGAGTCCCATTAATATCGAGCCGATTGCGGCTGACAATGCGGTTGCGGCAAAAACCGCTCCGTAGTCCATTCTTAATTCATCCGGATAGTCCTCGATGCTTTGTAATGTCAGCATTACAGGGTTTACAACCAGGATATATGCCATTGAAAGGAAAGTAGTTAGTCCACCAAGTATTTCACGGCGATAATTAGTTCCCAGCTCGTTAAACCGAAAATAATTTTTCATTATGAGTCTCCCCCATCATAAAATCGTGCCAACAGAAAATGCCCCATTCGTTTATGAACGGGGCTTGACTGCGGTCATGTAAAGAAGTGGCGGTTTATTTAAACACGCCAATCCTTCCACATCGTAGTCAAGCCGTTCACGGCAGCTTGGTAGAAACTTTTGGGCCATATCCCCAATATTATACGACAATTATGTTTTTTTATTATTATAGGTATAGTGTATCAGTCACTAAAATAATCGTCAATATACCAAACGAATATTTTTTATGTAATTTTAGGCAATGTTCGCGTTTCGCCATTTATTCCTTAATTATCATGGCTATATCTTCGCCAACATACGTAAAATGTAAGTAATCTACATAATCAAATACTATTTCAACAAAAAAATCAGTGAAGGTTAATTCCTTCACTGATTGGATGGTTTCAATCTACTATTCCCACTCGATCGTTGCAGGCGGCTTAGACGTAATGTCATAAACGACGCGGTTTACATGGTTTACTTCATTAACGATTCTCGTTGAGATGATTTCAAGTACATCCCATGGGATTCTTGCCCAATCGGATGTCATTCCGTCAATGGACGTAACCGCACGGATTCCAATTGTATAGTCATACGTACGTGCATCGCCCATTACCCCTACGCTACGAATGTTAGGAAGCACCGTAAAGTACTGCCAAATTTCGCGTTCCAAACCATTTTTTCTAATTTCTTCACGTAAAATATGGTCAGACTCACGGACGATCTCAAGTTTTTCATCTGAAATTTCGCCTAATACACGAATACCTAAACCTGGACCAGGGAATGGTTGACGCCAAACGATTTCGTCCGGAATGCCCATTTCACTTCCAAGTGCACGCACTTCATCCTTGAATAGAGTGTTCAAAGGCTCAATCAATTTAAATTGCATATCTTCCGGCAGACCGCCAACATTGTGATGCGATTTAATTGTTTGTGCAGTGGCCGTACCACTTTCAATAATGTCTGTGTAAAGTGTACCCTGTGCAAGGAAATCAATTCCTTCGAGCTTCGTTGCTTCGTCATCGAATACGTAGATGAACTCGTTACCGATGATTTTCCGTTTTTGTTCCGGATCTGAGACGCCAGCAAGCTTCGATAGGAAACGTTCTTTTGCATCGACCTTGATTACGTTCATATTGAAACCTTCCCTGAATGTTTCCATTACACCTTCGGCTTCCCCTTTACGAAGTAATCCATGATCAACGAAAATACATGTCAGCTGATCGCCAATCGCTTTATGGATCAATACAGCAACAACGGATGAATCCACCCCGCCGCTCAATGCGCATAACACTTTTTTATCTCCGACCGTTTGGCGGATTTTCTCCATCTCGATTTCAATGAAGTTTTCCATTGACCAGTCACCTTTACAGCCACAAACGCCGAATACGAAATTTTTCAGAATGTCATTACCGTATACGGAATGACGGACTTCTGGATGGAATTGCACGGCATACAATTTACGTGACTCGTCACTCATAGCCGAAATTGGGCAAGACGGGTTCGTCCCGTCAATTTGGAAACCTTCAGGCGTTTCCACCACTAAATCACCATGGCTCATCCAGACGATTTGTTCTTTTGGCAGGTCGCTGAATAACTTCGACTCGTTTTGGATGGCAAGTGTCGCTTTTCCGTATTCACGGTTCTTCGCTGGTTCCACCTTACCGCCAAAATGTTTGGTCATAAGCTGCATGCCATAACAAATACCGAAAATCGGAAGACCCATTTCGAATATGCGTTCATCACAACCAAATGCATTTGCATCATAAACACTGTTCGGGCCCCCTGAGAAGATGATTCCCGTCGGGTTCATTTTCTCAATTTCTTCTACAGTAATTGTATGAGGATGAAGCTCACTGTACACACCAAATTCACGGATACGACGAGTGATCAATTGATTATATTGGCTTCCGAAATCAAGTACTACGATCATTTCCTGGTTTTTTTGCAATTCTGTTTTCCCCGGCACAAACGTCACCTCTATCAATGTAATTCACTCATAAAATCGAGTGATAATTCTTATAAAAAATATTATCATAAAAAAAGAAAAACTAAAAACCCACCCTCAAAAATACAGAAAAAGTACAGACGAAGGCAGATTTTCAGCTTTCCTGTTAAAATCCGCCTTCATAGTCAAATCATTTACGGTGATTCGGTAGAAACTTTCGATCCATATTATCGAGGATATATGAAGGATATATTAGTTTAAGTTAGTTTTTGTTATTGTATCAATATAATAAAAACCTGGTCAAGAGCTAGTTTTTCTCATTAAGCTTTCCCAACCCTTTTGAAAGTGTTTCCATTCCCCATCTTCCGCGTCTCCACGATATATCATTAACTCGTATCCAGCCGTCAATTCACTCATCTCATCTGTAGCGTAAACTGCATCCACATAGGCGGCGTACTCCCTTAAGGTTTGCCCCTCCGGCCGAACTAAACCAGCCCGTTTTAATTGTTTCAATAATATTAAATAAGCTGTCGAGAAATGAGCATCGGTTTTCTTTCTATAACGAAGAATCTGCAGAAGAGGAATCCACTTCCTTCTGAGGAAATAACCGATAGAAGCAAAAATCAATCCACCTGATAATGTGATTGCAGACCATTTTAAGAACCCTACCATGTTCCCAAAACCCGTTTTCACGGAGGATTGAGTTTCCCTATCTGGTGTATCCTGGCGTTCCCTGGCCTCTTTCTTTGTTTGCTCTTCATTAGTCGGGGTTTCCTCAGGGTTCTTGATTGCTTCCTGTTTCAATTCCGAATCGTAAAATTCAACTTCCCCATTGAAACCCTTTGTCGGCTCGAAGGGAATCCAGCCTATCCCTGAAAAATAAACCTCGACCCAGGAATGTGCATTATTATTGGTCACCTTATAAACGGATTCGCCATCAAGGATTGATTTTTCCCCTTCGGTATAGCCCTTTACCCATCTTGCAGGTATATTGGCGGCCCTTAGTAATACGACCATGGCAGTTGAAAAATTATCGCAATACCCTATCTGTGTCTCGAATAAAAATTGATCGACATAATCTTGATTGCTCTCTGGATACGGAATATCGTCCTTGGAATAAATGAATTCAGCTCCGTCAAAATAATCCTCAATGGCTTTTGCTTTATCGTACCAATTCGTTTCATTGCTTGTAAGCCGGGAGGCCAATTCAAATATCCGGTTTGGCAATCCCTCTGGAAGCTGAGTGTTTTTTTCCATTAATAAATCCATGGAATCGTCGGGTTCCGTCACCTTCCTTAACTCAGCTATATCAAAACTTGGCATATCATAAACCAGTTCATACTCTTTCATGGAAAGTCGTTCGCCATTACCCTGTTCGGAAATAAATTTGTCCATCTCCTGATGATATTTGAAATCCTGCCCGTTTTTGCCCTCGATCTTTTTTACATACCCGGACTGCGGATGAAGGATATGTGAATATGATTCCGTCATGGATACTTTTGCGGTCATTTCTTCAGTCCTCACCAATTCAGGAACGTCGTAAATATCTAACGTTGCCATATCCTGCCCGTTGGAAAAAGTGTGAAATTCCGTTTCCGGTATGGAAACCCACCCTTTACCGGTATAAATATTCTTGTTCTCGACTTTCCAGTAATGTCCTGCAGGAGCATTATTATAAAAAACGATGGAACTATCCGGCTCTATCGAACCGCCAAGATCCGAATCGTCTTCATCATATCCGACACTTTTACGCTTCGAATCACCGTCTTCTTTCACAGCTTTATCAGAATAGGAAGTAATATAAGGCACCGGGTCCGGCCACTGCGGGGAAAGCTTTGGGGCGGCGAAACCGACAAGGACACTTACCAATATCATGCCGGTCAGCATCAAGATCCACTTATTGATGGAAGCCATCGGAAAATTAATCCTCTCCTGTATCGTTAGCCGCAGCAGGGAAAGCAAGCCGAGCATCAAAAACCCGATGATGATGATTCTTATCATTGCACTATCCCCCGCATAAGGAGTGAATGTGTCGAGTACAGATATAAAAATCACCGTTAACATAAAAAAGAAAAAGATGCTTTGCCTCACCATCACCCAGTAATGGATCAAATATGTCACAAGCCAAAGAAGGATAAAAAATAGAAACGTTCGAAATGGATTTGTGATCAACTCCCAATTCCCATCATATATAAAACCAAGATTGCCCTTAAAATCAGCTAGAAACCCTTTCAGCCATGACAATTGGTATAAAGCCTCCTTTGAATGGAGGAACTGTAATGAAATCATTATATATGCACTAATGAGAATAAATCGGATCGACCAATGCATGCGGAAATAATGCAGCAGCAGGGAGTAGAGCAAAAATAAGATAAAAATGATGAGATTACCTGTATCGGTGAGTCTATCGACAGGCCTCAACCATTCAGTAATCAACAACAGACCAAATACATACATGAGGACGTGCATGAACTTTTCCAATTTTTCGGTAGTGACATTCATTTCGCCATCACCTCCGATCTGCCAAACTTTAGTTGGTGATGTTCAAAAAAGCTAACCTTTATCCCCCTCGAAACAGCAGCAGAGCTTGACAGCCTTTCTTCATCAGTAAGATCTGCCTGTTTCTTCACGCATAACATCAATCCCTGATTAGGCCGGAAAGCACTCAATATGTCCACCTTTTCTAAGGTTAAGTCTGAAACGATGAATATCACAGCAGCGTTTGCCGGAAGAATTCCCTTTCTGAAATTTTCGTTCAATGTGTTTACAACACCCGGCTTTTCTTTAGCAAGCCGGTAAAAAATCTTTCGTTTCTGTTTGTTGCCTGCTGCTGCCGGTATGATTAACCTCGAGCCCCTACTCACATACCCAACTTCCATGCCCTTCTTTAACATGGCATGGGCAAGGGAAGCCGCCATTTCAATGGATTCTTCGAATAAATCCGACGGCTTTTCATCAAGCATGATGAATACATCCCGGTTTTTCTGCACCTCGAATTCCTTCGTCATGATTTCACTCGTCCTGGCAGTCGCCTTCCAGTTAATCCAAGACAATTGATCGCCTGGCTGATATTCCCTTACACCGGAGACCACTGAATGTTCCCGTTGTGTTTTCTTTGTTGAGACCACTGCCCCCTGATTGAACACTCGATCAAGATCACTGTAGGCAAGCTCGTGATAACGAGGAAAAACGGTTATTTTCAAAGGTGAACTATATATCGCTTCTTTTTCGACCAGCCCGATAAAGTCCCCAATCCAAAAGCGGATCGATTGAAACGAATGCTCTCCCCGCTGCAAGTTTTCCAAGGTATATGACATGCTGAAGGTACGCTTGAATCCCGGAAAGATAATTATTTTCCTTTGTAGTCCCCTATCTTCCATCTCCTGAGGCAATTCCTCCTCTACCACCATAAATAATAGGGGGAGCCGGTTTTTACGCGTAAACGTCAATGCTATCTCAACGGATTCACCAGCCTGGCATTCCCTTTTATTGACCTTTCTCTCAACGGTAAAATCATGCAGCGGATAAAACAGCAGGATCAAAGCGTACACAGAAAACGGCAAAAATGAATAAAAAATGAACCAACTGACAAAACCGCCTTGAAACATTGCATAGCAAAAGGAAACGGTCATGAGTAATACAAGTCCGATCACACTCATATTTCCCCTTAGAATGTTGATGAATCTTCGCATTAGGTTACAGCCCGCTTCACAGGCACTTTTGTTGTCGCGACAATTTCATGTATCACCATTCCAGCATCGAAGCCCTCATAATTCGCTTCCGGCTTCAAAATAAGCCGATGGGAAAATACGAATGGCACTAAATATTGAACATCGTCAGGCAGGACATAGTCCCTGCCCTGGATCAGCGCGTAAGCCTGGGATGCCTTCATCAATGCTATCGATCCACGAGGGCTCACCCCTAAGTAGACCCCTTCATGTGAACGTGTTTGATTCGCCATTTCAACAATGTATCGTTTTATTGTGTCATCCACTATCACCGCTTTTACCTCAGCCTGTAATTCTATCAATTCATCCAAGGTGATGACGGATTCCAATTCCTCTAGCGGTGCCGTGTATTGAGCCCTATGAAGAACCTCTATCTCTTCTTCCATACCTGGATAGCCCATTTTCATTTTTAATAGGAATCTATCCAATTGAGCCTCCGGCAGCGGATATGTTCCCTCGTACTCGATTGGATTTTGTGTAGCCATTACGAAAAAGGGCTTCTCCAATCCTCTTGTGACACCATCAATCGTCACACTTGCCTCTTCCATCGCTTCAAGCAATGCAGACTGGGTCTTCGGCGAGGTCCGGTTTATTTCATCGGCTAAAATAATATGGCCCATTATCGGACCTGGCCTAAAGATGAATTCTTGTTCCTTAGGATTGAAGATCGAAACGCCAGTAACATCCGAAGGAAGTAAATCTGGCGTGAATTGAATTCGCTTGAAGCTTGCACCTATTGATTTTGCCAATGCCCTTACCATGACTGTCTTTCCCACACCCGGAACATCCTCCAATAAGACATGTCCTCCGGAAAGGAGTGCTACGATGCTTAGTTCTGCTATATCCCGTTTTCCGATAATCACCTTTTCGATATTCCCTAGAACCATTTCCAGTTTTTGATTGACCTGCTTATAAATCATTCTCTACCTCCCGGGATTCACATTATCACTATTATTTCATGTCTTCTCTATATCACGCATTTTACATTAAGACCCAATTAAACCTTACATTGTAAGTTTACTAGATAACCGGAAAACCATAAACGAATTTGTTCTAAAAATATTATAGTGGCTTACTGAAAAAGGCAGGGTTAACTGTTTACTAAGTGAATATACCAATGATGACGTCCATTTGTTTAATGAAAATGTCCTGTCACGCCATGGACCAAGGATTGGTGAAGCTGTTGAACTCGCAGACTGTTCATCCTGACTTGTTCAAATAACTGATAGGAAGCGCCAATAAATCGGCACATCGCAGTTTGTAGACAAAAGGGTTTCGGAATTAAAAAAATCCCGAAACCCTTTTGAAATTCCAATTTTGGCAGTTAAGAGAATTGGGCCGGGAAAAGCGCGTTTAGGAAGACCCCGCAGGCGCAAGCCGAGGGCGGACCGCCCGCGGAAAGCGAGTGCCTGGAGCGGAGATCAACGTCCTAATTGTACAAGCCATAAATAAACGGCAGGCGAATTCCAATAAATCGTCCACCTTTTCATAATTTCACGCTCCTGTCATCAGGGCAATGAAGCCACGCCCTTGCGATCTGTATATTCTTAGTAAACTTCTTTTCTGTCTTGTTTATGCTAAAATGAATGCAATCCACTCCTAAGATATTAGAGGTACTGATCATGTATAAAAAATTCTTCATTTTGATCTTCGCAGCCGCCCTTCTTTTAGGGCTTATTAAAACCGTTATGGATATGTTGTGAAAACAGCCCGATTCCTGAGGGGAATCGGGCTGTTTTCATTTTCGTTTAACCTCTCCATTCAGCTTCCCCATTTTCGGGATAAGGATAAAAAACAAACAAACGACCAAAAGTGCCAAAACGATACCGAGCAATATCGTCAGGTCAAAATTAAGCGAAGGCTCTGTTTCTTCTTCGTTTCTCGTTGGAATGCGGACCTCCGAGAATAATCCAAGCTGTTCTGATTTTGAAGCGATGGTATTATTTTGATTCTCCATTACAGGAGACTGAAACAGTGAGTCCTTCACCGAGTCAATGGCATCATATTTCCCTCTTTCAAAAGTGAGGTCCTTTTGTTCTTCAGGCAGTTTCCGCTTCTGTTCCAACAATCCTTCTTCATGGAAATACTCCGTTTGAACATCAATATCGTTTTCTTGATATTCATTGGGCTCCACCATCGGTTCCTCTTCCGCCCCGCCATGAGGTGCATGGCTAAAAAACAGGATGAGCAAGACAGGCATTACGTATTTATTCCACTTCATGGGCCATTGCTCTTCTTTCTGCAAGACGCTTCACTATATATGGAATGACCGTTGCGATAAGCGTCAGTACAATCAAGATGATACTAGCCGGAATGAATGCCGACTGATTACCGAATTGAATGGACATGTATACGTCCGCAACAGGGTGGTCTACATTGAAATTAGGCATGATTAAATCCAATAATGGAATGGTAAAGAAACTGATCAAACCAATCACCAGGATAGCACCGACAAACGGCCCAATCGAGAAGGCAAGTCTGGTGAACGCTGAACAGAAGAATAAAAGCAGGACGGTGAAGGCGGTCCATTTAATCTCCTGCATATCTCCCAGTGGATAGATCTTCAAGCCATACATGCTGATGATTAAACCTACGATCAGATTCAATAAGGTAAACAAGGCCGCATGGACCATCATTGGAATGCCTTCATAATGATGCAGGAAGAAACCGATCAATATCCCAGAAATGAGTATGATCACCAACATGACGATCGGTGGGATATTAACCTTTTCCTGATGAAGGACTTCCCCGCTGATTTGTACGGGATTCGCTAAATATTCGTACACATACCCGTTCTCCTGATCATCGACTAGAGTGTTGTTCAAGACGCTATATACGTCCGTCTTGATTTTTTCGGTTGAGTCTACATTTTGGGACCAATTATCATTAAGCTGATCGGCCCTTTCCTGTACGGACCCCACTTTCGCTTGCAGGTCTGCTGTATCCTTCGTGACCGTTTCCTGTCTTTCCGCTACAGAATTGACAAGCTCGGAAATGAAGCCGACCGTTGTTGCCGTATTGTCTTGAAGTGATACAAACATTTCTCCATCAAGGTTAACGGGCGGTTCTGCCTCCATCTCAGGAATTTCCATATCATCCGACAAATTGGCAGACACTTCTTGAGCCTTGCCGGTAATTGCCGCCAATTCAGCTAAAGTGGCTTTCTGCCCCGTTTCGACGTTAGCATCATATTCTTTCATATACCCCATAATGGAATCCGAGAACATCCCGAAGTTCTCATTGACTCCTGCTAAACTGGCTTTAACGAGTTTCGCTTCTTCATCTACATTTCCGGAAACCCCATTTTTCAAGTTTTCCAATTCTTTTATATTGGCTGCAAATATCTTATCTACATTTGCTTCGGTGACTCTTTCAGCCAATTCACCATAAGATGAGAGTGAACCGTAATAGGCAAGGAGGGTAGTTGAATCCCGATTGGTGATAGGATTCTCGAAGGCCTTCACAAGCACCGCTCGCCTTTCCCCCCCCACTTTTTCCAGAAGTGACTGTTCGAGAGTCTTGATTTCTGCGATGGCCTCTTCGATTGTCATACTCTGGATGTCCTGTAATTTTTGAATATCTTCCTGTGACTTTTTCCATTGGTCACCTAAATCCTTATAATTCGTGCCGAGTTCATTATAATCAGCTTGTAATTCCGTAAACTGCGCCAGCAGGTCATTATATGAATCTACCAGTGTATTAAACTCCGTTATCACTTGGTTATAATTCCCCGTTCTGCCGCTTACCGTTCCGCTGAGATTATTGATTTCCGTTTGGAGTTCCGCTGTAAGGATGTTGACTTGTTCAGCAGCTCCTTCACTTCCTTCTGCCGGCACCAAACTTTCAAGTGCCGTGTTGATCCCATTGATTTGATCCAGCAGTACCTGGAGAGACAGTTCATCAATCGGGTCCTTCTTGTCAGGTGCAGCAGCTGATTCACCTTTTCCCGTTTCCGTTTCAATATCCTCTATAGGCGTCGTTCCTTCACCTATATCCTCCCCATTACCAGAGCTGCTTGCAAGATTTCCTCTTTGCATAAGCAAGGTTGACTGAAGGTTATCAAGACCCGCCTCTTCCGATTGTTTCAATTGTTCAATCGAGCTTTGTTGATCTTGGGTGATTTTCGTAATTTGTTCTACTTGTTTGTCTTTCATGCTTGTTGAAAATTGTTCCAATTCATTACTGCTGGAATCAAGTTTCTGCTGCATGATTCCAACATTTTCTCTAATGCCTTGATCATTTAGGCTGAATTTCGTATTCATCCCTTGCTGAATCTCTGGTATAGATTGATTCCCCTCATTCAGCACCTTGTCGTATGACTGCACACTCTCCATGACAAGCTGCTGATTTTGCGCAGAGGCCTTCTCAAAAAGGATACTTTGAGCTTTTTGATATTCCTCAAAAGAAACAACATCTTTCACAAATGAAGCCATTTGAGTCTTCGTGTTCCCTATTTCATCCATTGTTTCAGTACTTGTTTTGCCAGCATCTTTCGTCTCGGCAAAAACTCCTTCAAGCATGTCCTTATGCTGCTTGATTTCGCCTGCAAGACTTTCCGAGCTTGGAGTATAGAACTCATACATCGTGTTTTGAAAAGCGATTTCTTTAGCAAGGACATTATCGAACTTCTTACGGATGTCCTCGACCGATTGGGAAACATAGCTCCAATACTGTGTTGAAATATGCTTATTCATTTTGCTCTTTGTTTTCTCTAATTCCTTTTGTACCTTTTCCATGTTTTCTGCATTCAAACTAGGTTGTACCTTGTACTTTATCCCCGCCTTGACAGGCTGTTCATCATCGAACGTATAAATATTCTCTGAAAAATCGGATGGGAAATATATGACTGCATCGTACTTTTCATTTGCAAGTCCACTTTCCGCCGTACTTCTATTTACCACAAACCACTCATATTCAGAATCCTTGTCCAGTGTAGTAACAAGCTCTGAGCCCATGTAAATGGGGTTATTGTTAAATTCTGTCCCATTATCTTCATTTACAATGGCGATTTCACGAGAAGCCGTTTCTGTCTTTTTCATTGGATTTTGGCCAATATAAGAAAAAAACAAGATTGGCAGCGCTAAGATCACCAGTATTTTACCGATTAACAGCATCGGTTTTATTTTTTCAGACACTTTCTTGCACTCTCCTTCTTTCTTCACTTAGCGGAATTTGGATTTTGCTTTCCTGGCCATTCAGCACAAAGTATCCGTAACCCGGCTGTATTTCTTCTTCTTTTCTGGAATAGGAGAGGGTGTACAAGCTTTGGTCCGATTTTTTAAGAAGCAAAACAGCCTGTCTGACTTGTTTCAGTTCGGTTGTCAACGAATCATACCCCTTCGTGAAGTCGTTGGCATTTCCAGCGACAATCAGACTAAACCCGAGATGGCTGTATTGTTTCATCAAACTGCTGATCCTATCCTGAATCCTGCCGTCTATCGTTTGCTGGATCCTTGAAATGCTATCTATGACAAATATGACCGGTGGGAATTCCAGTTGCTTCATCGGTTTCAATTCCAATGCCGCAAGATAACTTCGCTCACGTTCTTCAAATATTCCAGTGATATGATCGAGCCATTCGGTTATCCGCTCTTTTGTTTCCACATAGCTCACCTTCTCCTCAAAAGCATAAGAAGATAGGCCGCGATCCACTCCGTCAAATAATCCAATTTCGCCGACCGCCTGTGTAAGCAACGATTCCAGCAGCACTTTAAGGACATTCGTTTTCCCTTTACGTGACTGTCCTACGACAAGCAGGAATGGATTGGCTTTCAACTCCACGAATACAGGTGTAACGCTTTCCTCTGAAAGCCCGATTGGAATGGAATCCTTCTTAATGGTTTGTGAGCAGTAACTCTTGAAGCTGCTGGAATCAAGACGTGCCGGTAGCATCCGAATCGCCGGCGGTTTGTCCATTTCCTTATATTTAACCTTATGTTCTGCCACAGCTTGTTTCATTTCTTCCAAAACGGCTATATCATCCGCTCCATCGGCTGGTAAGTAAATCTGGGTGAGGTAGGTTTGGTCCTTTTTCACCAACGCCCTGCCAGGAACAGGTTCATTTTCATAAGGGGTTCTCCCCAAAACTGAATATTTTTCCGAACTGTCCATTAAGTAATGGACGACCTTCGTCTTAAGGCTATTCATTAACGGCTGGCGAATCGCATTGATTCTCGTTGCCGTTAAAATCATGAAGATTCCAAGTGATTGTCCATCACGTGCAAACTGAACGAATTGGGCTTCCTGATCCTGCATCTCATCCTTCACTATGTCAAAATTGTCGACCACGATATAAATAATCGGCAATTTATCTTCCACCAATGCATTATAAAGCTTTATGTTACTAAGCTCCTTTTCTGAAAAAAGCTGCTTACGCCTTTCCATTTCCGCCTTCATGAATAACATGAATTTTTCGATTTTCCTTAACTCATCAAACCTAAAGTATTCCCCAGTATGAGGCAGCTGGCGCATTGGGAGTAAAGCGCTATTCCCGAAGTCGAAAATATAATAATGCAGTTCTTCAGGACTGAATTGATCTGCAAAACTAAAGAGAAATGTCAAAACGGTGGTTGACTTGCCGTACCCGGAAGAACCAAAAACCCCTATATTCCCATCATCAATCCAGTTATAGACATAATTGGTCTGGCTTTGCAATTCGGGCTCATCTTTCATTCCCAGGTGGAATTGATTCATCGTCAGGCTTCTTTCAGGGTTTCTTGATAAACGATCTGAAAGAGGCGGCAGCCATGGGCTTGCCAACTTCTTAATCTCCATTTCTTCCTGTATCGCCACAATTCGAACCGCCACGGCTTCAATTTCACTAATCTTTTCTTTCCTCATATTAGTGACCTGTTCCGATACATTTGAGATTTGAACAAGACCGAGGTCTGTGACAAGTGCCACTTCATCCTCAGATCCAACCGTATCCTCTAAATATGGTGCACCGCTCCATGCAGACTGGAACAATTCATAAACCTCGTTATTTCCAACCTGCAAATATCCCCGTCCAGTGACAGTAATATTTGCTGCATCGCTATTTTTAAGAATTTC
The DNA here is from genome assembly GCF_057586375.1 of Peribacillus sp. SRI_006. Taxonomy (NCBI): domain Bacteria; kingdom Bacillati; phylum Bacillota; class Bacilli; order Caryophanales; family Bacillaceae; genus Peribacillus; species Peribacillus sp. SRI_006. The sequence goes on along the minus strand of NZ_JBYCZT010000028.1, from coordinate 25,593 downwards.
CTTACTATCACTGGCATCCTGCACTTTCAAGGAAATTTTAAAACGGGCATTGCTCCAAATCTGGTTATCAATTACACCGCCCGGCTTTTGTGTAGCAAGAATTAAATGAACTCCCAAGCTCCGTCCAATTCGCGCCGTACTCACTAATTCGCGGATGAAATCGGGTTCTTCATTTTTAAGTTCCGCAAACTCATCTGATATCAAAAATAGGTGCGGTAACGGTTCATCCGCTTTGCCTTCTTTGTATAGGTCCGTGTAATCGTTGATATGATTGACTTCGTATCGATCAAACATGCGCTGGCGCTTCTTCAATTCACTATTGATGGATGCTAGTGCCCTGGCACTGAAGTTCTTGCTTCCCTCAATATTCGTAATGACTCCCAGCAGATGCGGAATCTGCCTGAATGGCTGTGCCATTCCCCCGCCTTTATAATCTATAAGCAAAAAGGCAACTTCATGCGGATGATAATGAACGGCTAATGATAGGATGTAGGTTTGCAGTAATTCACTTTTCCCCGATCCTGTCGTTCCGGCAACCAATCCATGGGGGCCATGCGCCTTTTCATGCAAGTTCAATTCAACCCTATCCGTTTTCCCTTTCAATCCAATCGGAACTGCCAAGGATTTGGAAGACTGATTGGTCCGCCAGTTTTGGCTGATAGGCAGCTCTTCCACTTCACGAGCTTGCAATAATTCAAGGAATGAAACCGTTTCTGGTATGGAGTTGTTCATGCCTTTTTGATGGTCTAATGAACGGAGCGTACGTGCATAACGCTCATTTCCTTCTTTTGAATGTGCATCAAGTTTAAATGGAGTATGAACGGCCTTCGTTTGCTGGATGAGAATCTCACCCTCAAAATCATTGATGTACTTCACAAGCGTATGGACATTTTCCGTCAAACTTTCTTTTGCATCCGCTGCAAAAATCGTCGAGATACCTAAATCGTCCGTTTTACCTTCTAAATATTCCAATATGACATGTTCAGCTATTAAATTACGATCCGTGACAATAAAGACAAAGTGGGGAGTGAATCGCACTTTCCCTTTGTTCTCATCCAAATCTCTTTCCCTCAATAGCTGATAAATCGAGGTCAGGAGCTGGTCACGTGATTGCTCATTATATATAAATCCTTTTGCATAGGCATGCGGCAATTGAAAATGAGGGAGCCATTTCATCCATTCCCATTCCTGATAATCCTTTTCCGGAAAGATGGCGACAAATCGAACATCATGATAACTATGAAAAAAGGCCAGTTGCCCAATCAATTGCTGCAGCTCTCGTTTAACAATCGATTCCTTTCCGACCAGGCCCATCGATCCGCTTGATAAATCGATCGATAACGGAAGATCTTCCAGATTTTTGTATACATCCACAAGTTCCTGCGACTGCTCAAGTAAATCATCTATATCCCGATTGGACATATCGCTGCTATTTACCGACACTTGATAACTTGAGGGCATGGTTGCCGTTCCGATTTTAAAGTGCAGGGCATCTTCACTTTCCAGAGTTCGTTCCCATATACGATCGCTAATACTATCAGTTAGAAGCTTCATCCTTTCAAAGGAGGGGTAATGATAGAACAGCACATTCTTTTGTTTTTCAGACAGCTCTTGCAGTTCTTCCCTCTTCTGCTCTAGATACCTGGTATATACACGTTGGCGTTTTTCTTCTCTGAATTTTTGCTTCTTTTTGTCTTTAAAGTATTGTACCGTCGAGGTAACTAAAGTCGTCGTGAACATCACAATCGATATGATGATGAAAATGCCCCGCGGCTGAATGACCGTGATGACCCCCATGACGATCAGCATCATTAAAGGCGGCATAAGGATTAACCATAACCCTCTATTATTATCTTCCGCTTCTTGGCTCGGAAAAGAAATCGTCACTTTCTCATCCGGCAATTCGTAGATCATCCTTGGTGTCCGGCGATACTGTGGATAATTTTTTTTCATTTCAGAGATTGGCTTCTTCATTTTAGCTAATGATGTTTCATGACTTTCGGCGCTATGAATCATCAATAAGTCGCCTTCAATCAACCTCAGCACCATATGCGGCCAGCAAACCAGATCACCATTTTGAATGGGAACAGGCTTCGTTACCCTTTCACCGTTCAGGAATATCCTGCTATTTCCCACTGGCATGAGGTGCCACTGCCCTTTATGCAGCACAAGGGAAAAGTCATTGCCGGAAACGGGTCCTTCTTTACGGATGGTCGCTCCCGCCTTGGCCGATAAAGTGATTTCTTTCAAGTTGCCTATATAATAGAGGCTTTCTTCCAATTCCCCTGACGTATAAAAAATCTCGACCGTTTCTTCTCCTTCTTGAAAGGTGAAGCTATGGAATGGCTTTACATCGCCAAGCTTCTTGTCCTCTCTAAACACCTCATATTCATCAAGTCCCTCATTTTTTTTCAGCTTGATAGGACCTTGTTCAAAAGGAATGGAATAAACGGTGATCGTATCCTGTTTTGATGGCCCAATCGAAATTGGACCGTTATGATTATCCTTGATCGTAAAGGATTGGTAGGTACCACTAGAATAAATCCATAATAAACTCATTAAATCTCACCTCCGCAAAAGGCCCATTGCTCACTCTTTGCTTTTCTCTTTTTCTTCAGTTGATTTTTTGGAGGAATCCTTACTTTCTTCTTTTCCCCCAGAAGCAGTTTCATTTTCCGCTTCTTCTTTTACAGCAGGTTTTGCTTCCTCTGCGCCTTTATCCTCTATATTCGAGTCTGTTGCAGCAGGGTTCTGATCTTGCTGTTCCTCCATTTGCTTATCCAATTCCTTTTTTTCCTTTTCATATTGGGATAGCTCGGTATCGACTTCTTTAATTTGCGTTTCCTTTTCTTCCCCAGATAGGCTATCGTCCAACTTAATCTGTTCTTTCTGGTTTACCAGCCCGTACATAATCAATTCGCGATCCTCCATGATTCTCGCCAAATCGATCGCTTCCTCGCTCATGCCCCTGCCTATATAAATCCAATATAGGAGATACTGACTATCCGTTTGCAACGAGATTGCATTTTCCACATTTTTCCTAGCTACCCCCTCCAACGGTTCATAAGTGACGTAGGACTTCGCCAGTTCATATTGAACGACATATGGCATCTTTTTCGGATCGTAGTTTTCCAAACGGTCAATGACTTCACTGTATTTTTGTTTTAAGAAGCTTTCACCGCTTTCTACATATGCATCCTGCTTAGGTTGGGAGAAGAATAGTGTGTAAATCGCAAACAATAGCAGTGGCACTAGAACGATCACCGTACCCCAAAGTGTATAACGGCCCGTTTTCCATTTCTTTTCAGGAATATGTACAAATGCTTTTTCTTCCTTCTCTAAAGCTTCTATCCGGTTTTGAATGACCGTGGAAAGTTCATCCCAAGTCCCTGATGACAATATACTTTGTGATTCGTTCGATAGTTTCAGTGTTTTATGGTAAAGCAGATACTCTTCGAATGTATGCTGCCCATCCACAAGCGCCGAAATCGTTGCCTTCGTTTCTTTAAATAACTCATCTTGATTATGCTCATAAGGAGGCAAACTGTCTTTTACCCCATAATGCAGGAAATATGGGGTCAAGCTTGAATCGAAAACGATATTTTCCGGACAAACGACTAGTTGCAGGCGATTCAATTCATGATTCCTTATTTTCTTTTGGATTTGATAAGAAGATAACCATTTACTCAATGGATTTTTATCTTTAGCTTTGGAAAAAACAAAAAAAGAGGCTGGTGGATTTACTCTGATCTTCACCTCGTCCTCTGTCACTTCTATATGTTTCTGGAGAGCATCATCCGCTTCATGAATAAGCTGTAATTCCAGTGGGTCCTGCATCGGTAGTTTTGCCCGTTGGAAAACGAACGAATGCCCCTTATCATCCTTCATCATTGCAGCTTCTGTTTTTTTCTCCAGATATGGTTTCTCATCCATTTTATGTAACTCCTTTACCCCTGCTAAAGGGCTTTAGACTTTTTTCCTATAAAGAGTCCACACCTATCCATTAGAGGATCTCAAGGCGGTCCCCCGTCGTAATTCCGCTATCAAGCAGGGTTTCATAACCTGAACATACGAACTCTTTATTCTGGACCCGCACCCAATAGCCTTCTTTAGGCGCACTGGCAATATCTTTTACCTGCCATATTATCTCCACAACCTTCTTGATGGAGCGGTAATTTGACACTTGCAAATCAAATACTTCCCCAGTATACCTGTTTAAATCGATCGTTAGTTGAATATATATGGAATCCACCTCTTTTAAAGCAAAAAAGCACCACGATTCTTCAAAAAGAGTCGCGGCGCTTTTTCCTAGAAATTCTTTTTCTCATTTACCTAATGATTATCCGCGAATTTGACTAGCAATCTGATTATCTGTGTCTTCAAGGATTTGAGCTGATTTATTCAATTGTTGAGAAACTTCATTCAACAAGCGAGCCATATCCATGAATGAAGGCTTTAATTCTTCGTACTGACCTACGAAAGCCTCACTGGAAGAACCTTCCCAAATACCAGTTAAATGATCTCTCATTCTATCTAAACGACCAATCATATCCGTTACTTGTTGGCTCTCATTATCATATTGTCTAGCTACATCTTTCAGTTCCGAAGGTGTTACGCGAATTTGTGACATAGAAAAAATCCTCCTTTTATCTTATATAGTACATTTTAATAGAACCATACATTTTCTGCCATATAAATAAGCGCAAAGTCGAAAAATGGTAAATTATAATTATGTAAAAAAACCTAAATATGGCATTACGAAAGTCTATGTACCTGTTTTCCCAAACCTTTAAACCCATTTTTTAATTATTTTTTAATATTTTACTTTTTTGTGGTAAAAAAAGTACCTTATACCCAATATTTCTGAACCATTATCTATTAATATGGTTTTCACCATGATATTAGTGACTTTCGACTTTCTTTTCTACGAAATTAATTAAACGTTTGATTAAAGTCTGAAAAGCAATTTTTATGATTGATTGAATATAAACCATTTACAAAACATAATAAATGGAGGACCTTTTTTACCATGCTACTTTCAACTTTATTTTGACAGGTATCCTTGTCATATAGCGAGAATCGATATATCCAACAGAAACAGGCCAGCTCTTGCCAATGATTTTTTTTGGAATATCCTTCATGCTACATTCATGATTCAATTACGTTGCTTAATCATATAACCCGTTCCAAAAAGTGTTTCAAAAACCGCTCACTTTCCACATTCGTACAGACACGGATTCTAGGTCCGCCATCCTTTTGACCGATTGTCCTGCCTGCTTCTTCACCCTCGGTCACCACCTTGACGTTCATCCATTCTGTCCTGACAAAACTTGAATCAATCGCAACCCCGACTGCAAGTGGATCATGAAGGGCGCAACCACCCAAACCTGGATGGGAGTTTTCATATGCTTTCATATAATAATCGGTCATTTCCGCTAAAAATTCGGCGCTTTCCTTACCAGTGGCACGCCAATCATCAAGCTTCGATTTCAGTAGGTATGTTTGCAGCGTCACATCAAGCCCCACTAGGGTGATCGGCAGTCCTGAAGTCAATACCTGATGTGCCGCTTCAGGATCTGATATTATGTTCGCTTCAGCATAAGGGGTTACATTTCCTGGTACATTTACGGCACCGCCCATAATTACGACCTCTTTTACAAGCGACATGATCATCGGCGCTTTATTGATCGCCAATGCGATGTTAGTCAGTGGTCCAACTGCAATGATCGTAATTTCATGCGGTCGGCTTTGCACTTGATCGATAATGAAATCTGCTGCATTTCCTTGTGATGCTTTGATGGTTGGTTTAAACCGAAGGGTATTTCCTAACCCGTCTTCCCCATGAACATGCTTGGGATACCGCTTCTTCCTTCCGCGTACCAAAGTTTGGTCAGCACCTTCATATACCGGTATGCGCCTATTTAATTTCTCCAAGACGGCAAGTGTATTACGGGTCGAATTAACAACGGGCACGTTACCAAAGCAAGTGGTGAATCCGAGCACTTCCAATTCAGGGGAATTTAAAGCATATGCCATCGCCATGGCATCATCTATCCCCGTATCTACATCAAATATGATTGGTTTCAATATTTCCACACCTTCCAAAATCACTTTTTGCTTTATCAACTCATTGCTTCTCTTATCTCTTCCTTATGTATAAAGAAACACTGTTATCCAACTGAATTTTAACATTCAACGATAGCCCAGTTCCACAGAAATTTAGGAATACTCATAATTCACAAACAAATGACAAGTACAGTCGGTACTTGTATCTACCAATAAAAAAAGTTGACCGCCCATAAATATCAATGATATAAAAAGTGAAAAGAAGAAGTTGTGCCACGAACTAGTTATGAATACATGCGTTACGAATTTATGATATCCAAGGTGGAAAAAGGATGAAAATGTTTAAGTTGATTGAAGATGTTCCATCTACGTATAAAAAAGGGACAAAATTCTTTTTAATATCGCATTCTGAATTCATTGGCGTGAAAAGTTATGTATTACTGGCAGAAGATTTAAAAGGAAAGATCGAAGTAACGGAAGAGGAATTGAGGAGTAAATTCGTTACCATCCATTGATGTTTAGTATTTAAAAGCTCAGCCCCCCATCAAAAGAAAAAACGAGGGAATTTCATTTCAGAAATTCCCTCGTTTTTCTTATTGTTTTAAGTCTTCAATTGAATCAATATCGACGTAATCCGGTACGACCAGACCAAGTTTTGTTCCTTTTAAGTTTGGTCCAAGGTCAACCATGTCATCTTTATACTTATTATAGTATTCAAGATGTGTTCCCGGAAGCCATGCAGCCACCATGGCGTCCGCACTTCCGTTTGCAACGCCAGCAAACATTGGCCCCACTTCAACCTGGCTTAATGTTACATCATAGCCATTCTGCTCCAGTACCTTGCTAATCACATTTGTACTGGCAATTTCAGTGTCCCAGGCAACATAAACCAGTTTGATCTTTTCACCATTTCCTGATTGTGCTCCTTGGGTCCATTTGGACACCTTGTCCTGATTTTTCTTTATCCATTCTTCTGCTGCTTCTGAAGGAGACATCCCATCAGCAACCTTGACCATTACATCTTCCATATCTTTTGTTTCCCAGTAGAATTGATCAAGAATTTTATAGGCACCTGGCGCATCCTGTTCAAGTCCTTTTCTGGCAATGGAATTGATGTTTTCAGCCTTGCCGAAGGATCCATTCGGATCTTCGAGATATTTCAAGTCATATGTCGAGAACATCCAATGCGGAGACCAGCCAGTAACGACGATTGGTTCTTTTTTATCAATTGCTTTTTTCAATTCTGCAACCATCGCTGCCGATGACCCTTCAACCACGTTCCAATCATCCAGCTTATAATCATCTATAGCCGATTTAGTCAGCTTCATTATTCCTGCTCCAGGTTCAATTCCGATGATTTCAAAATTGGCTTTGGCAGCAAAACTGTTTTCATCCCCATTTTCTGCTTTTTCTTTTGTAAAAGTACCGAATAGCGCAGTACCCACAACTAGTAAGGCCAATATTGTAAAAATGATTTTCCTGCTAACGATATGCTCGTAAGCTGGTTTACGAAGGTTTTGCGTGATACGATCAAGTATGATTGCAATGATTACGATGGATAATCCTGCTTCAAATCCTTGCCCTACATTAATTTGGCTGACTGCCCTGTAGACATCCGCCCCAAGTCCGGGTGCTCCAACCAATGAAGCTGTAACTACCATGGATAGTGCCAGCATGATGCTTTGGTTAACTCCTGCCATAATCGTTGGAGTAGCCAACGGTATTTGTACCTTGAATAACTTTTGGCTGGTGGTTGAACCAAAAGCATCCGATGCTTCGATCAAATCATTAGGCACTTCCTGAATCCCAAGATTGGTCATACGGATTGTCGGTGCAATCGCGAAAATGAATGACGCGATGATTCCAGGCACTACCCCTATTCCAAAGAATAAAATCGAAGGAATCAAATAAACGAAGGCAGGCATCGTTTGCATGAAATCCAAGATCGGGGTAACGATATTGCGCACGGTTTTATTTTGGGCACACCATATTCCGATTGGTATCCCAATCAATATGGTGAGGAATCCTGACAAAATAACGATCGCCAGTGTTTGGATGCTTGATTCCCAATAACCAAGATTATCAATCAATAGTAAGCTGATTAATGTAAATAATCCCAATGTCCATTTGCTTGTATAGGTAACCAGAAGGGTCAGGACGATGATTAAAATGATCGAAGGTCCTGCACTCATTACATCGACCAGGATATCCAGTAGTCCTTCGATCCCATTCGTAATAAGTGTAAATAATCCAGCAAATACAATGGTAATCCAATCCACTAAAGAATCGACCCATGCCCCTAGTGGGATTTTCGGCATATTCATTGAATTATTCACTCTCCATTTCATTCAAGGAATCTTTATTTCCGGCCAAAGCACCGATGACGGCACCGCGAAGAAGAATTCCTTTAATTCTGTTCTGATCATCGATCACTGAGATTGGCAAGCTTGAAGTCGCCATCACATCCATGAGGTTTCCAAGTAATTCATCCTCTTTTACAGTTGGGATATCAGTTGTCATCACTTCAGAAATCGATTGATCATTGCTCATTGCCTGACGTGCCTGTTCAGCAGTCACGGCCCCCAATAACTTCTGCTTCCTATCCACAACGAAAATGCTGGAATACCCTTGTTTGCGCATGATTTCCAAGGCAACCCTCGGGCCTCTGTCCACCGCAATCTTCTCTGGGCGTATCATCACATGAGACGCTGTCAATACTTTTGACAGATCAACATCTTCCACAAACTTCTCGACGAATTCATTGGCTGGATTCATCATGATTTGTTCAGGGGTACCCAATTGAATGACGCTTCCATCTTTCATAAGGGCAATTCTATCCCCGATTCTTAATGCTTCATCAAGATCATGGGTAATGAAAATGATCGTTTTTTTGTACTGATCTTGGATTTGGATCAGTTCATCCTGCATATCCTTACGAATCAATGGATCAAGGGCACTGAAGGCTTCATCCATCAGCAGGATATCCGTATCACTGGCGAGTGCCCGGGCTAACCCAACCCTCTGCTGCATACCGCCGCTAAGCTGTGATGGCAGCTGATTTTCGTAGCCTTTCAATCCAACGGCCTCAAGAGCCTTCATCGCATTTTCATGACGTTTCGCTGGATCTACTTTTTGAATTTCGAGCCCAAATTCAGCGTTTTCCAATATCGTTTTATGCGGGAATAAAGCAAAGTTCTGAAATACCATGCTTATTTTCTTTTGTCTGACTTCCCTTAACCGGGCAGCGTTCATCTTCACGATATCTTCGTCATCAATTAAGATTTCACCCAAAGTGGGATCGATCAAACGATTGAACATGCGGATCAAAGTTGATTTCCCGCTTCCGGATAGGCCCATGATGACAAAAATCTCGCCAGGATAAATCTCGAAATTAACATTATTCACTCCGACCGTTTGTCCCGTTTCTTTCAAGATTTCCTTTTTCGATTTGCCTTGCTTCAATAAGTCTGTTGCTGCTTTTGGAGATTTGCCAAAAATTTTCGAGACATTTCTGACTTCTACATACGGCTTCATCAAGTCACCTCATTCTAATAGTTGCCCATATGATATTCAGTTTTGCTGAATTCCCCCGTTTTATGCGAGTGATGATTATTAATGCACAAGTATCTTGAAATAACCGAAATTCTACCCCTTCAAAAAAGCGGAAGTGACACTTATTTAGTGGCACAGGGTGTACGTGTATAGAAAAATAATCTATATTTATTATTTCCAAGAAGCCATTCTTTACTTGGATTATATTTTGTGTGATAAATTGAGCATTTCAAGTAGAAAAAAAGAGGTGCAATCACAACTGAGGAAACTAGCAGGCACAACATATACCAACTGTAATATAAACGATTTCCACTTAGAGTTTTGTCCTGATGATGGACTTACGACTACCCTCTAAAGTACTTCATTTCCTTTACCAGGTGGAATGATACTTGCAGTGCAGTATAACACCAAAACGCATAGAAATATGATTATGGGATTCCCAATTGTCTATTTTAAAGCTTTGCAGGGAAAAGAGGTGCAATACAACTGAGGAAACTAACAGGCACACAGCATATACCAACTGAAATATTATGGTTTTTTATTTTAGGGGTTTTGTTCAGTCCCAACACTTGGAATGAACCTGTATCCCTAAAGTACCTCATTACCTTAACAAAGAATGAATATAAGTTCAAATGATGCGGGACGGAATTCTTGCCTAAAAAGCCCATTTACGCCATCGATTCTAAAGGTTACGGAGGACACCAAAAACCTTGATATACCAACACTTCGGCTTCCTATAATCATAAACTCCCAACATCGGCCACAATTTTTTTTCAGTTTTTTTAATTCCAAAAGTCATCCAAAAAGTGGGAAAGGTGATTTTCCGCTTAAAAATCACATGGCAAGATTGGGATTTCACACATTTTTTTAATGGTTATGTTTTATGCAGCCATATATGGAAATGTGTCATATATACAGAGAAAAACCTTGAAACAACAATTCCATTTCAAGGCTGATGCATTTTATCAATACATACTAATTGGCATTCCTATGTTCATCAAAATCGATTTTGCATTCCTCTAGCGGAACTACTTTTGTTTTCTTAATGAACTTATAACCAAGCCACATTATCAAAAAGAATGGGATGCCAAGATAGGCAGCGATCACACTTGCCCAGTTAATGTCATCGCCAATGAAGGCCTGATAGTTTTGCGCCAATAATACGAAGAAACAAAGTACAAAGGAAAATATCGGGCCGAAAGGAAACAACTTGGATTTATAGGGAAGATCATCCAGTGAATACCCTTGAGCAATATAAGCTTTTCTAAAGCGGTAATGGCTTGCCGCTATACCGAGCCAAAATATAAATCCAGTGACTCCAACCGCATTCATAAGCCAAATATAAATGACTCCATCACCGAAAATGGAAGCAAAAAAGGCCAACATCCCTACAAGTGAAGTGACAACCAATCCCCAAATGGGAACGCCGCGTTTGTTAAGTTTGCCAAAAATACGCGGTGCCAGCCCTTCATTTGCCATGGAGTATAACATTCGGCTTGTCACGTAAAGACTCGAATTACCTGCGGATAATACGGCTGTCAAAATGATGGCATTCATCACGGAAGCAGCGAATGCCAGTCCCACTTTTTCAAACACCATCGTAAATGGGCTAACCATGATCGTGTGTCCCTGCAGACTGCCATTCGTATAAGGAACGATCAATCCGATAACCAATATGGCCAGGATATAAAAGAGGAAGATTCTCCAAAAAATGCTGCGAACTGCACGTGGTACATTTTTTGCCGGGTCTTCACTTTCACCGGCTGCAACGCCGACTATTTCTGTTCCTTGAAAAGAAAATCCAGCAGCAATGAAAATGCCCAATGTTGCCAAAAAACCACCGGCAAACGGAGCGTCACCAACTGTGAAGTTTTTAAAACCAATCGCCTCTCCGTTCATGATCCCGAATATCATCAATATTCCGACAACTATGAAAATGATGATGGTCGCCACTTTGATGAGGGAGAACCAATACTCCCCTTCGCCATACCCTTTAACGGATACGTAATTCAATAAGAATATCAAAACTAAAAACAATGAACTCCATAAAAAAGACGAGCTGTCAGGAAACCAAAACTTCATAACCATCGTTGCGGCAGATAGTTCCGCAGCAAGAGTCATTGCCCAAGTGAACCAATAGTTCCAACCAAGCGCAAACCCTAATGCCGGGTCGATGAAACGCGAAGCATAGGTACTGAAGGCTCCGCTGACCGGCATAAATGATGCCAGTTCTCCAAGGCTTGTCATAATAAAATAAACCATTATGCCAATTACGGTGTAAGCGACCAAAGCACCGCCAGGCCCCGCAGAGTGAATGGCTGGCCCGCTTCCGAGAAACAGCCCTGTTCCAATTGCACCGCCCAGCGAAATCATCGTAAGGTGGCGTGCTTTTAGCTTCCTTTGTAAAGTATTTGACGGCTGGTTTTTTTCATTTATGACAGGTGGTTGCAATTGCCGATTTTCCAAATTAGATTCCCCTCCAAAAATGCATGTTTAATCTAGCACGAATAGGTAAAGTCGATCATTCCATCAATAGTCATTTCCTGCATTTATTACTATTTCAAGGTCATTTTCTCTAATGCTTAGACCTTTTTTGGATTTCTGGGATCTTTGTAGCATTTACATAAGGGTGTTAGGCTTAAAGCCCAAGTCAAAGGGCTATAAGCCTAACGTTCATTCGGATATTCCGAGCTTCATATTATGTTGTAGGTAAACTCCTATGAATAAATGAATTCCAGTCAATTTGCAGTAACCAGCTTGCCGTTGCTTCAATATCCTTTGAAAAGATACGATCTTGTGTAATGCTTGGAATGAGCTTTCTTGCTTCCGTATAAAACTCTTTTGTAAACGGGGCCATCTTCTCTATTCCACGGTATTCAACCGCTTGTAAGGCACAAATGAGCTCAATCGCCAAAACACGGCGAACGTTTTGGATGATTTGATGTGCGTGCCGGGAGCCAATCGTTCCCATACTTACATGGTCTTCCTGGTTCGCTGAAGATGGAATGGAATCGACACTTGCAGGATGTGCCAGTGTTTTATTCTCAGAGACTAGGGAAGCTGCACAATATTGCATGATCATCGCTCCAGACTGCAAGCCAGGTGAAGGGCTCAAGAATGGCGGTAAATCATTGAGCTGAGGATTGACGAGTCGCTCAATCCGGCGCTCTGAAATATTTGCAAGCTCGGCAACAGCGATTTTCATGAAGTCCATCGCAAATGCAATCGGCTGTCCATGGAAGTTCCCTCCTGAAATAACCTTTTCCCCATCGTCAAAAATAAGCGGATTATCCGTCGCTGCATTCATTTCAATTTCCAATTTTTCTTTTACATAATCAAGAGTTTGCCATGATGCCCCATGCACTTGCGGGATGCAGCGAAGGGAATAAGCATCCTGAACCCGCAGTTCTCCTTGCTTGGTGATGAGCTGGCTGCCGCTGATCATGCGGCTAATCCGTTCAGCGACCTCTGTTTGCTGGCGGTAACCCCGTGCTAGATGAACATCCGGATCAAAGGCATCTTCAATGCCGCGTAATCCCTCTAAAGTCAGTGAAGCAATCGCTTCAGTTTGATGGGCCAGCTGTTCGGCTTCAATGTAATTTACGAGGCCCATCCCCGTCATGGCCTGTGTTCCGTTAATTAATGCAAGACCTTCTTTTGCTTTAAGTGTCACTGGAAGAATGCCTTCTTTCGATAAAGCTGCGATGGCCTCCATTCGCTCTCCTTTATAAAACACTTCCCCTTCCCCCATCAATACTAGCGCCAAATGCGAAAGCGGCGCCAAGTCCCCGCTTGCCCCAAGAGAACCTTGCTGAGGGATGACCGGATGGATATGAGCATTCAAAAGATCGATCAAACGTTCAATGACGATAGGACGGACGCCGGAGAACCCTTTTAATAGCGCGTTGGCACGGAGAAGGACCATAGCTCTCGAAACCACCTCTGGAAATGGTTCCCCGACTCCGCACGCATGGGAATGAATCAAATTCCACTGTAGCTGCTCAGCGTCCTCTGCATCAATCAAAACATCGCTAAACTTTCCAAAACCTGTTGTGATGCCATAGACGACTTTCTTTTGTTTCACGATATTTTCAACCGCTTCGCGGCTTTTTTCCACTTTCTTTACACTCTCGGCTGAAGCAGAGACAAATGCTTCTCCATACAATACTTTTTTCGCTTCTTCAATCGTTAAAGTTTGGCCCGTTAACATAATCATTTCCTGCACCCCTATTCTTTTTTTAAACAAACAAAAGGAGGCCATATTGACAGACTTATCCAGTCTATCAATACAGCCCCCTATTTCACTAAATAACTATAGGCTTTTAATTATTTAAATGTGGTTAATTCCCAAACCGACGGCTTCATGTTCAAATCCCCGAACCGGTGCTCCAATCGTTCCATACACGGCGACAGCAATCCATTCACCTTCGGCCCCGTTTTTAAACGGCCTGCCCCGAACGATTGCAAACCGAAGGCCCGCAGTCCTCAAAAGACCGCCAAGCTCGACTTGGCCGCGTGTCACTCCTTGGAGTGCTTCGATGATCGCATGATACAGCGCATGCATTTCACGATACATATCGGGATTGACCAATCCAAGTCTTTTCGCAGATGTCTCAATGGCCGCAACTATTTTCTGCAGCTCCATTGAACCGACTTTACCTTTTCCATAAAGCCAATCCATCCGCTTAAGTTCATTCGTCAATATGACTTCTTCCTCTTCGTCCGCAAATGCGTACATGATTGCATGGCGCCCAATTCTTCTGTCGAATTCCTTTGTCATGCAGGTACCTCTTTTACAATTTTCTAAATACACTAATAACTAAATATTATTGTAAGCGGATACAGGCTGTTCGGTCAATATATTTTTTAAAATAGTTCTTTTAGGGGGATAATTCATCACTCCCGAAAGCAGTCGAACAACCATGGCAATAACGCCCATACAAAGGTCCAATTCGTCCCCCAGAGCGTCCCGGATAACCAGATTATGCCTTCATGAAATTGTTCGGTTCCATAGATTAGTGACAATTAAACATGCATCATCGTTGTACAAAATGGGGAAATCATCGAACAAGGTGCCCTTGATAATTTGCTCGATCAAGACGGGGCATATAAAAACCTGATCCTTGCCCAAACTGTATGGAATAAAGCTTCCAGACATTCTGATAGAACAAGAAAAAAGGCCTCCCGACATTAATGGGATGTCTTAAACTTTATGGAGATATCCGTATATCCGTTTATTCATTCGTTTCCAATGCTTCATAAATCGCAGTTACAACACTTCCATAGCTTCCTGTTTTGAAGAGGTCGCCAAAAAACTGATTGGAATTGGCTACAGGATTGACGAGCGGAGAGTGCTTTTTATTAGTTAGTAAAACGATCCCTAAATCTATTTCCGGATCAATGATCGTGACCGTCCCGGTCCATCCAGTATGACCATAGGCACTGTCGCTTGCGAGAGGACTGAACATCCACTCCATGCTAGCATCGCCATTTCGTCTCCAACCAAGACCATATGTAGGATTCATCTCGGAAGGTGCGACGAATTCATCGATTGTTTCTTGATCAAACAACGTATGTTTACCGTATCCCCCGCCATTCAGCATCACCTGCAGAAGGACGGCCATATCTTTCGTATTGGAGAAAAGGCCGGCATGTCCTGAAACGCCCCCCATCGAATAAAAGGCTTTTTCATCATGCACTTCCCCTTGAAGTGTGTATGTACGAATGTTAGGGAAATCTATCACGCCATCCCGGGTGTTGCCAAGCAATTCGGTTGCGGCAAAATCCCTTGGCTTAAAGCCCTTTCGCAGAGGATTGAACTTAGTATTTTTCAAACCAAGCGGCTTGTACAATTCATTTTCAACATAGACATCAAGCTGCTGACCCGTTATTTCTTCAACAATGGCACCAAGCAGCATATAATCCACATCACTGTAGACATTCTGTGTTCCAGGTACATATGTGAGCGGTGTCTTGGAAATGAACTCGATGGTTTTATCCCGCTCCTGGGAATAAAGTTCTTTCGAAACCTTTGGATTATGGTATTGCGGATCGGGTCTAAACCCTGCAGTATGATGTAGAACATCAATAACCCTCAGATTATCCTTTCCTTTGATCACATCCTCCTCTGTGTCTTTGAATTCAGGAATGTATTGCTGCACTCTTGCCTGGATATTCAGCTTGCCTTCGCTGACTAATTTCTGAATGGCAAAATTGGTTGCATACATCTTCGTGTTTGAAGCAAGGTCAAATAACGTGTCATTTCCCATTTTTTGAAACTTCTTAAGAGGTGTATGTTCATTAAACTTCTGTTTGTACCCGTAGCTTTCATTTTTAACGATCTTTCCGTCCTTTATGACAATCAAGGCAGCACCGGGGAAACCGGCCGCCACTTCCATTTCAATGAGCTGATCCACTTTTTCCAGCCTTTCAGACGAAAATCCCGCTTCTTCCGGTTTATTTACTTTCTTTAATATTGGATACTGACTGGCAGTCTCCTTACTCACAGCGGCTCCATGATTTGAGTTTTCATTAGCAAAAGACACGGAAGGTGCTAATAAGGAAAGTGCCAGAATTGAACTCAGTGTGCAGCTTGTCCATATATTCATCATTTTCCACTCCTTTGAAATCACTTTTAAAAATAAAGAACAACTTAACCGAAAGCTAATATTCTCATTCATTCCGTCCTTTTTACACCAGGCTTTACAATTCGATAATATGTTCCGGGTTGTGATTTGGATCTCTTATTTCAAGTTGGTTAATGCAGAAATTTCCCAAAATCGGGTGATATTTACAAACAATTCCCAATTTTCAGTATATGTTATTTCGAACATCATTTCAATTTGATCTTTATATTTTTAAAATTATATTTCAAATCTTGAGCTTAAGTCATCCCCCGTTCTAAGAAGTAAAGCCTATGTTCATTAAAGCTCACTACTATAATAATGAGTCATTCGGATAAGTCCCAGACATCGATTTCGCCTCTTCCTTCTCCTCAATTATATTCAAAATCAATTTTCCCACATAATACATACGAAGTATAAAGTATGTAAATACGGCTAATTGCTTTTAACTTCATTGCATAAGAAACGTGGAAGATATTAATACTATTTGAGAATTAAAGGAATTTCAGCGGCTACTTGAAACAAGTATAGGGTGATGAAAATGTGGAAAACTATTGTTTCCTACCTTCCAGAATGGCAGGTTTTTATACAAGCTTTTATTGTGTTTGTTATTCCGTATTTAATCTCCAAATTGTTTAATCGGCTTCGCAACTCAAAGGATGAGTGATGAAAATGAAAGAGTGGATATCAAAGATCGGTAAAAAAGGAAAAGGTACCGATAAAGACAAACAAGAAGCAAATACCTCCCAAGATTCAACTGATCAGTTTACAGATAATTTTAATTTAAATCTAGAAATGGTTAAGCAAGAAATTGGACATAATTGGGATGTTCATTTTCGAGAATTTAATATCGGCCGTACCGGTATTCGGTCAATTATCATTTATGCGGATGGATTATCAGATAAAGAAATCATTGATAAACATATCATGGCATCATTGATGGTTGACTTTTCAGCAGAATATAAACAAGACCTTCCTTACATCAAAGGAAGCATTTCAAAAGAATTCATAAAAAATGAAGTGTTATCTATCAGTGAGGTAGAAGAAGTTGGTTCCATTAAAGAGTTAGCATCAAAAGTATTAACAGGTTCTACCGCGCTTTTAATTGATGGATTAGTGGATGCCCTAATCCTTGGTACAACAAAAATAAAAACAAGGACTGTTGAAGAGCCGGTATCAGAGGCATTAGTCAGAGGTCCACGGATCGGTTTCACTGAATCTTTAGTTGATAATACGTCTTTTTTAAGAAGTAGTGGTGAAATTGAAAATTTATCGTTAGTACAATTCCAAGTAGGTAAGCAGTCAAGAAAAGACTTAGTTGTCGCTTACATTAAAGATATTGTTGATCCCGAATTAGTTCAAGAGGTAGAAAATCGAATTAAAAAAATTGATATTGATAATGTGCCAGAATCAGGTTATGTAGAGCAACTCATCGAGGATAATTACCTTAGTCCTTTTCCTCAGGTACAGAATACAGAGCGTCCTGATCGCGTGATTGCTGCTTTAATGGAAGGTCGGGTGGCCATCTTATTGGATGGGACGCCATTCGCTTTGATCGTTCCAGTTACATTAAGCATGATGTTACAATCACCTGAAGATTATTATGAAAGATGGATTCCTGGCACATTCATACGTTTACTCCGTTATCTCACAGTTGTTTTGGCTCTTTTTACACCGTCTTTATATATAGCTTTCATCTCATTTCATTCAGGGTTGATTCCGACAAAACTGGCCATCTCCATTATAGGAACCAGGTCCGGGGTTCCGTTTCCGGCACTTATCGAAGCATTATTCATGGAAATATCCATCGAAATTCTGAGGGAAGCAGGACTGCGATTGCCTAAGCCAATTGGTCCGGCAATGGGTATCGTCGGCGGTTTGATCATTGGGGAAGCTGCTGTACAGGCAGGGATCGTTAGCCCTGTTTTGGTGATTGTAGTAGCGTTAACTGCTATATCATCATTTTCCATTCCGCACTATAGTATTGGGATTACATTACGGATTCTGCGTTTTCCAGCCATGATTTGTGCTGCCACATTTGGATTATACGGGGTCATTCTCTTTTTTCTTTTAATGACCAGCCATTTAGTGAAATTAAAAAGCTTTGGTGTACCTTATATGAGTCCAGCCGTTCCTTATCGTTTAAGTGAATGGAAAGACCTGATGGTTCGCATGCCGCTTATGATGATGAAGCGCCGTCCAAAGATGATGCATACAAAAAAACCCATACGTAAAGGATAACTTATCGGTGAAAGGGTGGTTAACGAATGATTCTCAATCCGAAAGACCGAATCACGACTCCTCAAACAGCTGTCATTATCATCAACTTTATACTCGGTACAGGATTACTCACCCTACCCAGATCATCGACGGAGAAGGTACATACACCAGATGTATGGATTAGCGTTATAATAGGCGGGATTATTGCGATAATCGCAGGGGTGATCATGGTCAAATTAAGCCAACAGTTTCCCGATAAGACCTTTTATCAATACATCAATGAAATTGTAGGAAAATGGGTGGGGAGTTTTCTTAGTTTAGTTATTATATGTTATTTTCTTATGACTTCCGGATTTCAGCTCCGTTCAATGGCTGAAGTTGTAAGGTATTTACTTCTGGAGGGTACCCCTACATGGGCAATTATTATGATTTTCATGTGGGTAGGTCTTTATCTCATCATCGGTGGCATTAACCCGATATCCCGTCTATTTGAAATTATATTACCTTTGACGGTTATCCTTTTTTTGGTAGTTACCTTTATGAGCATCAAAATATTTGAGATCGATAATCTGCGTCCGGTATTAGGAGAAGGAATCACTCCTGTACTAAAAGGGGTAAAAACAACGGCTCTCGCTTTTTCAGGGCCTGAAATCATGTTACTGCTTATTCCGTTTATGAATCAGCCAAAAAAAGCAGTAAAAGCCCTGCTTGTTGGAGTTTCCATTCCATTGATTTTTTATGTAATAACGGTCGTAATGGTTATCGGGGCATTATCTGTTGATGGAGTGGTCACGAGAACATGGCCGACTCTGGATCTTATACGCAGTTTTGAAATCTCCGGTTTGATCTTTGAACGGTTTGAATCTTTATTGCTCGTGGTTTGGATCATGCAAATATTTGCTACATTTACCATCACCTACTTTGCAGCCGCTTTAGGGCTGGCTCAACTTACAAAAAAGAGCATTCACCCATTTATGTTTGGGTTGCTTCCGATTCTATACATCATTGCCATGATTCCGAAAAATATGAATGACCTATTTAAACAAGGAGATTTCGTCGGCAATATCGCACTGTTTTTATTTGGTTTACTTCCGCTTCTTCTGCTTATCATCTCAAGAATAAAGGGAGGAAAATATGAAACAATCACATAACAATATACGCCCCCTCTTCATTTCCCTCTCCGTTCTTTTGTTCTTATCCCTTACAGGATGTTGGAGCAGTCATGAAATCGAAGAGCAAAGTCTAGGTATCGGTTTGGCATTCGATAAAGCCAAGCCGTCCTCCATCGAGAAAAAATTAAACGAACAAGGGGGTGGTTATTCAAAAAAGGACCGGATTACTGCAACCTATCAATTTATCACTCCACAAGTAGCAAGTTCAACAACGAAACAATCAGGACCAGAACAAAAATCTTATCTTAACGTTTCCGAAACTGGTGATTCCTTCCATCAAATGGTTCGTGAATTATCATTGAGAAGTGAACAACCCGTAACCGCTCACCATCTGAAAGTGGTTGTTATAGGTGAAGATCTTGCAAAATCGTATAAGTTGGAACAATTACTTAATCAAAATTTTCGAGAAAGTGAGGTTAGACCAAGCTGTCTTGTGCTCATCAGTAAAGGAAAAGCGAGCAACACACTGGAAACAAAGAAAGATGGAGAGATTCCAGCGTTTCGTCTAGCTGGCATTGTAGAAAATGCCTATCGAACAACGAGGATTTTACCTCCCATGTCGCATATTAAAGTAGAAAGCAAGATCAAATCAGGATCTAGTTTTCTAATCCAAAAAGTTCTATCAGCAGATGGGCAAGTCAAATTTGCGGGTGCTGCCGTGATCGATGGAAAGACACACAAAATGACTGGTTTTTTGAATGAGGAGGAACTGGAGGGCGTCACATGGATAACAGGTAAGGGGAAAGGCGGTGTAGTGAAAAGCTTTGATAAAGAAACCGGTCAGCTGATTGTGTATGAGATAGAATCCATGAAAAGCAGTATCGTACCTCGAGTTAAAGGAGACAACATCTCTTTTGATGTAAACATTGAATCAGTGGGTAGACTGTCTGAAAACTGGGTGATTTCAGGAGATACTTTTAAAAATGAATTTCTAAAAAAAGCAGAAAAATCCTCTGAAAAAGAAGTGAAACGCTTGGTGGGGAATGTATTAGAAAAAATGCAAAAGGAATACCAAGTGGACGTTGCTGGCTTCGGAAATCAATTGAGAATTAAGCACCCAAAAGTATGGAAGAAGGTCAAAAAGGATTGGGACCAAACATTTAGTGAAACTCCAATCAACTACGATGTAAAACTAACTATTAATGATTATGGAGCATCAGATGGATCAAAGAAGTGAATCCACAGGTTGAACACCTAGCTGTGAATAACGATGAGCATGAAAAGGACTCCCACAGTATACTGTGAGAGACCTTTTCAAAAATTTTTTCATCGAAAGATCAGCTTAATTCCACTTTAGTAATTTCACTTAAATAATTCCCACTTATAATCGAGCCTTCATCTGCAACAACATATTCAATGACAGTCGGGCTTATGGTCCGAATATAAACAAATGCTGAATCATCTACATGCTCAATTCGAAGCTTTTTCCTCTGTGCCTGCTTAATATCAAGCTGGTTGGTACTAGCTTCCGGCAGGCTTGTGTAATAAATCTCAAAATCTTCTTCTGATGCATCAATGAAAAGATGCCATTTGTTATACTCTTCTTCTTGATCAATCATTGTTTTTAATTTCCCTTTTCTCCCGATGCCAAGAAAATACTTGAACTTTGATTCCCCATTCACCATATCGCGGTCAATAACTTTTATACTTCCGCCTTTTCTGCTTTGTACAAGCCCAAAGGCAACGCCTGTTTTTCCTGTAGGAGCTGTTATTATATCCCGGTTAACCACTCTGTTTCTCTCTTCTTGCTTTAAATAAGCGCCTTCTGTCCCCAGTGGCGGTAGAATCTCAAAAAGGGCACCAGACACTTCTCCCCAGTTTTGAGTGTTCTCCATTTCCCTTTCAATCCATTTATTAAATAGATTCATGACGACCGGGGATTTACTTGAATTACCCGCAAGCAGTATATTCACTTTATTAATTTTTCTGTATTCTGACCGGGCAAAAGCGCGCCGTAGAGACTCAAAGAAATTTTTAATGCCTTTGTCGATTCTTTCCTCAATCAACTGTTCCATTTCATCTTGATCGATCAATAGTTCTACATTGAGTTTTGCGCGGCCGGCTTTGTCAAATAAATCTGCCCGGATCATGCCTTTTCCAAACTGTTCTTCATACCGTTCATGTCTTTCCCAAAGCGGCCTTAATTTTTCCACCAATTGTTTCGTATTTAAATAGGATTCTTGTGACTCATTAATCAATGTTTCACTTCCGGGAAATTTCACACATTCCGCTGGGAGGGTAAAAGGAATGTTTAACTCACGCATTGTTCTTTGGTTGTTTTTAAACACTTGGAACGCCAAAAGCTCCAGCATGTTCTCTCCACCTAAATACCGGTCCCCGCCCGCTGCAAAATGTTCAATGACATAATCATATCTGCTTTCTTTCAAGCCCGCTTCACGCCAAATCCCAAAATCAAAATCTGTCGTTCCTCCACCAAAATCAAACACACCGTAGTACGTTTTTTCATCCTCTTCCGGTTCAAATCCGTATTCCTTTAACGCACAAACGGCATAGGCAGCAGGTTCACTCGCCCCAGCGGTGACACGAAACTTTTTCATTAATTCTTCATCCTGCTGAATCGGCATAGGAAGCGTCTTTTTTAACCCGCGTTCAAAACACGTTAGAATTTTTTCCCTTACCTCTTTTTCATACGTCACCGGGAAAGAAAGGGTGTAATCGAGGTAAATCCCATTGTTCTGGTTATTGATATACAAACCGAGGTAATAGGCGTATAACTCGATTGGGTTGATTTCCTGATCGGTTAAGTCCAAAAAGGAACGCAGTACAACGGCATATCCCCTCTTGTCTTTTAATCGGAGTTCGTTATTCTTTTCTCCAGCCCACTGCTTTAGATTATTCAATATGGAATAATAATGGTCACTCTTTCCATTCATCAAGTTGTTAAGAGCATTGTGGGAAACCGTCACATCCTGCCACCTTGTATCTGGTCTTCCTTCTTTTTCTTGATAAAGCTCGAGGAAATGTTCTAAATCAATAAATTCAATCACGGTTGGATTTTCATAATGCCAGTCTTGTACTTCCGTGTTTAGGTAGCCAACCCCAATACGCATGGGAAGAGTAACATCACTTTCTTCTTGATGAACGACAACTGTACTTTTCGTTCCAAAATCAATGCCGACTATGCCGTCCTCCCTAATATCCATTTTAGGGTTCCTGGCCATTATTTCTTCGTTCAGCTTTATCGTTAAAGGTTTTTCATCAGAGGTGACAGGCCATAAATCCCAATGTCCCCGGTTTGGATCTGTTAACATCTTTTCATCATATGTATCAATATCAGCCCTTACTTTTTCAGAGTTTAAAAGCCTCTCATAAAAAGTGTTGGAATCGATAGCGATCGATGGCAATTCTTTAAGAAAACTTTCATGATCTAATTCCTTTAATTGATACAATTCCAGCAAATAATCATACTCCTTCTGGCGTTCTGCGCTTAATCCACTTGGAATTAACCGGTTTTCCAGCCAAAGATGGAGAGCCTTTCGGTCATTGGTTTCAAAAGCATTTTCCCCATTTAAACGGAAAACTGGAACGAAAAATCCTTTTCCCAGCAAATTGTTTTTTTGATTTACTACATCGTAGCTTTGAATATCGTACCCGTTGGATTTAAACGCTATCGATTTAGAAGAGTTAGCCGTTTGATTGGCAAATATCCTTGAAATGGAAGGATTTTTATTCGCGGAATAATCGTCTAAAGTTAATATTCTCTTATATACAGGGTGCTCGGTTGTATTGAAACTTTTCGCAGCCTCTTCCCGCGTCATGGCATCACCTTTAAAATCGGAAACGTCCAGATGCTTTTTGTAGTCAAAATCCTCGTCCATTAATTCATAGTATTTTCTATAAGGAAATACCGCTGCGATGTTGTGATCATATATGATATTCCCATTATTCATGTAAACCCATCTGGAACGGAGCATTTTTTTAATGTCTTGAAAGAAGCTGGCCTCATCCTTGAAGAAGGTTTCTTCTGCACTCTGATATAAATGGCTGATTAACGATCTCACTTCTTTATAAGTCATTGAAATGGCAGAGACCGGAACGGTTTGGGAATCCGTTGAGAATAGAACCTGCTCTTCGTTCTTATTCATTAAGTATATGGAACTGTCTATGTTATTTTTTTCGGCTAAGCTTGTTACGTTCTCAATCGGCTCTTCATCTTCCATCGTTTCTTGTTTTTCAACTTCTTTTAATAATTCTTCAGAAATTGCATCACCAGAATCCAAATAACATATCAGGTCACCAATCTTGACTATAGTGTCCTCCGCTACGTTCAATTCTTTAAGGGTACCTTCTTTTTCTGAAAAGAGGTCAAATTCGATGCCCTCACAGCTGAATTTGGCTAAGCTTTCGCCCACCGTAATATAATCGCCTGGCTGTTTATACCATTGCACAAGAAGGATTTTTTCAATGCCTTCTTCAATCTCTGGGATAATAATCGATGTCATTGTATTTCTCCTTTACTATCATTCTCTGTTTCGCCTGCTAGATTCTCACAACGGATTTTTTAATGGTTTTACCATTAATGCTTATATATCCTGGCAGCAGGACGTCCATGATGTTCCCGGATATTTTGCTATTTAAGGCCCTTATGTATAAGTCCTCCCTGAAGACCTCATTCATTTTCACTTCCTGTATTTTATATAAAGGGGTATCGTATGTTTTACTGTACTCTTGAAAGAAATACAGAAAAAGGGCGAGCAAAGTCTCTCTTTCCTGCTCCCGTCCTTCCATAATCTCGTTTTTGATAAAATCCCACAAAGATGAAATGTTTTCATATTGCACGCCACAGACTATAAATTCCTGCACGGAACCGCCCTTGAAGATTCCTTTCAAGGAACTTTTAGTGGTTTCGGATAATTGTTGAACAGCTTCGTAAAGTTTTTCTGCTTCCCGATAGTCCGCTCTTCTCTTTTGCAATTCATTATAATAGGATTCCATTTTCTCATTCAGATGGTGGATCATTATTTGGTACTCACTAATTTCTGCTTTTTTCGAGGCAAGCTCTTGTTGGAGTTTTGCTATTTCATTTTCTTTTTCTTTCAGCAGCTCCTTATGCTCCCCCAATTGACTATACGAGCACCCTTCTGCTATTGCTTGTATCCTTTCAATGACTCTTTCGTCTTGTAGGGAAACCATTAATGCCTCAATAAAACCATCATCCCATTCCTTATTCATCTTTACACTCCTTTCAAAAGTGTTAACCAACCATACTCGCTCTGTATATGTATGAAAATGTTTTCCTTTTTTCGCCATAGAAAAATCCCCTCCCAGATAGACTGTTAGGAGAATACAACCATAACTTATATTTCAAGATATCAGTAGTGAGATTACTTATTTCTTATCAAAAATACGTATATAACGTATTAAAGATGTATGAATAATATGATGCTTACTTTCACTTTTCACTATTAAATACTCACAGTGTTCCATCCTTTTTAAGACTTCTTGTAAAACATCCTCTTTTTTACTACTCAATCCTTTTTTTATTTTCTCCCACTTAACATCAGCGTCAAGAGTATAACAAACATAGAATTCCTTTAACAGGTTAATCTTCCCCTTAAATGCTTAGTTTCTTTAACTGTTTTTATTATTTATATCTAATCCGAATTCATATTTTTCCTCAATCCGATATACTACCTTATGAGTACCACTTAATAATATTCGGTATGATCATGTTGTTTAAGTGGGTTGAAATGACTAGGGTAAACCTCCGGATTACTTGATAAGAAAAGGCCTCCCCTCAGTAAACTGTGGGAGGCCTCAGACTGTAGACAAACTCGATGAAAATCGAGTTGATCTGACCCAATAAAGTTAGACATATAATTTAAGCAGCTTCTAAGACCTGAGTTCGGTATTCTATCGGACTCAGGTCTTTTAATTTTACCTTCATTCGTTTGTGGTTATAGTAATGTATATAATCATCTAATTCCTTTTCAAAGTGC
>NZ_JBYCZT010000027.1:0-45479 GCF_057586375.1 Peribacillus sp. SRI_006 | reverse complement strand
CGGCTTTTTTACTATTGTGTTTTCATACAAAAAAGCTGCCTTATAGACAGCTCCGATCTTCAGCTAACGCACCTGTTAGTTCAATTACTCTAGTTAATTTTAACTCTTCTCGAATGAGCGAACTAGTAAGATACCTGAAACTAAGGTTTGAAATGCTTTTTCTCACCAATAGGTACAAACCTGCTTGTCCAAATAGGATATCCCCTTCCATTCTATTCTTACCTTTAAAGTTTGGTTTCGGGGGCTATTCTTACGTCCGTACGGATATTATAGTCGTCATGAGAAATCAAATTACTATCTTTATCCCACTCGCAAATTTGGATGTCCCTTGTCATATCTACTTCAATGTAGCGCGCCCATGGATTTAAGTAACACAACTCTCTTTCCAAACTGTCTTTTGGATTTGAAAATGACCTAGGCATTTTGCGTTGATATTTTTTATTTAAAATCTCGTCTTCGGCTTTTGTTACCACCACTCCGTTTAAGCCGTTGTAAAGCAGCGCCAAGACAGCAAAATGAGTCTGTGGCTCTAGGAAAATTTTGATAAAAGCATTCTGAGGCATGGCGTGTTCATGGATGAAGTATGTATTTAAACCTTTCTCTTCTATCGGGCAACCTAAACGTTTATATTCTTCCAAAGCATTGATGGTCCATAATTTACATCCGATGTAATTTCCATTAACCCTTGTCCAATTATCAGTAATACGTTTAATGGCAGCCTGCTTAGTACCTCCCCCGCTACCGTTGGTAAGTATGTCAATGACATCCTTAACCCATTGCTCTTTATCTTCCCTTAAATCTACAAGCGACCTTTTATTTTGCGAAGGTGGTAAACCAGTTGTAAGCTGACTTAATAACGCTTGTTGTATTTGTTTATTGCGGTCTATTGCCTGCTGTACTAACCTCTCCTTATTAATTTGTACAGCACACTCATTTACTACTTGTTGAAGCACTTGATTTAATTCGTATAGCGCCTCACCGTTGAAAAAATGTTGAAGAATTTTTTCGTCATTGAATTCCACGCCTAGTTCCCCCTATATTTACTTCCATTAAGTCACTAATTATATTAAATCATATAGTAAAAATCCTCCTCGTAAATCATATGCCGTGCCAATGGGTGGGAACGTTACAGGAAGTTGTCCTGTATTTGATCGAATTCCTTATTGAACTAACCTGCACCGTTAGTTATATAAGAAACGGCTGTCTAAACAACAGCCTGGCTATTACACCCTACTTTCAAAGATTTTTTAGTAATTAAAAGTTATGAAATGCAGATTATAATAAATCCAACAATTTATTCTCTATCCAAGTTCTTTCATACTTTCCTTCCACTTCTTTAGTAATAAATATAATCAATTCTCGCTTCGCTCTTGTTAATGCAACGTATAAATAATTTAACATCTTGTTTTGATCAACTTTATTTTGAAAAAAATACTCTGCTAGTTCAGTAGTTAAAATAAATAAACATCTGTCCCCTTCTAATCCTTTTATACGATCAATAGAATTTACTGTTATTACTCCCTCTTTTTTATACATTCTATTTTCGTCTAAAGTTGTATACATACGTCCCTTGTCTTCTTTAGTCAATTTCAATTCCAAAATCTCGCTTACTTTATTTATAATCTTCCAATTATCTTTTTCTTTTATATTATTTCTAATCATTTTACATAAAACATAATTTATTTTTTCAATGTGTTCTTCTGCAAACTTCGATTTTTGTATTAACCTTTTTAATTCATATTCCAACAAATTTTTTTGTGCATTTCTATCTTTATCACTGGTAATAAATATTCCGTTTTTTTGATATATATAAATTTGATCAAATACTACTTCTTCAAAAAATTTTAGATTATCAACATCATTTTCAAATAAATATCTAACGGACCCTTCTTGTGTTGTTTGATAATCCTGCTGTTCTTCTTTCAGAACATACTTATTCGATAAATTCACATGTGAAATAGGACATCTATGATTTTCCATTTTATATTCTACCAGTTGAGTATACTTCCTAATCAATTTTCTAAATTCATTTCTTCCTCTCAAATCTTGTTTAGGATCTCCAACTGCATGTAAATAGAATTCATTATTATATAATACTTCTATTATTTTAGATAATTCTGAGTCCATATCTTGAGCTTCATCTATAAAAATTGAATCTAAGTATTTTTTCATAATTGTTATAACTTTTAATCTCTTGTCTTTTACTAACTTCCTATCATCACTTTTGCCACTTATAACATACCGAGCTATCTTAGTTACTTCTTCAACATGTATTATGCTTTGCTCTCTTAATTCTTTTAACCTTTTCGCTTTATAAATATAGTTATCTGGTAAATTTATTACTGATACTCGTGTATATAACTGTCCATATAATAGATGGTAAAAAGGAAAAATAATTTCTTGTAATAAAAATACATGTGAAGTCTCAACTTTAATCTGATTAGGAATACTACCGTGTTGCTCAATAATTTTATTTCTTATATGATCTCTAGCAGCATTGGTATAAGTTATGACGTATATTATTTTTCCAGCTTCTACTTCTCTATACCTTTTTAAAACTTCCTCAGCCATTGAAGTAGTTTTTCCTGCTCCAGCACCAGCAACTACTATCTTCATTCTTTAACACCACTCTGTAAAAATTTTAAAACTCGATCAATGTGTTTTGGCAATTGGATATCCTTTAAATGTCCTGTACCAAAATCTTGACAAAACTTTAACATAATATCCGTTTTAGCTTTTCTCCATTTATCAGATAATGCTTCTGATGTATTTATTTCATCATCTTTCCAACCGTGTTCTTCAGAAAAGTATTTTTTCAAATTGGCATAATTTTCACCTGTTTCAACAAATTCAGGTTCTAATGTATATTCAGTAGTAGTAGTAACAAGTATATTATCATGCCTATTATATTCTTCATGACTTTGTTGAGCATTAGGTTGATTATCAAAATCTCTAATAATGCCTATCCTATGTGATGTTCCATCGTTTACCTTCAACCAAATATCTAACATATTCTTAAATCCTTTATGTAAAGAAATGACTTCTATATCATTTAGCATATTTCTTTGGAAAGCTAAATGTGATTTGATTAACATTTCTTCACTAGGTCCTTCTACTAAGATACATTTTCTTGAAAATAAAAATTTCAAGAAGTCGAGATTTGGTTTTTTAGCTAAGTAATTTAAATGAGTTTCCTCTACAACTGATGTTAGAGAAAATGCTTTGCCTTCTTTTACAACCGTTACATTTTTTAATTCCAATTTACTTAAAAATTCTGAACTATGTGTAGAAACAAATAGCTGGGTTTGTTCGCTAGAACTTATATTTGAGTTAATAAAGCTTGCTAATAACCTTTGATTACTTAAACATAAATGTGCTTCTGGTTCCTCTATAGTCAAAATATTTAAAGCAATGTCTTTGTCTACTTCTAATGAATTCATCATCACAAGTAAATATATCAAGTTCCTATACCCTAAACCTTGACTATGCAGATACTCATCTCCAACGCCCAATCTAACGTTATTCAACAACGAACTAATACTTGGCATATTGGGTAGTAAGCTAATTTGTTCAAAAAACTCCTTTGCATTTTCTATGTCAGATGTTTCTTGCCAATTAAATATACCTTCTAAATTACTAATCTCCTTTAACTCCGTAAAGAAGTTTCCATAAGATTCTTCAACTTTCACTTTTTGTTCATCACCTAATTTTTTCTGTAGTAGATTAACCAACGCTTGAGATCCCAATTGAGTGTTTTTATTAGAAAAATCATCTCTCTCTGCGGCAAGGGAATTATATTTAAAATTAGTTAAATCAGTAAAAGATACATGTTCATTTGTTATTGGTACTACTATTACATATTTGAACATCTCTATTGGTAATAAATTCAATTTTAGTTTATCTACATCGTCTGCATTTTTATCAGCCAAAATATTTTTTATATGTTCTAGTAACTGTTTAGGATTTTCAACAGAATATTTATATTCAATTTGGTATAAAGCTTTAGCATCTTCCAATGAATTATTCCATTTACGAACATAGAATTCATCTGCACCTTTTGTCTCAAAACTTACTTTTACAGATACAAATGGAATAATATTTTCGAAATTTATCAACTCTAATTCGTTCTGTTTTATCGATTCTAAATTTGTTTTAATAAAATCAAAATAAGCTTTTTTCAATTCATTATTTATATCATCCCAGCCAAGATTTTTATTAACATTCCCTATTTCATTATTTAAAAATGGTAAAGTCATTGCTTTAAGTAGATTACTTTTCCCACTATTATTTTCTCCAATAAAGATCACTAACCGGTTTAACTTTAAATTTACTTCTTTAAGATTTCTATATCCTTTAATACAAGCGCTTGAAATTAGCATTCGATCATTCTCCATAATCTATAGTTATTATTTAATTCAACGACTTATCTATCCTTATTAAATATTAAGTTAGTTTATGATTAATATCTTTTTCCATTCTTAAAAGTTAAAAAAACGCAAACTGACTGTCTCTTTATCACAAGCCACATAAGCATTAATTAATCCCCCTTAAAACCTGTTGATAAGCGTCTGCTTTATTTTCTTGATAATATACAAAACATATCAAAGTAGATACCGATTTATCTTCTCGTTCTACTTTAATCACGCTAACTACATTAAGGAGAATAATTCAACCTTATTGATTAATGGGGATAAAAAATATCTCAGCTTGATGGGCATGGCGCTGACCCCTTATGTTTTATCCCATATTTCCTCCTATGAACATTTTACTATTATTATATCAAACCAACTATCTTTTTAGCTAAAATTGCCAGACAATCACCTTTTATTTCAAAAACAGGAAAGATACATCAATGAAATGTGAATTATTTGTCATTTCAGCAATTTTTTTGTACATCTAAATTATAAGTACATCTGATAAAATTAAAAAATAATCTAAAAAATCACAATTAATAACTGTTTACTTATTTTCTAAAGTTATGGAATCTTTAGTCAAAAACTCAAAGAATGCAGCTATGTTAGCTACATAACAATAATAAGTGATTCTCCTTATTGAAGAATCCTGTTGGCTAGCTTCTTTACATTCATGGCAGAGACAGAAAAAGGAGATCTATTTACAATGATTGAAGTTTGCAGGACCTCCAAGCTGTTGCCAGCCAGAACAAAGAGAAAGCTCTCTTAACTGCATGCTTTCCAAACTGTTAATAGCAATATTGCGGTAGTCAAGTTAGTGAGGCGATTGAATTTCTTATGCTGCAAAGGACGGCAAGATACAGAGAATGACGTAGTCTGCTCGAACCTCTTTTAGTCATACGATTAATGGTTGCCGTAAACTTACCCGATGACTGAACACTTGGATCTACTCCAGCAAAGTCAACCATCTTGAATTATCTAAAGGACAATATATAATCTCCATTCCTTTATGAAGAAGGATGCCATTCATGCTGTAATATATACTCACTATCCTTTGTAGTTAAAGAATTCTTAACTTACTATAAAATTAAGAATCATATAGGAAACAATAAAAAAGCAACCAACATAATATTATTTGGTAGCTTTTTTAACAAAATTTGAGAGTGAAAATCTAACTGATTTAATACTAACCCATTGTGTTTAATTCTCATAACTAAATAATAGAAGAACAGGCTTTAAAGAATTAATATGGAATACTATATTTTTTCTTTAACCTTAGGTTTATCAATCAATGATTTTGTTACCTCTAAAAAAAAATAATTTTCTTTATACTCTGCACGATATCGTTTAATAATACTTTTAGTCATGGCTATATATTCTGCTTCTTCATTGATATAACACTTTAAATCTTTAATATTCCTTTTAGTACGTCTAAAAAGAACATCTGGGTTATCTTGAAAATCAAGTATATCTTGAATTATATCGTCGAGCCTATTAATAATAGTATGACGTGCATATACTTTTCTTCGTAAGTTTAAATCCTCTCGGTTTAGTCCATATACCTCAATGGATTTAATTCCTTTTAAAGATTTTGAATGTATAGTTCCTTCATCCGTGAAATTAAAAAATAACTCTGGATTATCAACGCACGGATTTATTAATAAAGGACGCTCAAGAGTTAAATAATCATCTTCACTGTTCATCGCATAACGTGAATTAGGATTAATGGGGAATTTATTTCCTTTAAACGAACTATTACATACCCCACATGTATAAAATAAGTTATCCCAATCTGCTGCAAGCCAATAATACCCAATATGTTCTTTTTCCTCTGCTACCTTTCCTTTTGGCCTCCAATGTTCAATGTGTGCGTGTTCAATATGAGTGAGAAAACTTTCACAATAAGCACATTTTTTCTTAAATAAATCTCTAAGTGCCTCTCTTACATATGTTTTTTTATAAACATTAAACAATTTAAAGGCCAAATTACTCTTTTCAATTTCAAAATGTTTAATCACTAAGGCTTTTTCAATTCTACTGTCTTCGTCTAATTCTCGAGGGCCACTAGTCCTAGTAACATATATCATATTTCTTCAACCCCGTAATTTTTCCACAGCTCAACTAACTTTTCTTGTGTGCTTTTATCAACTTTATGATAAGATTGGTTTTTTAACTTTCTT
This sequence comes from Peribacillus sp. SRI_006, assembly GCF_057586375.1. NCBI lineage: Bacteria > Bacillati > Bacillota > Bacilli > Caryophanales > Bacillaceae > Peribacillus > Peribacillus sp. SRI_006. The sequence continues at coordinate 38,887 of NZ_JBYCZT010000027.1, read as the reverse complement.
GCTGAAATATATTCATCTATAACTTGGTAAAGTATACGCTCACGATTCGTGGAACCAAGATATTTAAACTCTTCTAAATCTTCTTTTATTTTCTGAAACTCTTCAGTTCTTTCATCAATTGGGAGGCTCAATTGGTAATGAAAATCTTTTATTAGTTTGTCATATTTTGGGTCTATCGTACTGTTCATACCGAACATTTCAGAAGTTAATATTTGATCTATACGTAGACCTGCTGGGTCAGGCAAATCATCAATTACATTAATGTAATCTCTGTTGTTTTGAAGTACAGCTATTTCCCCATTATGGATTCCACGTAAACATAACGGGTCATGACATGTAACTATAAATTGCATTCTTGGAAAAGCTTGACGTAGTCTACTTACAATTCTCATTTTCCAAGTTGGATGTAAATGAGCGTCAATTTCATCAATCAGTACAATTCCCTCGGCTAGATTGCCACTCTTGTAAACTTTATATATACTTCTCATGATATCTGAAACAAGTAAAATTATAGTTTTATATCCACTACTTAATTCATTTAAAGAGACCTCCCTAGCACTTCCTTTCCTAATTAAATAAAGTTCTTCATTCTTTAAAAAAATTTTTATGGGGTTATCTTCATGAAAAGGAAGAATATCCATTATTGCTTGAGATAAGGCTCTTTGTTCTTCCTCAGTTTTTAACCAACTTATTGGATGAGGAAGAAAATAATCCTCTTGTTTTCTTATAAATAAATTATCAACATTGTTGTTCTCTATATTATTTTTTAAAAATTTACTCTCATTTAAAAGTCTTGTCGCTCCATAAGCAATAACTGGAATAGTAGCCTTAGAGTCAATTATTAGGCTATTATCCTTAAAAACCAATTCAATGGGTTTGTGTTCATCTACTAATATTATTCGTATATAACCTTCTTCACCTAAAAAAAAAGATTTTAGCGATTGTCTATCTTTTTTATCAGCTGACAAAGCTAGTGCAATCGCTTGAAGTATAGAGGTTTTACCAGAACCATTCTCTCCCAAAAGCATTAACCAAGCTCCAGCTGTTTCTTCAATATTAAAAGAATGTGTAAAATTAAGGCCACGAAAATTGTGAACTTCAATTGACCTAATTAAGTTTCTTTTAAAATAGAAGCTTTTAGGTGGTTTAATATTGTGTCCTTTTTCTATATAGGGATTTATTTTATTACTGAAGTCGCTGACAGTTCTAAAGTCACCATATAGACTTTTCAGTAAATTCATAAATTCAGTATCATTAAAAATCAATTCTTTAATATCTTCTTTAATTGTGTCAATCCATTTAACCAAGAACTGTTTTACTATTCCAAAATACTGACTTTTAATTGATATATTTTCTATTTCATATATATAATGAAAAATTTTACTATCCACAAAAGCATTAAAAGAATATCTTGCTTTACTTAAACTATCTTTCCTTTCCTTTATTAATGAGGAACGATTTAAATCTAATAGTTTAATTGTAGTTGCCCCTTTTCTAGTCTTACCTTCTACAAAACCATCTTCCCTAAAGTGTATATGTTTTGCAGGGTTTTCTTGACAAGGATCTATAAGCAAATGTTTTTCATTGTCCACACTTGAGAAAAGAGTGGCACGTTTTCCCTGAACAGGAAATACATTTCTTTTTAAAACATTGCAGTTATTACAAACTAAATAAAGATTTTTCCATTCATAGGCAAGCCAGATGTAATGTTCTGCTGAGTAATCACCATTAGTATTTATAACTCCATTGACAGGGCGAAAACGATCTATATGACCGAAACCATAAACAGGTGTCTCACAGTAAGCACATTTATCGGAAAACTGATCTCGTAATTTCGTGTACCAATTTTTATCTAAATTTTTAATTGATTTTACTTTATAACTATCTAATACATAAAAATATTCATCATCACTATTATCGACTTCTTTAAAGTGCTTTACATAATTCTTTAAATTTTGTTTTTCCATTTTTAACTGTTTACTCATTATTGGTGTTTTACGTCTTTCAATATAAATCATTATATATCCCCTTACTAATAAACTAGTATTTCTAAGTAAATATCCTTAAAGTTATTAACAAGGTCTTTAGCATAACATTTCAAATCATAATATATAATTAACCTGATTTTTAAAAATAAAGGTCCTTTACCGTTTAGTATACAATAATGTGTTATAATCTTAACCATTTTTTATAATTTTTGGGTTTTTACGGATACTTAGTTATTATATACCTGATATAATAGAACCATATTATTAAAGATATTTCCATATAGGAGGATAAAATTATGAATGCATCTCAATCAAAGAAACATGTAGAGAGTATTATAAGTGAATATCAAAAAAAGAAAATTACAATTGATCAAGCGAGAGCAGAATTGGTTGAACATTACCTTAAATTGATCCCTCATCTTAGAGAAGAAATTTCTACTATTTTAACAAAATCACAGGCAAAAACTGATATTGAACGTGCTGAAGAATTAGCAGATCTAAAGATCTTCGAGAGTATGATTTTTGAAGGGTAAATCTGGAGATGTAGAAATAATTTGACCGAAACATAACTTGTGTTTCTTTTGTAACTTTAAGGATCAGAAATTAAAGTAGATGGTATGCTATTAAAGCCCCTGAATAGAGGGGTTCTCTCTTATCTTTTTCATGGTTCTCTGTAATGAAGCAATCCTTCTTGATTATCCGTTCCTGTTATTGGAACATCCCGTTGTTTCCCATTCGTCAATTCCTCATGATACAAGACTGCTACCGCTTGGCCAAATTTTACCCGATATTGGAGACGTAGCTGTTCGATCACTTCCAAAATCTCGCCTTCTTTTTTTTTCAAATTGTTTAATGTAGTAAAAACTCTCTGGGTCTTCTTCTTCCGTACATGTTGGAGTACATAAACTGTTTCCCCCATTTCATAAGATGCAGTCTGCGTGTTTTTTTAATGGTTTAGTTTATTCATCATTTGTCTCTTCACCTTTTATCTTTTATTGCTATATTTCTTTCTATTTCATGTCTAACTATTTAATTCCTATATCTATCAAAATATATAATGTTGTCTTAAATAAGTAATTATAAATTTCTCTTATATAATCATTAAGATTTAACATTTGAATTATACAATATTGTTATAATTTTCAGAATCTAATTTCATATTAATTATATCTCATATAAAATGGAGGATTTATTTAGGACTTCATACCTTTAGGGATGCTTTTGCCATCATTTCTCACTTAAATGGAGTGGATGTCTATCAGATTATGAAGAGTCTGGGCCATGAGCAGCTTTCCACTTCAGAGATATATTTAGAGAAAGTTTTTGAAAAGAACGTCATGCGATTCATTTGTGGTTTGGGGAGTATATATAGAAGAAGATCTTCATATTCAGAGGGGTTTTTGTGATTTTTGGCGCACTCTTAAAAGATCCAGTTTCGAAAATCGTTTAAAGATTAAGGATTTGAAAAATAGTCCAGATTAAATAAAAGATAATTCACACCTACATCTAATTCATGTATGTTTACTTTTTTTATAAAGAAAGAAAAAAATAAAAGAGGGAGAACAAATCATCTGGATGACTTGTTCTCCCTCTTTTTTAGAATCCCCTAGATAGGCACGGCAAAGGAATGATAGGGCCTGGGAGGGAAAGCCACCAGGGGCGGCGTTGGAAAATGTTCATAACAAGTTAAAAAATGGAGTTCTAATTATTTAGTTTGAAAAACTCGGATTCAAATCTTTAATTCTTCTCCCCGAACTCTTTTCCTGCTGATCTTTGATCCTTTATTTTAAAAGAAATGAGGAAACTAATTAATGAAAGTACAGCGATGACAATAAATGAGATTTGCGCGCCATACATATCAGGATGGACTATCTCGGGACGCTGCTGAGCATTTTCGGTAGCTGATGTCATCACAGTAACAAGTATTGCCGTGCCTACAGATGCGGCAATCATTTTCATCGTATTATCCATTGCTGCACCATGGGCGATTAACCGTTTAGGCAGCTGGTTTAAGGCGGCCGTTGAAACAGGCATCATAACCATGGCTAATCCGAACATCCGAATACTGTACATGACCATTATAAATGTAAAACTTGTCGAAGGGCCAACATTCATAAAAGTAAAGGAGGAAGCGGTTATGAGGAGTAATCCGCCAATAACCAGCCACCTGGCCCCAATCCGGTCAAAAATACGTCCAATGAACGGGGACATTATTCCGGTAATAAGTGCTCCAGGAAGTATGGCTAATCCAGCTTCAAATGCAGTAAATCCTCGCATGTTTTGCATAAATAGCGGGATGAGCGTTTCGGCGCCGATCAGACCCATAAAGGTAATGGCTCCAATAATGATAGCAATCGGGAATAATGAATACGTGAACACACGGAACTCCAGCATTGGATGTTTCAGTCGCAATTGCCTGTTGATGAACCAAACAAGTGAAATTGTCCCAATGCCTAGGGATATGATTGTACTCTCGTCTGTCCAGCCATAATTACCAGCCGCTGTAAATCCATACAATAATCCACCGAAACCTGCGGAAGATAAAACAATCGAAAGCACATCCACTTTTGGCCGTGTAACTTCTGTTACATTTTTTAAAGCGAAGAACGCAACTATGATATCAATAATAGCAATTGGAAGTATGATAAAGAATAACACTCTCCATGAGTAGGTCTCCGTAACCCAGCCAGATAAAGCGGGCCCAATAGCCGGCGCGAAGGAAATGACCAGCCCGACCAGTCCCATGGCTGCACCCCGTTTATGCACAGGGAAAATCATTAGAAAGACTGTTTGCATTAACGGGAGCATGATTCCTGCTCCGCTCGACTGAATCATCCTTCCTAGCAGCAGCATTCCAAAATTAGGAGCCAGCCCAGCAACCAATGTACCAATAGCAAATATCCCCATCGCGGAAAGGAAAAGCTGTCTGGTGGTAAAGCGCTCCAGTAAAAACGCGCTAACAGGGATCATGATCCCATTAACCAGCATAAAAACGGTTGTTAGCCACTGTGCACTATTTGCAGTAACATTCATCTCCTCCATTACAGGAGGAATGGCGGTAATCATTAAAGTTTGATTCAAGATCGCAATGAATGTACCCGCAAGCAAAAGAGCAACAATTGTTGTCTGTTTACGATTTTTTGAACTCAATTATGGTCCCCCTTTACGATTTGGAAAAAAACATACTTTTGTAGATTACACGAATTCACATCAGATTTCCAGTAATTTGCTGTTAAAAATAAAAGCAATAAATTCGGCATTAAATCATTACTTTTCCTACAACTAAAAGGGGATTTCGTTTGAAGAACAGGTTGCGATTGATGTGTATTAGCCTAGTCAAAGGGTAGCTGTTGAGCCAAACACGAAAGGAAGTACCTTCAAAAGTCACTCCCCTATAAGAGCGGATCAAATAGCTGCAGCAAACATCAAAACATTCCCTATGATCTAATAGCGAATGATACTTTTTTGTTTTTTATAAATAATATAGAAGAAAGTCGTCATTTTCAGGGTAGTTTTGCTGTATTTTGGATTCTATTGAATGGCGGTCACTTAAAACATAAATGGTTTAAAAATTAAGGCTCTTTTCGTAAAGATTGTTGTTTTTAAAACAAGGGTGATTGGAGCGGAAGTGCGAGACTCCTGCGGGAGCAGCGGGACAGGTGAGACCCCACAGGCGTTTACGTCGAGGAGGCTCACCGCCCGCCCCGCGGAAAGCGAGCATCTGGAGGGGAAATCAACCACACCGCACTACTTGGTAAATAGCAATAAAGTATGCGAAAACAGCCAAAATTAAAGATATGAAAAGTAGTCCAGATTTATAGATATTTCCACACCTAATCCTGCAAATATAAAAAGCACCCAATTTAATGGATGCTTAGATTTCCTTTCTTTCGTAATCTTATTTCAAATTTATCACTGAAAAACTCATTTGCATTAAAAATCGTACTAATGTCTGAAATATCACCTATGTTCACAATTAAGGCATCATCAACTTCTTGATCTGTGAGAACTATGCGATATTCATATTGATTTTCAAAGTATTTATCTTTCCAAAAATAAATATCTGTCCCTTGATTTTTATAAGAGCTCATCCTAGCTGAGGAATTGATGTTATAATCATCATATTTTACCAAGCCCCCTCTGTAAGCATAACCTTTTTCATTGAGTGTTCTAGTAATTCTGTCAATAAATTGCGATGGGGTAACAAAAATTAAGCTATCTCCGAACTCCCTGATCATTTTATCGATTTGTTCATTAGGTAAATCAAATTTGGTATAGTAATATTTTTCATCCTCGTTAACCACTTTTAACATATCGCCAATAATTGCAAACATACAATATAATGGTCTTTTTTCATTTATATTTTTTCTGAAATTCAATTTTTTAGTTCGCCCCGACATTATTAATTCATTGGTATCTTGAGTAAAAAAATTCATGGTTAATTCCGTAAAAACATGTGTTGCTTCAAATTTGTCTCCTACACCTTTTTCTCCTGAAGCACTTTCTATATCAATATACTTTTTGAAATTATTCATATATAAATCTCCAGACAAAAAACTTTCCACAAAAGGTGTGAACTTTATAAATCCAAAAACTTGACCTTTAAATCCAACGTCTGACATTTTCATACGCTGCATTCCCTCCTATTTAACTACTAAATTCACAAAAGGGACTAATCACCGGTATTTATTCCAAGACTATTATGAACGTTTACTGTTAGTGAACATGTACCAATGTATGCCTAGTTTACAAAGAATATACTTCAGTAAAAAACGCTTATCCAAAGGTATACAGTCTTTTCTTCTTTACAGTCTTCTCTTTAGCCTCTAATGATTTCATAATCTCTCCTAATAAAAAAAGCACCCAATTTAACTCGTTCATTTCATCAATAAAATCCTTGTAGAAAACTCTAGATGTAATGTGCTTGACACCTGGGGTTTACCCTTTCCCATTTCATTCTTATTTCTAGTTAGCCTAAAAACAGTTCTCCTGCTTCCAAATTAAAACCACAGTTAACCGTTTAAAAAAGTTATGTTAAAAAACGTTCACTAAAAGCAAAGACCATTAATTTCCTTCGAGTGAGGATTAACTAGCATCTAAATAATTTATAGATGAATTTTTTGATTTTGGGCAGTCTCCTTGTTTCATATGCACTGCTTTAATGCCAAGTTATCATTTCTGCATATATGCTCCGAAAAAATACGAAATAAACACTATCCACTTTTATTGCAGGGTTCTTTTTCAAATTTAATTAAAGCAGGCATCGTGAATATACCGAATATCCTAGGGCAGCGGTACTGTATAATGGAAGTATAAGTTTACTTATTTTTAATGCTGATTAATTGGCGTTCAGCTTATTAACTAATCTATCGGCAGAAAGGTTGGTAACTATTTTGAGTATAAATCCAAATATGGTGGAGATAGCCTCCCTCCTTGGGGAAACGTCACGTGCAACAATACTTGCAAGTCTGCTGGATGGGCGTTTTCATACGGCAGGTGAATTAGCGTTGATGGCTGCAATAACACCTCAAACCGCCAGCTTTCACCTTTCTAAGTTAGTGGAAGGAAACCTTGTTATAGTTGAAAAACAGGGACGACATCGCTATTATCAGCTAGCAAATGGAGAAATTGCGCACATTTTGGAATCGTTTCTTGCCATTTCCCCGCCTCCTGAAGTTCGGTCGTTAAAACAATCAAGTCAGGTCAAAATGCTTCAGGAAGCCAGAACTTGCTATGATCATTTGGCAGGAAAACTAGGCGTCCAATTAACTGAATCGATGTTGAAAGCCGGATATTTGAAAAAAGAAGAGCGGGAGTTTACAGTTACACCCAAAGGAGACCACTTTTTTTCAGAATTCGGCGTCGATTTACTTGATTTAAGAAGAAAACGCCGTTCATTTTCCCACTCATGTTTAGACTGGAGTGAACGTCAACATCATCTTGGCGGAGCTTTAGGAAATGGGCTTCTTACACATTTATTTGATTTAGGCTGGATAGACCGTGTTCCATCTATTCGCGCAGTAAAGGTCACACCTAAAGGGAAAGAAGGATTTAAAGAAGTTTTTTGCATAGAGGTATAATTTAATAATCCCTCATAGTGAAAAAGAAAAGGGCACTTTTCTTTTTCATCATGAGGGAATTTCTGTCTTTAGCGGCAAGAATCAATCCATACGATTACTATAAAGCTCTTTTAACGAATCTATTTTCCTTTTGGAAATTGCTATTTACAAGATAGATGCCAATGATGATAAACAGTCCGCCAATCAAGAGTGAAGTGTATATCTGTTCACCTAATAGTGCCCACCCTGATAATACACCGAAGAAAGGTGCCAAAAATAAAAAGGCACTTGTTTTTCCTGGATCACTCTTTTGTAAAAGGTAATACCAAACAGCAAATTGCACGATCGATGACATGATACTTAACCATAATAAAATGAACAACGAATTGCCATTCAGTATGAAAAATGGTTTTTCAAGAATAAAGCTGCCAAGTAAAAGCAGTAAACCGCCAAAAAGCATCTGATAGGCAGATAAAACCCATGTATCGGAAATCGCCCCCCATTTTTTCGCCAATAAAGTGGAAATCGCCCAGAAAACAGAAGAAAGAATGCCGAAAAGAATACCAACCTTAAATTCAAGTTGCGCGCCCATCGTTATCATTACTCCAACTAATCCTAATAAAACACCAATCCATTGATATAGTTTATAGCGTGTTTGTGAAAAGATCGTACCGAAAACAACAACAAGCAACGGGTTCGTGAATGTAAGAATGGAGGATTCACTTGCTGTAATCGTGCGTAAACTCAGGAAAATGCACCCCATTACTCCGGCTGTTTGAAAAGTGCCGATAATGAGCATTTTTATCCAATCCCCTTTAGAGTTTGGGTGCGGTCTTTTTAAAAAGATTACGATTGTCGCCATTATGAGTCCGGCAAGTGTGAAGCGTAATGCTGCTAATAATAATGGGGATGAATAAGGTAGACCAATTTTAACTACTGCAAAAGAAGAACCCATCAAAAATGTCGTTAAAAGTATCAACACTGTAAATTTGTAAACATTCATTTTTTTATCTCCTGACATATTTAAATGACCAATCTACAGATAGTATAACCGGTGATTATTTCAGCTCTCATCGAAATATGGAATACAAGTGGATCAAACTTAATTGTATCGACATATCATAGGGAATCTTCATAGTTTAATTGATATAAGTAACCTCTTTAAATCATCGTATTCATCTTTGAAATCAACTTAAGAAATAGAGGTAACCTCATCCTATTTTTCATATATTTCAAGAGGCAAATCATCCGGATCACTAAAAAAAGTGAACCTTTTTCCTGTTAACTCATCAACACGGATTGGTTCGACTGGAATGTTTTCATTTTCTAAATCTTCAATCGCTTGATTAATATCTTCCACTTCAAAAGCAAGATGTCTAAGCCCCCTAGCTTCAGGATAACTAGGACGATGCGGGGGATCAGGAAATGAGAATAATTCCAGCTGATATTCCCCTCCGACGATTAAGTCCAATTTATACGATTTCCTTTCTGACCGATATGTTTCCTTCTCGATATCACACCCTAAAATATTTACATAGAAGTTCTTTGACTTTTCATAATCGGAACAAATTATTGCTACATGATGTATTTTATTTACTTTCATTTGCTTCCTCCTTAAAAACATTGGTTATTTTAATCTGATTTTACCAAAGTTATACATTAATAAAAACTTAGATTTTAGTACTTCCCTCGGACTCTACTGCACGATATGGTATATTCATTTCCCTTTCACAGGTCCACCATTTAGATTAATTGCAGACATTAGAAAAGTTATATATTCATCATGGAAAATGCAAAGGCCATACTGTTTGATTAATATTATTGCTAATGGCGTATAAAAAAATAAAAAGCCCTGTTAGCTGAAATTCAGTAACATCAGGCTTTCAAGATCTAACCGGTTGAGTTTTTTACTATCTATATATGATTTCGAACAAACTTTTATAAATCATACCCACTTTTTCCTGCATTGATTTCAAACTATTTTACAGCAGGAATTGTTTGTGGATGTTCAGTCATGAAATTTTCCTTATCCGATTTCAAGGTCATGAAAGCGATAAAACAAACGACTCCGAATGAAACCAATAACCAAACAGCTCCATTAAACGATCCATCGAAAGCGTCTATGACAAAACCAATCGTTAAAGGAGCGATGGAGCCAGCCAATTGCATCTTTAAATTGACCACCCCCAATGCAACCTCCATTAGGGTGCAGTTCACTTCACGTATGCTTTTCTTTACCAGTTATTCGTTTTATCTAATAATTGATCAATATCAAATGCATCGAGATGAAATGGAATTGACTCTTCGGCAAGTTCTTCAGTAGCAAAAAGCAATTGGTCAATATCTATTATAGTCAAAAACAATTCCCCTCCCTTTTAATCACTTTACCCTCAAACATTACTTTAATAGTTAATTTTTTTGAGGGTATCTTTATTCAGAAATTGTTTGGATCCTTTTTAATTCTAGAATTTGAAGAATGAATAGCTCTTTATATGTAAATATTCATACACCAGAATACATTTCTAATAATTTCCATTATACCGCAAATAAAACTGTATAATTTTACAATTGTATAACAATTATCGTTTAGCATTTAACTTGTGTTTATCGAATTTTCAGTTGAGCCCAAAAAACCTCATGGGACTTTTTATTTTTGTAAGAATGCTAATAATATAGTTCTATAAGTAAAGCGATTCCAATAAAAGATTGCTCCCTATTGCGGAACAAGAACCGGTTGAAATAAAGCTAATTTCAGGAAATTCAAACCATATTCTTTTCCGGCTTTTACTGGTATAATATGGATGATTTTGTTAGTGAGAGGGGAGAAAAGATGAATCAACTTGTATTTAAGCAATTTGAGATGACGAGAGAATACTTCATCAAGAATGTAGAGTCCATTCCTAAGGAACTAAACGATGTGCAGCCAGATGGCTTTAATAACACAATTCATTGGCATACTGGTCACGTTTTGACAATTACAGAACAAACTATGTTTGGTTTCCCGAATGTAACAACCCATCTTCCCACGAATTATATAAAGTTATTTGGGAATGGCACAAAACCAGCTGATTGGACAGGGAATATACCTGCTATGGATCAGCTGGTTGTACAGTTGAAAGATCAATTAACTCGTTTAAAGCAAATTCCTCCTGAACAGCTAGATCAAGATTTGGATACACCATTCCTAGGATGTAAGACTGTTGGAGAACTTGCAGGTTTAACATTAATGCATGAAGCGACTCATATGGGGCAAATTCAGGCAATGAAGCGGATGATTGAGCAGGTAAGTCTCAAAAACTGAATTTAACAAAGTGTTATATTAAGATGAAAAAGCCAGTCTAATAAAACTGGTTTTTTCTTTGTTTGTTATATTTTATACATCATTAGTCTACATAACACTCTCTATTTTCATTACTCCACAAACGATTCTTTCTTGAACACACTTAATCTACTTATTTTTATTAAGCTATTCTGCCCCTTAGCCATAATTTATTTAAATAAGGTTTTCTATTATGTCAAAAAACAAACAACAGCAAAAAAAATAGACACTCAACTATCTGTAGCAACCTTTACTGGTACTGAATTAGGGCAAGAGCTTGCAAATATGTCAGTCATATCCATTAAGCGCAAAAATCAGCGCTCCACCTACAGAATGAAAATCGTGGAAAATCGTCCATACTCATTCTATGGCTGGGTGAGTAAGGCGATGAACTATGGTGCCAATAGAGCCCATTCGTTAGTCTGACTCCAACGGCCTCGGTGCATCACAGACTGTCGCTCCCTTAAGGGGTTGACAATAAATAATGGATGATAACAATACAACCAGGCTCGGTCCTTTTTTGGTGGATCTCATTAACTAGCTCACCTCGACAATTAACCCATGAGCTAGCCTGTTTTGACCCTGATGATGTAGATGTACAAGAGTTCCCAGATTCTCCTCTGAGGTTATTGTTTACTTTAAGGTATCCAATCCAACTTTAAAAAATGAGTTTAATCCATAAGCCACTGATTGAACCGTATTCGCATTATCCAATAGTGACTGTTTGTTCTCCCCAGTTGGATTCTCTTTTGCACGTATGAAGGAGGCTTCCAGAGCTGACAACTTTTGTTTCAACTCATTGATTTGCTCTTGGACTGAACCCTTAATTGCAGTAGCTTCCCTGAAGCACTGTTTACCTTTTGGACTAATCGTTGCTCTGCTTATCTTCCCAGTTGTACTCTTTTTGATAGCTATGAGCTTCTTGTTCGCAAGTATCACTAACTCAGCCCTTACCACTTCAAGATTTTTATCGTACTTTTCAGCAATTTTACTTACACATCTTTCTCTATTGCATTCCTCAAGGAAAGAAAGTATTTGCTTTTGTAGATGATTCATATTGGTTTCTCCTCTTAAGTTTGTTTCCAATTGCAAAAATTATAAAGTTTCTTTCTACCATTTCTTTAAAGTTTGCATACCATAAAACCCCAAAACACATATATTGTTTTTTCGTATTTTCTCTTACAAAAAAACACCTTTAATTTATCATAGGAACCACAGAATCTAATATAAAACTACAGAAACTAACAAATGTTTTTTAAATATTCAATCAATCGCACAAAAATTGGAAGTATACGCATTCATAACGTAAGGGAAAGAACGAGACAAGCATTGTTTAAGGATATAGGGACAAGAGGATCAAAGCCATTCGATTGCGGGAAGTATTAGGCTCAACAACTCGAAGAGTAAGAAAAACAGCTGCTATGTTAACCGAAATCGATGAATATAGTAAAAGGATCTAAGATCATCTCACCAAGAAAAGCTGGTGGCAGAAATTATGAAAGTAAATAAAAATATCCATATGGATTATACCAAGATAAAATTCTCTGGCACCCGTTAAGAAAACAGTTTTTTTCTGAAGTATATATCAATTGGGATTTTCCATCCTTTTCCCAAACAATAGTTAGCTCGGATTTTGAAGATATATCTTCTATAAATTCTTCATCACGATTTCTATATCCCTTTTCTCCGTATAAAGTTAAAAAGTCATTCTACCTTGTGAAATCATATTTCCACTCAAACGCTTTACTATTACCGCAACAGACTCGATTTTATGAGTCCCATGTATTTTCCTTTCGGATAATTGATTTACCGTTTTATCTCCAAGGCTTTTTACACTTTTAAATCTTTCGATTAATCTTTAAATATTCGTTTCCAATATCATAGTCAGTTCCTTCTAAAAATAGCATTTTGAAAATTTTACCACAACCATTAAAATAAAGTTTTCTTCTAACTGCCTATTTAGTTCATTAAGAAAAACCGAAATCAGGTCATTTCGGTTTTTCTTTTTTATAAACAGTACAACTTTTTTCTAATCCACAATTTCGATTCTTATCGCAGTTAAAACATCTATTAATATCCGATAAAACTTAACAACTTTCATTTTCTTTTCATTTGTATATTCCACAAAACTTTTGCCCTTTTTAAGCCATTAAAAACCCCTCAAGATAGTAGTTGTAACATCGTTTGTTCGTGATCTTGTTACACTGCCTACCTTAAGGGGATAATATGACTAGAAAATCCAAGTATCTAACTCTCTCGTGTCTATATTAGTCCATATTGATTTGAACTTGCCCAAAACTTTCGAACTTCTTATTAAAATCACTTGAAGTAAGGTCAGATATATGAACACCAGTATTCCTTGTTGTATGAATAAAACGACCATCCCCTAGATAAATACCGACGTGGGTTATCTCTTGACTTAAGTCTGTATCTCTAAAAAATACTAAGTCCCCTGCCTTTGGATCTCTGAGTTTCGGCAGCAAGGAATAGTAGTCCGCTGCCGAACCCCGTTTAAGGGAAATGCCCTGCTCCTTCATGGCCCAATAGATAAAACCGCTGCAATCCATTCCAATCATCGGATCATATTCTCCGAAAACATAGGTAAATCCACGTAGAGTATAAGCATACTTTATGACATCATAAGCTTTATCATAGGAAGCCTCTTGATTTGCATAAAATGGATACAAGGGACTGCTGTATATTTGAAGATACTGTCCCTGCATCAAGCTATCAGTTGGTAACGCGTTACGCTTTTTGATTGTATCCACCGATACACCGTAATTATCCGAGATACTTTTAAGTGTTTCATTATTTTGAACGACATGCTCTCCTTTTGGTGTATATGTTTTATACTCGGCTTGGTATTGTGCAAAATATTTTTCTATGGTAGATCTCACCTGGACTGTCTCCGCTCCGTATCCAGAATTAACGAACTGATTTCCCCCCAGATAGATCCCTGCGGTCACGACTTTTGAACTCCCCTTTTCCAGAAAAAATATAACATCTCCAGCCTTAGGAGTATTTGTATCCATTCCTTGCTTATAATAGCCTTCAACTGACAAACGGTCGATAGGCACCTTTTGCCGGGAGAGTACCCAATGAATCAATCCGCTAGAATCAAACCCTTTGATAGGTGTCTCTTGTCCAGCCGTTTTTTTAAATCCTGTAAAAGTTTTCGCATAATTCCCAATTTGTTTCCCTCTCTCTGACCACTGATAGTTCGAAGGAGTATAAGCATTTTGAATGGTTAACTTCTGGCCAATATATAACTTACCATCCGGTAAACCATTCATATCCATTAATTGCTCTGTCGATATATCATAGATCGCTGCAATCGATTCTACCGTTTCTTGAGAGGATACAGTATGCACTGGATCTGCTGCTTCAACTTTTAAGCCAGATAAAAAAGTAAAACTAACCATGCCTAGTAATAAAAACAACATACTACCTACTATTTTTTTCGCCATTTGACCCTTCCTTTATCATACAGATTTTGTTCCTTCCTATTGAAATTATGTAATAAAATATCAACTGTATAACTTTAACATAAAAATACTATTAATTGGATTCACTTCCACTTTCATCAATGAACTAACCTTCTCTTTTGATTATACTTTTGCGATATTAATATAAGGCCATTTTGTAAAAAAATGCCCCCTCGCAAAAGTGTCTTTTACGAAATACGCTATTAAGCTAATTATAGGATCAACAATAAAAATGATATGACGCGAAATTTAAAAAGCTCAGTTCCAAAGTAAAAAAGAACTGAGTTCAGACTGTAGACGAACTCGCTGAAGAACAAGTTTGTCTCCATTTTATTTAGGTATATAAAACCTTGAACGTCGCTTGGAACATAGGGCCTCGTTTTTCGCGGGCGGTTAACATAAAAATTACTGAATTCCCTCTCGTTTCTTCTTCCAAGGAAATGTTTTTTAGCATTCCCCGGTATTTTTTTATAATATGCAAAAAAAAGAGCCCTCCAGCAGAGTTGAGTAACCTAACACCACTCATCTTACGGAAGAAGCTCAATTTCACATGCAATTATCACATCTAACGATTTTCCTGATTGATAGAACCAGCTATTAACCCTTACAAGGTTTTATACTGCCGTATAACCGCCGTCGACAATTAGGCTAGTGCCAGTAACAAATGATGCATCGTCACTTGCAAGGAAGAGAACGGCTTTAGCCACTTCTTCCGCTCTGCCTAAACGGCCGATTGGATGTAAATCGATCAAACCTTGTCTTATTTCACCTTGTGCTTCGGCAATAAGTGGTGTATCAATATATCCAGGGCAAACTGCATTGACACGAATGCCATCTTTCGCATAAGTCGCACCTAATGTTTGTGTTAATAGTTTGACACCGCCTTTAGCAGCAGAATAGGCTGTTACCCCCGGTTTCCCTGCATGGCTATGGATGGATCCCGTATTGACAATGGCGCCGCCAGTAGATTGTTTTTGCATTTGCTCTATCGCATATTTATCGGATAGGAAGACACCGGATAAATTAATATCAATCGTTTTTTGCCATTGCTCGTAACTTAACTCATGGATGTTTCCGTCTCTGGCAATTCCTGCGTTTGCGAACATGATATCCAGTTTTCCATATTTGTTAACCGTCTCTTCGATCATATTCTTGACGTCATTTTCATTCGTCACGTCAGTTTTAACAAAAAGAGTATCATACCCTTTTCCATTTAACTCTTCTGACACCGCTTGTCCATGATCAGCAAAATCGGCAATGACCACCTTTGCTCCTTCTTCTGCAAATAATTGAGCCGTACTTGCTCCAATCCCGCTTGCTCCCCCTGTTACGATTGCCACTTTATTTTCTAATCTCATATCTAAACACTCCTTAGTTTTAGTTACTACTATCCGCTAGAAAGCCAGGTTTTAGCGGGCAGTCGCTCCGCCGTCTATCACAAATTCAGTACCCGTCGTATAGGAAGACTCGTCCGAGGCAATGAAAAGCACTGTATTCGCCACATGATTGACGCTGCCCAGATGTCCCAACGGGAATTCTTTACCCCATTCAGCTTTTGAACTGCCCGTTTGTTCAGAAGCATAGTCCGCCATCCCGGTATCGATATATCCTGGATGAATCGAGTTTACACATACCCCTTTTGAAGCATACTCGATGGCAGCATCTTTAGTCATAGTCCGGACCGCTCCCTTGGTTTTCGGTTAGGCCTATTGAAGTAAAATTGAAGTAAAATTGAATTACCTTTAATCATTGTGTAAGCCAAATTAAATCCTTACATAGTTAGTTGTTGAATATATCATTTACATTAGCTGCCATATCATGATCATTGAAAACAGGTTTGAAGAAAGATTCTGTCATGGCAGCCCGCAATCCACTTTTGAAGGATCAATTCATGTACTCATATTTATAATCGCCTGTTATTTTAATAGCAACTTCCACCTGAATATTACGGATTGATCCTTCATTAAGGCTAAAATCCTCTTTAGAAATTTCTTTCCATTTTTTCAAATCCTTTCTGTAGATAACTCCTTCTAAATTATAGATGTCTATATTTTTTTCAAGAGCATATTTGTAGGTATCCCTGATTTCTTTCTCTAATGCCCCTTGGATTTTTTCTTTAAGGTGGGGTAAGGAGATGTTTTCTTCCATATCCGTTATGGCACCTTCTGCTTCAATTGAAATATCGAATTCGACTGCATCATTTACATAGATAGGCTTTATATTGAATTTTGGCCTCATTAGAGATATTTGAACATTTTTGTTTTTGTTGATTTTTATTCCAATTGGGGACCTTACCGTTGATTTTGTTAACCATCTCATCCCCCCAAGATGTTTATTTGCTATCTCCCCCTTTAGCTGATTATTTTTAATAAAATAGGACCCTGATAGTTTTACGGTGTTCTGTGCTTTTTCTTTTGCTTTCCATACCTCATTTTTTAATGAAATCTTCGGTAGTTTTATTGTCATCCCTGTTTCATAATTTTGCGTATAAAATCTTTGGATCCTGATGGGTTCGACAAAGGATCTTAATTTATAAATATCCATCGGATTGAAAATGCTTGTTTGCACTGAAGAGCCGAATAAACTATTGACAAAGAGAATCTTTTCTAATGAATCATCCGTTCCATATAACCAAGTTGTTTCCCTAATTTGCTGAAATCTTAAAATGGGGTCGTTTACGTTGTCCAATCCATGTTTTAGTAAGCTTTCAGAGAAAATGATCAATTTAACATGAGCCCAATAAATATACTGGTTTGACCTTTTATAAATGTCATTCATGGCCTCATTCATTGTTTTCCCGCGTCCCTTGGCGACCCAAACAGGTGTTGGTTTTGGTTCCAAGCCTTCTTGTTTAGCCACACCGGCAAAAGACGTCACCTGCACATAAATGACATACTGCCCATTCTGATAATCTATTCCCATTGCACTTATATATTGAATATCTTGAATATCCTTGGTATCCCAGCAGCCACTTAAAAGAGCAACGCTCATTACGAATAGTATAAATCTAAGGATCATTTTCATTAGCGATTCCCTTTTGTTCTGTCCTTTGTTTTCAGCATTTCGGCTCGTTTCTTTCTAAAGAGATATGGCTTCACAAAGACACCGCCCCCTAAAAGATCTTTCAAGGATAGTGGTGATATAGGCGCTAAGTAGGGTAAACCAAAAATCTGCAGCCTTGATAAATAAAGGACAATAGAGAAAACACCGAGAAAGAATCCGAATAAACCTAAAACAGAAGATAGAAATAATACAAAAAACCTGGCCATGCTTACAATTCCACCTAAAGATTGATTGATTAATGTATAGGTGGCTACCGCAGTAGTACCTGCCACCACCAACATCGTCGGGGATGTAATCCCTCCTCTGATTGCCGCATCCCCTATAATTAACCCACCCACAACGGCAAGTGATTGACCGATTGCTTTTGGGAGTGTGATCCCTGCCTCTCGAAACAACTCAAATAAACCCAAAATCAAGAAGGCCTCTTGTTGAGGTGATATAGGCAACCCAAATCTAGATACGGTTATTGTCGCCAAAAATGGGAAGGGAAGCTGGTCTAATTGAAATGATATTAGTGCTATATAAAAACCTGGCAGAAATATTGATACCATTAGTCCGAAAATGCGAAATAAATATTCGAAATTTGTATAGTAAGATGGAGTATGACGATCTTCCGCGGCTTTTAACAATAATGCAATATTGCCTGGTCCAATTAAGGCAGTTGGTGACCCATCCACTAAAATGGCAAAGCGCCCATTATTTAAACTGGCTACAGCATAATCCGGCCTCCCTGTATAATCAAATAACGGGATCAGGTTGAACTTACTGTCTGATAAAAATTCTTCAAGTTCAGTAGTTCCCAACAAGATATCTGTGTTTATTGAGGAGATTTTCCTTTTTACTTTTTCAATGGTTTCTGGATTTACAACATCCTTCACATATAATAAATTGATTTTTGTCTTGCTCCTTTTGCCAATAGTAAATGCTTGATTTACGAGTGATGCCGTTTTATATCTTTTTCTGATCAACCCTAAATTAACAGAGATATCTTCGATAAATCCATCACGTGGACCTCGGATGGAAATTTCACTACTTGTTTCTTCGGGACTTCGATTCGGGATGCTTGGTAGGGAAAACATAAATAATAATTCCAATTCTTCAAATAGCATCAGGACCATCCCGGAAAATACGTTTTCCTCCACATCTTCTTTTATAGTGGAGGAAGGGAAAACCCTACTGACTTTAAATTCGTCTTGCGGATCCTCTATAACCTCTTCTTCCTTCAGTTTAGAATTAATGAATACACTACCTTCAAGCCGTGCTACTGATTCCCACAATTTTTTGACATCGACCAACACCTCTGAATAAATCAAAGTACAAATAAGGGCCGGATCTGTTTTCCCCTCAGATGTAATCATATGCCTTTTGAATTTTACATCCGAGCTCATTCCGAATAGTTCATTGAAATATTCCGTCGTTAGTTGGATTTCCGAAGAACTCCCCTTATTTGCCTTGTTCAATAGAGGCTCCATTCTTCTTCACCCTTTCTTTCAAAAAAATGACTATATTAATGAAAAAGGTTATAACCAAAATGCTAATCACACTCAATTTAAAATAATATCGTTCCGTAAAATTCCTGTATGCTGGAATGTCGATTGGTATACATAGCGCAATGATTAAGGAGACTGATATAGCAAGCAATACAATATTTTTTATTTTCTTTGTTTTAATTTGAAACAGTTCCCCCATTAGGAATATCGATAACGAAACACGGATAAATGCACCTGAAAGCCATTGGTATATTGATAAAAAATCCAGCCGGTTCAAATACTTACCCATGGTTAGTAACCGCCATTGAGCGTATGCAGGATTGCTTATTTTTGCAGCCTGTACCGGACCAAACTCTGTAATGGAGCCTATTATGGGTCCCATGCTGATAAACAAAAGAAATAAACCTAAAAAAAATAAACTCCTGAACTTTATATCAGTCTTTACAAACTGTTGAATTAAAACGAGAAGAAAGATCTCTGTAAAACCTCCACCTAGTATTACGATACCGTCCCAAACAGGTGTAATCCCATTTTCAAAAATAGGGAAAAGCAAGGAGTAATCCTTATACTGTATATTTGCCGTCATAATCATAAATCCAAGTACAACAACAAGGGGTAAAACCAATCCCCCGGCAATGGCTATTGTTTTGATTCCAGCCTCGGCAGCAATAAAACATAGAATGATGAAAGGTATGAATAATATATATTCTGGCGTTTGAATCATATAAGTACTTTTCACCCAGGAAAATGTGCTATATAAAGTGACAAATAAGTTTAATGAAATATATAAGAAAAGAAGGATTTTTATGGTCCAGGCGGCGAGCGGGTGACTGTGAGTATGAAGCCAACCAATGATATGCTGTTGCTTTGTTTTACTTATTATCCAATAAACCATGGGAAGCCATAATAGAAAAAGCATCCCGGTTACTAAAGTACTTATCCATGAATCTCTTCCGGATGCACCAAGCAGTGAAGGCAAAACGATAACATGGTTCATCAACCCAATAGATAGAATCAGTACCATTATTGCTTGAAAAGTAGATATACTTTTTATCATGTGACACATCCCCTCTCTTTTAATATGAGGAGCCATTTTTGTTTTTATTCATACGGTGCATCATTTCTTTAATGGAGAGACAGATAGGTAATTGAGTCCCTCCCGACAATAAGCTCCGCTGAATCACCTGCCATTTATCATCGGCTTTGCAATGAGTAATTTTAGAAGCATTTTTTGTTTACATGTCAAAAAAGTTTTGTACGTCTTCATCAAACGCACTACAGGCACCAGCTTTTTTTATGATGGTGCCTGTTGGCGTTTTATCCCTTATAATGTATCCTCTGAGTATGAATGGCACTTTAAGATGTTAGCTTTATAGGTTCTTCATTGATAGTTTTTTCTATACTGCTGCATTCTGCTTGATCCTCTTTAATCCATTTAATGAGAGATATCGATGCCATCGCCATAATTAAGATGAGTGTAACGTAGGTAACGAAGACTACTGGTTGAAGTGCATGCAGTCCTTCTCCAAACATCATGGAAAACGCTAAAGTTCTGTGACCAAAGTCCAAAATATTTTGTGCCATCCAGCTAGCTCTTAATCTAATGACAACTTTTTTGATGCTGCGCTTGCTACTGTGAATGACGAAGAGTCTAGTGTCACTAAAAGAAAAATAAGCGTGATAATGTTATGGAAAACAAGGCAATACTGAAGCCGGGAAGGCTTTGGTAAATGGCAGCAATGGCAAAAAAAGCACCTCCAATTGTTAGAATGATGTCTAACAATTGGAGGTGCAGTTCAAACTTGAAGTCTGTCTAAAGTTCTAATTTGGCAACGTTAACAAAAAAATAACCCTAAGGAGCTCATTCAGGGAATTAAATGAACTATTTCAACTCTTAATAACATTAGTGATTTTGCTTATCGTTTTCCACTGTTTTTCCAGATAAAAACCATCCGCCTATAGCGATAAGAAGCATGACTGACCAAAAAATTATATTCCAAACCGGTCCTTCAACAAAATCGTGAGAGATAATGTGCACGGCTGGATGTGCAAGGGTATGCATTAATAACTTAACCCCTACCCAACCAACGATTAACATGGCTGCCGTTTCGAGGCTAGGCCGCTCCGTCAGTACCTTAACGAAGTATCCTGCCGCAAACCGGATGACGATTAAGCCTGCAATGGCCCCTAATAAAATAACAATGAATTTTGCCCCATCCATTCCTCCTATATCCCCCATTGGCGTATCTGGCAAGGCAATGACTAGAGCGACTGCAGCTAAAATGGAATCAATAGCAAAAGCAATATCAGCCAATGCAATTTGCGCAATGGTCATCCGGTAGCTTTTCCCTTTTTTTTCTTTGTCACCGTGGTCCCTTTTTAATAAATGCTTTAATGAGATGAAAATCAAATATGCAGCCCCAATGGCTTGAACTTGCCAAACATGGAAAAGGTACGAAATGATGAAGATTGCACCAATCCTAAATATAAAAGCCAAAAGCAACCCAATATTAATCGCTTTTTTTTGCTGTTCTTTTGGTAAATGCTTTGACATTATGGCTAAAACCAATGCATTATCAGCAGATAATAAACCTTCTAAAAAAATTAGAATAATTAACACCCAGCCATATTCCAATAATAACGATAGTTCCATGATACCCCCCTAAAAGCATGTAAAAGAATGCGTATATGACTTCAAACCCAACAACACTTTCTCCTCCAAATATTGTCCCATCTTCTCTTCTTCCTTATTCAATCCTTCCGTCCAATTAGCTTACTCCCTATTTAAAGTAAAGCATCCGTCAGCTCTATAATATTCTTTTATGCTTAGACTTCATTCCAATTGGTTAGGATTTATATCCTCGCACTTCGAAAGGCACCAACTTAATTCCTATTCTTCCATTAAATGATATTTCCGCAATGTATTTTTATGATGTTCCTGGCGTCTGCAATTGTACGGAGATATTCGTAACAAAAACATAGCCACTTTCATTTTTGAGTGTTAATAATTTCCACCTTTTCATACAAGCTTAATTAAAAAGAGAGCTACGGCGGATAACATGGAAAGGTAAACATCATTGTTCCTTATATGATTTAGTTGCAACATTAATCAAATGAATAAAATCAAGGATTTCCCTAAATAATAGGAAGACTAATTAACAGGGAGGGATTTATTTGGATGCTAAGCGTGTAAAGCAGATTCTTTCGTCTTCATCTGACATTGAGGTTAGATATAATGGCACTTCAGTTTGGATTGATAATTTAAATGAAGATGGAAGAACAGCTACAGTACATCTAAGAGGCCCATTAGAGGAAAGATCTGACGTAGTAATAGACGAACTTAAAGAAATATAATATCCATTAAAATAAGCTCCTCCTTAATAAGAAGAGCCAGTTTGTCTACAGTAAATTAAGGATTTGTACAAATTGTACGTTGATCTACTCTCTAGGCATTCGCTTTCCGCGGGCGTTCCGGGAAGCCTCCTCGGCGCCTTTGCGCCTGTGGGGTCTCCCCCTGGACTCGCTTTTCCCGCAGGAGTCTCGCACACCCGCTCCCCCTACTTGTTTTGACCTTTTGAAAGTTTCTTTGCTCATTTCAACCTTAATTTTTGACCGATATAAATTTTGTCTGGGTCTTTAATTCCGTTTAGACTGACAAGCGATTTTACGGTTGTTTTATGTTTTTTTGCAATGAAGCTAAGTGTGTCGCCTTTTGTTACAGTATAAGTTGAGATTGTTTCAGTTTTAAATGCACGTGGTTCGTCAGTCCTAAAAGTATTTATGGTATTTGTAAAATCCCTATAGGCTATATTCAAATCCACCTTTGTACTGATCCCACTTACCTTACCTGAATCAGAATGCTGCCAAATGTCCGTGCTGCGCCCCAACGTCCTGTTGTATCTGGCAATCCAAAAAGCGTAATTCTTTAACCTTGATTCCTCTAAATCATTTTCGAGAAAGTATTTACCAGTATACAGCATAGCCGTGTATCCAGCTTTTTCAATGGCTGCTAAAAAAGCGATTGCGGCATCGGTCAGCGTTTTTTTATTTGCCTTTTTTTTATTTTCCTCAAGATCAAGAACAACAGGGTAATTTAAAGCAAACGAGCTGATTGAATCTAAAAAATAAGCAGCCTCAGCCTTTGCTTCTGCAACAGTTGCAAACTTTGCATAATGATAGGCCCCGACTTTCAATCCCGCTGCCAATGCTAGTGGTGCATTTTCTTTGAAATAGGATAGCTTAGAATAACTCGTTCCCTCTGTTGCTTTAATGAAAACGAACTTCACGCCTGCCTTTGCAACTTCCCCCCAATTTATAGTACCTTGCCAATGTGAAACATCGATTCCCTTGATATATTCCATATTAATGACCTCCTCCTTTCTCAAAAAAGATTCACCCATTGGACATGATTATAATCCTTTTTTTCTATGTTTTATCATTATGTATCAGTTTTTATTAACACCTAATTAGCAGACATACCGTTCTATTGCCCACACTATAATTGTGGATATTATTGCCGTTATAATACAAGTAAAACATTAATATTTTTTCCTTCTTTATAAAAATCTTTGATCCGGCTTGTATCAGGGAGTTGTTTATTTTATTTTTCTTTCTCCAATATCAATACCCCGCTCCCTATATCTAACATAGCCTGCTTACTTTAAAGCTCAAGCATCGATTATGTAGATTAAATAACCCTAAACCTCTTCAGGATTAGAGCAATTCAACTTTAAAAAATGATGTCTCTCTCCATACCCTTCCAGGAGAAATATTAACTGCATCTTTTGAACCTTTTATTCGAAAAAAAAGTGTTGAATCTATCGAGACACCAAGCCTAATATCCTTATTAACATTGTTATTTTAACGTAACGAATATAAACCTTTTATGACTCATATTATGAGGTGAACAATAGATGGAAGTTAAAGGAGGATGACTTTAATGAGTAAACAAGTGGTAGGAATATATGAAAACGGTGAAGATGCGGTAAAAGTTGTTGAAGAACTTTTGATACAAGGGTATAAACGTGATGAAATTTCTGTTGTTGCCAAAGATCGGAAGGAAACAAAAGTGGTCGAGAGAAAAACGGGTACGAAGGCTGAAGAAGGATTAGCAACTGGAGCTGCAACAGGTGGAGTTATTGGCGGGACGGCTGGCCTTCTTGCCGGCGCGGGTGCATTGGCCATTCCAGGAATAGGACCGCTGCTCGCTGCTGGACCTATCGTTTCAGCACTGGCAGGAGTGGCTGTTGGTGCAGGAACTGGAGGATTGGCTGGTACTCTCATTGGATTAGGCATTTCAGAAAAAGAGGCAGAAAGTTATGAAACGGATATAAAGGCCGGAAAAGTTTTAATACTAGTTGATAATGATATAAAAAAAGGCCCCTCTACTTATAGAAGATAACCGGCACTAATATTCATTCAGAAAGCAGTAATTAGGGCTAGATAATTTGTTTCAATAAATGAAAAGCTTCCTTTTGTTTTCAAAGATTATTTTATGTTATACTGATTTTATTAATATCAGAAGGGATGATGGGTGGCCGATGATTAACTAATCTTATTTTTAAAATTTGAAATCACATATTTCAAATCATACGAAATAGGATTAGTCTGCCCATTTTCTATAAATTGTAGAGCTATCATGAAAATAGCTCTTATTTGATAATGCACAGGTACGGCTAATCCTTCCATATGAACTGGGAGGATTTTTTTTATTCTCCCTTTAAGGAGAGGGATAATTATATGAAAGAACTATTAAAATTAACCAATATCAGCTTTGAAGTATTGGACCAGAACATTTTTGAAAATGTTAATGCTAGTGTTCAACAAGGGGAAATCATCGGTATCATTGGCAAAAATGGTGCCGGTAAATCTACGTTGTTGCAATTAATTAACAATGATTTAGAGCCTGCACATGGACAAATCCAATGGCTGCAACAAGACTTGAAAGTTTTTATGGTTGAACAAGAAGTCGAGTCGCATTCTTCAGAAGATAAGACGCCTACCGAAGTTAAATTACTGGATAAAATGCATGTACCAAGCCATGACTTCCCACAATTAAGCGGAGGAGAAAAACTCAAAGCCCGGCTAGCAAAAGGACTTTCTAAAGGTGCAGATCTTTTACTATTAGATGAACCGACGAACCATCTTGATGAGGCCAGTTTAGGATTCCTCAATGAACAAATAAAAAATTATAGAGGTACCATTATTTTTGTTTCGCACGATCGTTATTTTTTGGATGCTGTCGTAACGAAAATTTGGTCGATTGAAGATAAAAAGCTAATTGAGCACAAAGGGAATTATTCTAGTTATATGGAGGTTCGCAAACAGAAAAGACTTACACAACAACGTGAATATGAAAAACAGCAAAAAATGGTTGAACAGATCGAGGGACAAATGAATGAAATTACTTCTTGGTCAAAAAAAGCCCATTCACAATCGACGAAAAAGGAAGGAGTTAAGGAATACTATCGCGTGAAAGCGAAGCGAATGGATGCACAGGTAAAATCTAAACAAAAGCGTCTTGAAAAAGAGCTTGAAAAAGCAAAAGCTGAACCTGTTGAATCAGAATATACTGTACGCTTTTCAATTAAAACAAAAAACAAGACGGGAAAACGTTTTTTGGAAGTTAAGAATTTAACGAAGACTTTTAGCGGGCGAACACTGTTTAAAAACGTCAATTTCACGATTCAGCATGGTGAGAAGATTTCCATTATAGGCCCCAACGGCTGCGGAAAGACGACATTATTAAAAATAATTCTTGGACATGAAACTTTTGCGGGCGATGTATGGATTTCTCCATCTGCAAAAATAGGCTATCTGACGCAAGAAGTGTTTGATTTACCACTTGAACTAACACCCGCCCAGCTTTTTCATAAAGATACATTCGAGTCGAGAGGGACCGTTCAAACTTTAATGAAGCATTTAGGCTTCACGGCGTCTCATTGGACAGAACCCATTAAGAATATGAGTATGGGTGAACGGGTGAAGTGTAAGTTAATGGAATATATATTAGAAGAAAAAGATGTGCTTATTTTGGATGAGCCGACAAATCATCTGGACTTAGCTTCACGGGAACAACTTGAAGAAACCTTAGCACAGTATACTGGAACGCTAATCGTCGTTTCGCATGATCGATATTTTCTCGAAAAAACGACAAGCAGTAAACTTGTCATTTCGAATAATCGCATACAAAAGCAATTGCATGAATCAACATCCTCAAAAAGAGATAATTTGGAAGAACTGCGATTAACACTTGAAACAGAAAGGCAGGAAGTTTTGGGAAAGCTTAGCTTTATGACTCCAAACGATAAAGCGTACACAGAACTCGATAAGAAGTTTAATGAGCTTACGAAAAAAATAAACGAACTTGGTGACAAATGACTATCAACTGTAACTTATTGAAACGGATAAATTAAATGTAGAAACCCTTAGAATGATATAAGTCTAAGGGTTTTTTAGATAGGCTCTTTTCGTAAAGATTGTTGTTTTTAAACGAAACTATTTAAGGTTGATTGGAGCGGAAGTGCGAGACTCCTGCGGGAGCAGCGGGACAGGTGAGACCCCACAGGCGTTTACGCCGAGGAGGCTCACCGCCCGCACCAAGGAAAGCGAGCATCTGGAGGGGAAATCAACCACAACTCACTACCTGGTAAATAGCAACAAAGTATGTGAAAACAGCCTTTAGATAAGACTCAATCGTCCAGGGTTTTTGTACACCCCACAGTTCGAAATCCCCTCCTTTATACTCGCTTACTTTTCTTCAAGAACATGGATGAATCACGGTATTTTTCCTACAAGAGAAAACAAAAAAACTCATTGGTTTGAGGTGTTAAAAGGATATCGGTAATGATACGATTTGCAATTTGAACAGAATAATAATGCCCCCTCCTTAATATGCTTTTAATGATGGATTTGTTAAAAGGGGGCATTAGTTATGAGTGAGAACACACAGGAAGCCAATATGAGGAAAAACTCTGGAATGTTTGTTGAACGCTCTTTAGATGAGATTCGTTTTTGGTCAAGAATAATGAAGGAACACTCGTTATTTCTAAGACTAGGTTTTAGATGTGAAGATACACAGCTAATTGAGGAAGCTAATCAGTTTTATCTTTTATTTGAACGGATAGAACAGCAATCCCATTCATTTACAAATCAAGCTGATCCAGAACAGATCAGGAGATTTAACGCGGAGGTGCAGCAAGCTGCTACAGGCATATTTTTATTTAAAAGGAAGGTATTAGGATTAATACTCACCTGTAAATTGCCTGGTGCAAACAACTTCCCACTTTTAGTTGACCATACAAGCAGAGAAGCCAATTATTTTAGAAAACGATTAAAAGAATTAAATGAGGGTAAATTGAAACCACTGGCAGATGCCATCATCAAAGAAAATGTTTTCTTTTTAAGAATAATGGCGGATCATGCAAAATTCATTGGACATCTCCTTGATCCATCGGAAAGAAAGCTGGTGGATATGGCGCGAAACTTTAGTAATGATTTTGATCAATTAGTCTTTCAAGCCGTAGACTTAGAGTCCATGAAACCGCAATCTCAAACGGCCCCTCTTCTGGATCAATTTCTAGATCAGAACCGTGTTTCCGTCGTATCACTTCGAGACTTTAAGAAAACCGCCAGAGATTTAATTGAAGAATGCAAAATCAAGAGCATCATTCATCCACTATTGGCTGATCACGTTTTCCGTGAGGCCGAACGTTTCCTTGAAATTATTGATATGTTTGAATCCCATCTTACAGGTTAAAATACAATTAATTGAGTATGAAGGATAAAGAAATTCTAACCTTAAATAGGCCCCTCTCGATTTAGAGAAGGGCTTTTATATGTAAAAAGTTAAGACAGTGAGTTCACCAATGTTTTAAGTTTCTCTTTATCAGATACAGAAATCCATGGTAAATCCAGATTATCATCATTAATACCAGGTTGGATAACGCGGCTATTTAATAGATCACAAATACAGTCATTTATTAATTGGATATCTTGGTCTGATATTTTCCGGTTAAATGTTAAAGAAGCGGCTCCTGTTTGTTTGGTTATCCCCCCTATCAAGCCTCTTTGATTTAATGAACTTCTGATCACTTCTCTGATTGCCTCTACACTAGTCAATGGAAATACATCAAGGTGCTTAACAATCATTCTGAAAATATCTTCTTTAGTTAAATCCTGTTCAATTTCATGTCGCAATTATTCCACCCCCATTCGTCAAAACATTCTTCAAACGAAACGTAAAATCCTCCTTTTTCCTTAAAAAGGACGATACACACTTCCCTTTTGAGTTATTCCAAATATAGAAATTAACACATAAAAACCAGATTCACTGACGATTTCCCGCAACGCATACAACGCCTGACCGTATTGCAAAGGATGCTCCATTGTATGGAAACTAATCTGCCATGACTAAATTGATTTTGTTTTTTGCAAATTAATATTCATATTTTTGGTAAATATTTATATTATAATAAAATAAATATTTACTCTGTTACGTTATGATAATGATTATTTAACGAAGGGAAAGTTGCTTATCTTTAAGATCATTCTGTTCATTCACATTTGCGCTGGAGCAATATGTCTTTTTAGTGGAATAGGTGCTATGTCTTCAAAGAAAAAAAGAGGTATGCATACAATTTGTGGTGAAATTTATCACAGTGCGTATGTTATAGTCTTTGTCACATCCCTGACAATGGCAATATTGAATTGGGATAGCAGTGCATATTTATTTTTCATTGGGATATTTTCATATTCTTTCGCATTTTTAGGCTATGTATCTGCTAAGAAGAAATGGAACAACTGGATTGCCTTTCATATAAGCGGGATGCTCGGTTCCTATATCGCTATTTGTACAGCAATTCTTGTAGTGAATGTATCCAATATAACTTTCTTGAATCAATGGAACCCATTAATTTTCTGGTTTCTTCCAAGCATTATAGGTTCCCCGCTGATATTTTTGGTTGGACAGAAGTATAAAAAATGCAAATCAATCTAATTGCAGTCCAAAAGCTCCTATAATTATTTAACAAAGCGCTAAACAAAAAAAGCCCTCTCGATTAAGAGAAGGGCTTTTAACAATGGAGGAGTACCACTTAGGGGGTAGTACAATAATATAATTATCGCCAAACGAATACATTTATATTCACCCCCTTCCTCAAGTTGGTGAAAACGGCTCTTAGTCGTTCCCGCTCTGCCCTTCAATTACTTTTTTGCTTTGTTCCATGACCATTCTTAAACCTTCTACAATAAGTCCCTGCTATTATAACGGATCTTTAACGTTTATTAAATGGAAGCCAGAGTTCTTTCCTCTATGATCGGACTGCCGTCATTGCGACAAACTTAAGGATTCAAATGATTTAACGGATGGGTGGTCCTCTCTTTGGAAATAATAGATACCTCTTACTCTATTCAATTTTCACCATGTTTCTGATATGCTTTTATCAATTAAAAAAGAAAGGTGTAGTTACGATGATAAAGGAATTCAGGGAGTTTATAACTAAAGGAAACGTTCTCGATCTTGCTATAGCTGTAGTGATGGGTGCTGCTTTTGGGAAGATCGTTTCATCACTAGTCAATAATATTATCACACCGCTAGTAGGAATTTTATTAGGGGGGATCAATCTTTCTTCGTTAAAGATTACAGTTGGAAACGCAGTAGTTCAATACGGTGAATTTATCCAAGCTGTGATTGATTTCTTGATCATTTCGTTTGCGATTTTCATGTTTATGAAGGTAGCGAATTCGCTTATTAGAAAAAAACAAAGTAACGAGGAAGAGGTATTGGAAGTGGTACCGGCATCCGAGCAATATTTAAAGGAAATCCGTGATCTTTTACAAAAAAATGCACGGCAGGACGAAAAATCATAAGTTCATACTTAATTCAACTCATTGTGTCTTCAATAACCAACGCTTTTAACTAGCCACTTTCGATTAAGAGAGTGGCTTTATCTTATTCTATCAGTGATTTTTGACCAAATTGTATATTAGTGCATCATGATTATTTCACTGCCTGTTTAATAACTGGTCCCTCTAAATTGCCAATGGCATTTTCTTGTTTTATTAAATAACGCTGAAAGTTCAAATTTTCCTGATTCACCTCTCCTTCTCCAAATAAAAAGCATCCCCGAAAGGATGCACTTACATTGTTTCATAGTTTTTTATTTCAAATTCATTTAAAGGCCGATTAATCGACTTACTCAATTTTTTAATAAGCTCTTGGTAATCCTTAGTATCATTGGGATCTATACCTTCTCTGACGTTTAGTATCTCGTATCGGTCATACTGTTCTGGAATAAGTTTTCCGTCTACATGGATATAAAGCCTATATTTGATCCTTAGATTCATATTACCATCTCCTTTACTATGAGTTCGATATTGGGAGCTATTTTCCTGCAAGAAAAAAAGCCTATATGTGATGCTCCACTATCTATTCATTTTATAACCAATATGTTCGTAGCTCGTATTATCTCAAAACCCCTTATTTATATATATATTACATTTGAGGAGCACATATACCCGTAGAATCATAAGGAGGAATTGTTATATAAATTATAGAACAGCATATTAATGAATATGCTGTATTGAATAAACCTGAATACTTTGTTCTTACTGCATAAATTGTACAATACGAAAAAACTAGTGTATATGGAGGTTTTTTAATGAATCACCCCGAGCCAGTATTAGAAATGTATAACTATCACGCATGGGCAAATGGAGTCATCATCGATCGGTTAAATGAACTTCCAGAACACATTTACCATAAGGAAATTCAGAGTGGTTTTTCGTCGGTATCAAAAGTGTTGTCTCACATTTATCTGACAGATTACACGTGGTTTGATATTATCTCTGGTATAAGTATGGATGAAGCAATGGCATCTTCTAGTGAATTAAAAAAAGAGGTGGAAAAGAAAAGTATTGAGGAAATGAAAAAAATATTTATAGACTTGTACGAAAGAAACAAAGCACTTCTGAGTACAGAGGATATGGAAAAGGTAATGGTTGTGGATAACCCATATGCTGGGTCGCTTGAAACTACCATTTCCGAATCGGTATTACACGTTGTCACTCACGGATCATATCATCGTGGCAATATAGCTACCATGTTACGGCAAATGGGGCACACTTCCGTTATGCAAGATTTTGGCCTTTACCTTTATACAAAATAGAACACCAAACTATATACCATTTCCTGAATAGGGGGATGTATCGATGGATGAACTAGTTGGCTCTTGTGTTCGCTGTGCACATGATGTGTATTGTACGGCTGGTTTTCTGAACGGTATTCTTTTAGATAACAAGAATATCTTATGTTTTAATTGTAAGGATATTTTAAATGCGATGATCAAAGAAGAAAGTTTGGAGGAGGAAAATCAAAACTAGATGTTTAAATAGGTCATGCCAAATTAATGGCATGACCTATTTTGCCCGATGAACAGTCAGATTGACCTTGTTGGTTTCACACATGAACGTTGAGAGGTGCACAGGCTGGTCGTTTGCATCGAAAGCAATCTTCACTATTCTAAATAAATTTGCGCCAATATCGCATTCTAAATATTTAGCATGGATTTTTGTAGCACCAATCACGTCTATAATTTTATCGTTACTGACTATTTCGGTATGGTAATCTTCCAATAGGATCTTATAAGTTGATTCATCCCTTGCAATCTTCTTTTCCAAATCCGGAAAACGAAGTAACGAATAATGAGCGGTATCGTAGAAAAGCGGACGCTCATCTACATACATGAGTCGCTCCAGTTCGAGAACGGGGCTTCCTTCTTCAATGAGGAGATGACCTGCAACATCTTTTGGTGCGGCTATGACCTCACTTCTTAAAATCCGGGAATTCGGTATCTTCCCAAGCTGATGACTAAACTCTGAGAATCCACTTATGGATAACAACTCATTATGAAACTTATTAGATGCAACAAAGGTACCCCTGCGCGGAATACGTGTCAGTGTTCCTTCCTTCACCAATTCCTCGATTGCTTTTCGAATGGTGATGCGGCTGACGTTATAAGTTTCACAAAGCTCTGCTTCGGTTGGGATTTGTTCATCTGGTTTGTATTTACCGTTCTGAATATCATTCTTCAACATTTGCCTTATTTGCATATATAGTGGCTGGGGGGTTGAAGGATTTAAATTCATATTAGATTCATCCTTATCCGTCAAAATTTATTATTTACTACCTATTATACATGATTTACAGTCCCAGTCACCACGCACCGAAATAGCTAATGGTTTTCGCAGCAGAATCTGTACCCAATTCTAAGCAATTTTCGATAGATTGGCCTTTCAATAATCCATAAATAAAACCGGAAATGAAGGAATCCCCCGCACCCATTGTATCCACCACATTCGCTTTAACGGCACCGCATTGATAAAATTGAATGCCGTCATAGGCAAGTGAACCATTTTCTCCTAAAGTGGCGACCGCAATTTTAGATCCTTGATTTTTTACATCTTTTAAAAATTGGCGGATAAAAGCATCATCCTTCGTATAAGAGAAAAAAGGATAATCAACAAACTGCGGTAAAGTCTTCACTAGATCGTGATCTAGCTGATCTGAGAAATCAAAAGACGTGAGCATTCCATTTTCTTTAAATAAGGAATAGTACTTATCCGCATGTCCCCAAATCCCTGAATGTATGAGCTGGTATGTTTGAATGTAATGGAGTTCTTCCGTCGTTAAGCGGAAATGTTTCATGACACCTTCATCGTATTCTCCAAACCTGCGGTCATTTCCTACCATTTCAACAAAGGTAACAGCTGTTTTTCCTTCTTTCCGCGAAAGATGAGAAATATCAACACCTTTTTCCTGTATCGCTTTAACCATTTTTTCACTGTATTGATCGGAGCCCACCCAGCCGATATAAGCAGATTCAGCACCTAACCCTCTTAAATAGACAGCCACATTTAAAGGATTACCGCCAGGATAGACCTCCCCGCTCTTTTGATAAACATCCATACAGTTATCTCCGACTGTAACCGTTCTCATCATTTTCCCCCGCTTTCTTTAAACTTAAGAGCACTACTAAGTAGTGCTCCACTTATCTTAATATTCCATTTGGCGATAGTATCTTCTAAGTGTTAATGGATGATTTCTCTCACGCTCAAGGTATACGCTGATTCGACTTAATACTGACCAGTTGATGCTAACTGAAAAGTGCTTTCTGAATTCTTCGCTGATGCCTTCCATTTCAAAGCTTTTGGTATCAATAACCGTTATATTTTTTGAGATTTTTTCTACAAATCTCTCTACACGGTCCATCAGCGGTCTAGTTTCATCTTCCCCTTTTAATAAAATAACACTTGTATCTTCAACAACAAGTTCAAGCGTACCATGGAAAAATTCTGCAGCGTGGATGGATCTCGCTTGGATCCATTGCATTTCCTCTAAAATGCACATGGCATATGAATAAGTGTTTCCCCATAGGTTACCAGAGCCGACCATCATGTGGTAATCCGTGTCTTTATGTGTAATGGCGAATTCCTCTGCTTTTTTGTCAAAAGATTTAACGGCATCTAGAATTGCACGCGGAAGTAGAGAGACCTCCTTCGTGAATTGTTCATATTGCGGGAATTCATCGTTGTTATGCATGAAACGGAAGACGACCATGTACAAAAGCATAAAGAAAGTATCAAAAGAGTGCGTTTCAGAACCGGTCGTT
Source organism: Peribacillus sp. SRI_006 (assembly GCF_057586375.1). NCBI lineage: Bacteria > Bacillati > Bacillota > Bacilli > Caryophanales > Bacillaceae > Peribacillus > Peribacillus sp. SRI_006. The sequence goes on along the minus strand of NZ_JBYCZT010000027.1, from coordinate 4,814 downwards.
ATACAGTAATCCGCAATTTGTGTTAACGGAGTATTTGGCTCTGCAACTAAAGCGATTGTAGTGGCCCCTTTTTCTTTACAATACTCAGCCGCTGCAACTGTTTCTTGAGTAGTCCCTGATACAGATGTAAAAATGCAGACTGAATCTTTGCTGAAATGCTTATGATTCATCACCATGAACTCAGCAGCAATTTCTGCATGGACATCGATGGTAGAATTTGATTTTAAAATGTATTCATATGGATACATCATGGCTATGGTGCCGCCAGCACCGATAAGGAAAATATTGCTGTAGCCCCTTTTTGTGATTCCATCTACGATTTCTTCAATCTGGCCTCTAAAAGCAAGGCCCTCTTTTTCTACAAGATTTAGAAATAACTCCTCATCAAACTTTAGCATTAACAGCTTCCTCCTTTACCTCTTTTTATTTGTTATGTCTTGTATTATATCTAAACATAATAATTTGCACAATCGTTTTATTTTAAAATTTTTTTGGTTTATCAAAAGAAGGCCTAACTTCCCTTATCATTCTGCTAAGCCACGATATCGCTGTCGTTATTTTTCTTTGATCCATATTTCCTTTCCCAATAATAGTATACCGGCAGACCTGTTACGATAACGATCAGCGCTGCAATCACTCCTTGAATAGGCGCCCAAGTAAATGTTCCCCAGGCAAGCCATGATGCTCCAAGAATAGCTAAAACCGTCGTTAACCTCCACATTGGCATACGATAGATTGGATTATAATCATCCCTTTTACGGCATTTATAAACAGCGGCAAAGTCCAGGATGTTAATTACCAATTGAATCAGTGTGAAATAGCCCAGTAACACAGTTAAATTACTGAAGCACACAAGTATACATGCATACGCAACCTGAACGATGATAGAGAAACTTGGAGTTTCATATTTAGGATGAACTCTTGCAAAACGTTGAAAGAATAGTCCGTCCTTTGCCATTGCGTACTCAAGGCGGGGCTGAAACATTATGCAAGAACTCAGCGAACCCAAGATAACAATAATCGCCGTAATGGCCACGAATGATGATGCAATATCAGATAATCCCGGAATATATTTTACAGCTTCAGAAACAGCCGCATTGGAGTTGATTAATTCATCAAACGGCATCAAACCGATGACACAAACGGCTAACAGTGTATATAAAGCCAACACGATGAATACCGAACTAATAAGAGCCCGCGGAAGTATTTTCCCTGGATTTTTGAACTCCCCAGCCATGAAACAAATCGCAGCCATTCCCGTATATGCCCATGTGGTTGCGGATACGCCACCCATTAAACTTGAATTTTGGGCACCAGGTCCTGGTGTATAAGCAAAGTTATCAGGGTTCATGTACATAATTCCCAAGACAATGACAATCAGGAAAGGAATGATCTTGATAGCCGTGATAATGACTTGGAAAAGACCTCCTTCCTTCACGCTTCGATAATGAATCGATGTGATGAGCAGGATGATCGCAATACCCAATAATTTCCCGGCGACCCCAGAGAAAAATGGGAAAAAGGTTGCTAAATAAGAAACGATAGCTAAAGCCATAATCGATATGGATGGAGGATCTAACGCCCAGAAAGTGGCCCATCCATATAAAAATGCCAGAGGCCTCCACCCAGCTTTATTCAAATAAACGTAACCGCTTCCATTTTGGGGGTATGCTGTCGATAACTCCGCCAGTACCATTACTTGTGGAATGGCAATCACCCCGCCTATTATCCAGGCCAGAATGGAAATGGAAGGAGTACCCGCAGCCTTTGCAACATCACCGGATGAGACAAAAATACCCGACCCTATTGTAGTTCCAACAGCAATAGCCAGAGCAGACCAAAAACCCAGTTTTCGTGTAAGTGTGCCATTACTCATAAAGAGTTCCTCCAAATTAGATGATTAAATTCCCAATTCCCTAACTTTTTCAATTGATTTTTTGATTGCATCTCTTGGATTTTGATAATAATTTGATCCCATAATCTCTAAAGTACAACTTCCTTTGTAACGATGGCTTTGAAGGCTTGTTAAGTATTCCCTCCAATTTAAAACCCCATCATCCAGTGCCAAATGTGCATCTGATTGACCATCTCCGTCCATAAGGTGAAAATGGCCTAATTCGGGAAGGAAGGAATAGTACTCATCAGGTGTTTCACCCGCCAGATGCATGGAAACCGTATCTATCATTCCTTTTAATGAAGTAGATTGGATTTCCTCTAACATTTTCTTTAGCCCTTTTGAGTCGATTACCAGATTGGATTCATACTTTGTCAATGGCTCTAAAACAAGAATCAAACCTTCCATCTCAGCTACTTTGGTTAATTGAAAGATTGAGTCACTTGCATATTTCCATGATTCCTCTTGTGAGATAGAAAAGTCCCCTATTCCAGAAGTGATAAGCATCATGTTGGTGTCTAACTCCAGCGCGGCATAAAGATTTTCCATAAAATATTCCATGCTTTTTTTTCGCCAATGAGCATCCGAGGATGCAATGTTATAAGGATAGATACATTGTTCTGGGGTATAGCAAATGATTTTCATATTTCTAGACTTAATTTCCTTTCTCAAACTCCTTATATTTCCTAATATGTTTCGATAAACATACAAATGTGGCTCCCCACCCCATAACTCAATGCTATTAATCCCAAGGTTGTCCATGCAATCCAAAAAATAATGAAAAGGGAAATGCCTAAAAGTTATGTTCATCCCTGCAATATTCAATTATTTCACCCCCTCATAATGACTTTTTATTTGTTATGCTTTGTATTATAATTAACCAGTACATTGATTGCAATAATTATTTTGAATATTAAAAAAATAATTATTCGCAAAATACAGAAAAGTCGTGATTTTATTGTTCAACATTAATTAACTATTTTTTAGCTAATACGAATGGTAGAATGTTAAAGTATTATACCTAGTGAACAAATTTCTCTGGTACATTGTAAGTATTATATGGGTGATTATTGTTTGAAATATGATATACCTGTAGAATGGATGTTAACCTGGGGGATTTCCTGAAATATTGTAAGCGAGTGGTTAATAAAGAATAAACACCTCAAAAAAGCCGTAATTGAGGTGAATCTCCTTAAATGCTGTATTTTTATCGGAAAATATAGGTGGGTTTACACTAATACTTCGTGAGACGAATTAGTTTCTAAAACTTTAAAAAATAGCAGGCAGTACAATTTGTACTATCCTAGCGGAAAGGACGTGCCATAATAATGAATCACGACAAAACAGCCATCACTAAAGTACGTACAGGTCCCATGTTTGCGGTGATGCTGGCTGGTGCTCTAGTCGCTTTCTTAAATCAGACTTTAATTAATATCGCATTGCCCCAATTAATGACTCATTTTGACATATCAGCTGCAACAGCGAATTGGCTTACTACTATCTTCTTATTGGTCAATGGGATTGTCATCCCGATTACCGCTTTCTTAATGGAACGATTCAATACAAGACAATTATATCTAGCTTCAATGGGACTCTTCGCCATAGGAACTTTTTTATGCGGAATTGCCCCCAGCTTCTCCGTCTTATTGATCGGACGTGTGGTTCAAGCTGCAGGTGCGGGGATTTTGTTCCCGTTGATCACAAATGTGATTTTCACTTTATTTCCGCCTAACAGACGCGGTTTCGCAATGGGCATATTTGGTATCGCGATGAATTTTGCCCCGGCTGTAGGACCTACGCTATCAGGATGGATTATCCAAAACTATTCATGGCGGGTTCTGTTTTTTATCATTTTCCCATTTGCCCTGCTTGACTTCATCTTTGCCATTTTCATCATTAAAAAAGTAGGGAAAACCAGCCGGCCTAAACTCGATAAACTGGGTGTCATTCTATCCACTATCGGATTCGGCGGGGTTCTATATGGATTTGCTACTGGCGGTACTAAGGGCTGGGGCAGTCCCGAAGTACTGACGATGTTCCTTGTTGGAGGAATCAGTTTAGTTTTATTTGTCTGGAGGCAATTTACTGTATCACATCCTATTTTGGAATTTAGAATTTTTCGGTATCGGATGTTCACTTTAACGACAATCATCAACATCATCGCAACCATGGGTATGTTCTCTGGAATGATAATCATGCCGATCTATATGCAGAATATCCGTGGGTTCACTCCGATGGAATCCGGTCTCATGCTATTGCCTGGTGGGATTTTAATGGGGATCATGTCCCCTATCACAGGTAAGCTGTTTGATCGATTTGGTGCGAGATGGCTTGCGGTGAGCGGACTTGCCATCACTATCATTACAACCTATCTTTTAACGCGGCTTCAAACAGATACGTCCTATTCTTATGTGGTGTGGGTATATACCATTAGAATGTTCGGAATGTCGATACTGATGATGCCTATCTTCACAGCCGGATTAAATGAATTGGCACTTAGCCTAAATAAATACGGCACAGCGATGGTCAATACATTGAGAATGGTGGCAGGTGCCGTTGGCATGGCATTCTTTGTGTCCATCATGACAAACCAAGGAACGAAACATGTTCAGGAAATCTTATCTCAAAGGAACATATCACCGGATAATACATCACAAATGGCGACGGCCATTAAACAAGGCAGCGTAATGGGAGTGGATGATGCATTCATGATAGCAACAGGTTTGACCATAGTTGCATTCATACTGGCCTTTTATATCCGGCAAACTTCACCACAAGAAGATACCATTACAAATCGCCTATCAAAAAAAACATCTTGAATAAAAAAGGCTAAATCCAACCTATTTTCCAAGGTAAAAAAAATTCTTATATTATTAAACTGACTTGCCCCATGAAAACAAGGCAAAAAAAAGAGACTCTT
>NZ_JBYCZT010000026.1:0-54927 GCF_057586375.1 Peribacillus sp. SRI_006 | reverse complement strand
CTCAACAAATTTGTTGGATTAGGTTAGGTGTATTATTTTTAGTCGAGTTTACATCAGTCGATACTTCAAATGCTTCCATCTGTTCCGAATCGAATGATTTTAAATACTGTTGCAGATATGCAGGATCATTAATGGAAGGATTCAACCAATCTTTTTCATCTTCTGGTTTTAGGATGACAGGCATGCGGTCATGAATGCTGGTCATTAGCTCATTTGGCACAGTTGTTATAACAGAGCACGAATAGATGCTGATGCCTTCAGGAGATTTCCAGGATTCCCAGAGACCGGCCATTCCAAATGGAGCATGATTCTTCAGTTTTATCCGCATCGGTATTTTTCTTTCTGGTGTCTTCTTCCATTCATAAAAAGAGTCAGCGATTATCAAGCATCTCTTCTTCTTATACGCATTCCTGAAGCTTGCTTTTTCAGCAATGGTTTCCGCTCTGGCATTGATCATTTTGTAGCCCGCTTTTTCGTCTTTTGCCCAGAAAGGAATGAGTCCCCACCGAAGATATCCAAGCCGGTTCCTTACCCCGTCATTAATGACGGAGAGCACGGATTGGGAGGGAGCAATATTGTAGCTGAATTGGTATTCCTCATCAAATGACCCTTGGATATCAAACCGTTCTTTTATTTCTTCTATGTCAGTGAAAAGAGTGAAACGTCCACACATTATATCGCCACCGTATTAAGATTTATTACAGTGTATCAAATGGAATGGGCAGGCACAAATCAGCTTTCTAAAATCCTGATATCAGTAAATGGTTGATTAAATAATTCGCTGGAAATCAAAAGAGTGCCAAGGACTTCTCTTTCATCTTCAGCTTTAATGATTTCCGACAAAATTAAGGTACTGCCATTCCTGACCGTTACTTTATATTCATTCATGGAATCCCTCCTCAAAAGGCTAGATGGTTGTTATTATAAACCAAAAACCCACAAGTATCAGTATTGAACTTAGCAGAGGCATGGAAAATCCACATGCCTTTATACTTTAAATGGTTAGTCGAACGAAGCAATGCCAAGGACCATGAACCCTTGTGAAGGAGGCGCAAAAAACTGTCCATGAATGATTCATGGACAGTCTGGGGGCTTTAAAGGTTTTTCGCTTCAATATTGAAGATAACATTAAGGAAAGCCCCAACAGTCGATACGAAAAGAAACGCTCTTTCTGGGAAGACCGTAATTGGAGTTGCCGCCATCCAATGTCCATTATTTAAAATGCAGCAAAACCTCATTTATTAAATGCCCTGCCAATGTAACGGTCTTATTATTTTCGTCCAATGAAGGGTTCACTTCAGAGATATCAAATGAGAGGATCTTTTCATTCGATACGATATGCCTAATAATGGCACGGACCAATTTCGGATCCAGTCCAAACGGCGATGGTGCACTTACCCCAGGTGCGTAGGCTGAATCAATAACATCCGTACATAATGTAAGCATGATATAGTCATTTTCCTTAGCGAATTCATTTATCCTCCGCTTCGTTTCATCCATTTCGTATAATGACAAATCTTCTTCCAATATGTAGTCGACATTACTCCTCTCTGCAGTTTCAAACAGTGCCTTCGTATTCCCCTGCTTCTGAATTCCGATACATAAATAGCCACAACTTTGATCTTCGTCCAAAATCTGCTTAAACATCGTGCCAGATGAAGTTTCATTTTCATAAGGTCTCATATCAAAGTGAGCGTCAATATTAATAATCCCTAGTCTAGCTTTTGGTCCAATGGATTTCCTAATCCCAAGATAATGGCCATACAGGGTTTCGTGACCTCCCCCAAGTATGATAGGAATCGCTTTACTCTCCAAAATCCGGGCAACAGCTGATCCCAGTTGAGATTGGGCGGCTTCCATCTCTGTACTTTCACATATTACATCGCCAGCATCCACCAGCTCGGTTTGGGAAGGTAAATGACAAGGTAATTTTGCCAACGATTGCCTAATATGATCAGGACCCTCGGCAGCACCAACCCTGCCTTTATTCCTTTTGACGCCTTCATCACATTTAAAGCCAATCAGTCCAAAAGTTCGTGATGCATTGGAAGAGGTGTCTAATTCCGAAATGGGTGCCAAGCGCACTCTTTGGTGGTATCTGAAGCTGTCCAGGTCAGTTTGGGAATCAATTCTTCCATTCCAATATTTTAAAGTCGGGTGAGTATACATAATTTCTCCTTTATTTTAAAAATTCCGAAATATCTTTCTTAAAAATTATAATAGAGATAATGTATAATTACCAATACAAAAATTTAATATTTCTATAGAAGGTCAGCGTACATTTATGATATTGACAGATATATCTGTTGGAGAATATCTTCCTTGTATCCGTTTGACATTGCTGCTCAAGCCAGTAGATTTAGCAAGGGCGTATCGATTTTGCCTATAAATAAAATCCACAAAAAGCCCAATTTCTCGGTGTTGCAAAGAGAGAAATTGGGCTTTGCATCATATAAAAGCGACCTTTAACAGAAGGCCCGATCTCAAGTTGATCTTACTAAACTTTAGTATCAATTTTCAGTTACTGCCCCCTTATATGACCTAGTGACAGGGGGCTTTGCCAAAAACCGCAAAGCATCATGATTTCAATGATTCTCCTAATTCGAATGTCCTTCTTTATGATAGAAATGTAATGAATTATAGTATTTCTATATAACCTTCTGTTCCATTTACTCGAATACGTTGCCCATCTTTTATCAGCTTGGTGGCATTTACCACACCGACAACGGCAGGTAAGCCATATTCACGCGCGATGACTGCTCCATGGGTCATCAGCCCGCCAACTTCGGTGACGAGTCCTTTTATGGATACAAATAATGGTGTCCAGCTAGGATCGGTGAAGGTTGTAACCAGTATATCTCCATCTTCTAGATCTGCATCTTCCATGTTTAGGATGACGCGTGCTCTGCCCTCTATAATTCCGGAAGAAACCGGTAGACCTACAATAGCATCGGCCATGAGATTGTCTCGTTTATACTCCCCTATAATGATTTCACCATCAGACGTGATAACCCGTGGTGGAGTAAGTTTTTCATATAATCTGTACTCGTCTTTTCGTTTGCTGATCATCTGGTAATCTAGTTTATTTGTTCGTACGACTTCAAGAAGTTCTTCAAAAGTGAGATAATATATATCTTCTTTTTCATGAATAACATTGGCTTGTACGAGTTGTTCGGCTTCCTTGAGTAAAGACTGCTTATAAACGAAGTAGCGGTTAACCATGCCGTATTTTGGATATTCCCGATAACCGATGAAATTCCGGATTAGACTGATCATTCGTTTTGTTTCTTTGGCTTTTTGTTCACCATCTGGTAATTGCTTCAATCGATCTAATATCTCTAGTTCTTTTTTCAAAGCTTCCTGTCGCCCTTGCTCAAATTTCAGATTGCTGGCATTAGGCTCAAAGTTTTTGATATTACTTAGAATCACGGGGACAAGTGTAGTTGGTTTTTCGCTCCAACGGGTTTTAGTAATATCGATTTCTCCAGCACATCGCATTCCGTATTTGCCGAGATAATCATAGATAGCATCCTGAGTTTCCTGACCACCATCAAACTTAACTAGTTCATCCATAAAATTATCATCTTTTACTTGTTGTAAATAATCAATTACTTTTGGATAAGGACGTATCACATCTGCGACATCCATTAGGGCCAGACCCATTTCTGAAGTTATATTGTTTGGTACAGATTGAGAAAGCGTGTCGGCTGCGTTTTTTTCACCTAACCACTTATTCATTTTTTCATTGATCCATGATGATGCATCTATAGCAGCCATAAACACAGCTGAACTTTGTGGGTCAAATAAAATCTTCTTTAATATCTGGATATCTTCCAGAATGAAATCAAATAACTCCGAACCTGATTTCGTTTGGATGTTTTGTTTTAATTCTTCTATCGATGTTTGACTACGTTTAATCAAATCAGAAACGATTGTCGGGTCGTTTTCAATTTGTGCCCTAGAATCCGCAGACGGCACACTTTTATTGCTTTTACCGGAACTCTGTTCTTTCTTATCATTTGGTACAGATTTTATGAAATCCCCTCGCTCTATTATGTTAATGAGTGCGTCTTTCATGAGCGGGTCGTGTTGTCCCATGGCCTCTACTAACATTTTTCTGTTTTCAGGTGAAGCCACCATATGTGTGACATCAACAAACAACCTTCCGCCAGCTATACGCATGGGTGCAGGAGTCGTTAACAGCCAAAAAGATAATCCCAATGGTTTCATGGCGTCCGTCATCATTTGTTGATGACCGACAGATACATAAACGTGATTCTCTTGATCATTCGCTTCTGGGATGGGGTATAAAGTAGTGATTGGACGGCTCTGGACAATATAAATTGTATCATCAACCAAACACCATTCGATATCTTGCGGACAGCCAAAATGCGCTTCAAGCTTTCTGCCGATCCTTTCAAGCCCCAACACTTGCTCATCTGATAGGGTCGATAAAACCTGCTGCCCCGGCTCAATTTCCTTTTCCACCGTTCCGCCTTCTTTTCGTGCATATATAGCCAACTTTTTGGCAGAAATCTTCTTCTCCACAATCCTACCTTCTTGCACTTTATAATTGTCCGCAGACACTAAGCCAGAGACAAGTGCCTCACCCAGCCCAAAGCTAGCATCGATCGAAAGCACCTTGCGGTTTGAGGAAACTGGATCAGCTGTAAATAGTATTCCTGAAGCTTGTGGAAAAATCATCCTTTGAATAACAACAGACAGATAAACCTTGCGATGGTCAAATCCGTTTTGCATTCGGTAAATCACGGCACGATCAGTAAATAGTGAAGCCCAGCACTTACTAATATGTTGTAAAATTGAATCTTTTCCTTTGATGTTTAGATAGGTATCCTGTTGACCTGCAAAGGAGGCAAATGGAAGATCTTCGGCTGTAGCGCTAGAACGAACAGCATATGCATGCTCGAAGCCAAAAGTTAAGAGACATCGGTCGATATCTTCTTCGATCCCCTTGTCGATCTCGATTCCCTCAATCAGATCACGAATCTTCCTGCTAATTTCACTTATTCTTTTTCGTTCGTCCACTTTTTGTACTGCAAGCTGATCGAGTAATTGATGAAGCTCATCATTTTCCCCAATGACTCTTTTAAATGCCTCAGTAGTAACACAAAATCCTTCTGGTACAAGAATTCCATCAATCCTCGAGCATTCGCCCAAATTCATCCCTTTGCCACCGACCACCATTTGTTTTGTTTTATCGATCTCCCGAAACTCCAGTACATATGGTTTCATTTCTTTCCCTCCCATTTATCGCTTAATACCAAGACAATCATATGAAAATTGTTCATGTGATCAACCATTAACGCTGTCCGGTCGTTCTTGCTCCTACTGAAGTTCCATGTTCCTATCAAACACTCCTTTAAAAAAATAAAAAAGGTTTGACTGAGAAGGAAATTATGTTGTATAATTATAATAGGGTATAATTTATACAAAATACTAAATTGGTGTATCTATATAAATTTAACACAGTTTCTCATTTTTTTCAATGTAATTTCATGACCACAATTGTAGTAAATGCAAAGTCAGAAAACCCCATTTTACAAGACAACTCACATAAATGATTTCCAAATATCCAATCATTTATTGCAGCTTAAGGGAAAATACGGATGTACAACCTTAATAAACTCCAATAGTAAAAATCCCGGTTTCTTAGTATTAAGAAATCGGGATTTTTTAGATACTCCATTAAAGCGTCCGAGCTTTATTGAGAATTTTTAAAATTTTCACCTTCCCAAATAATAGTAACGACTTTACAAAGAAGGATGTCTTCTGGTTTAGATTAATTGACAGTAAACATCCATGAAACACCAAATTTATCCTTCAACGAACCGTGAAGTTTCGCAAAGAATGTTTCATGAAGATCCATATGTATAGATCCCTCTTCTTTTAATGTGTTCCATGCCTTTCTAGCTTGTTCCACCGAGTTCAGCTCCACACTTACAACCACTTTGTCACTATCATTCAATTCACGGTTTGAATCAGAACCCATTATAACTCCATCTTCTGTTAATCTTAATTGTGAGTAAAGAACAAGGTCTTTATCACTTTCTTCAACAGGAAAGTCTGGACTTGATGGGATCTCACTATATTTTTGCATAGCAATAAGTTCCCCGCCAAAAGCCTCGATATAAAATTTGAAAGCCTCTTCACATTCTCTGTTAAACATTAAATATGGTTTAATCATTTTCATTCTCCTTTGAATCAAGATTGGATTCCTTAATAATAACCGGTACCAAGATTATCATCGTTACAAGCATACACGAACGTCAGTTCTGTTTTCAAATAAAAACTTCTGATCGTTCTTTTTTAATAAAACTTAAACCTATATCATTATGCACAAAAATAGCATTGTTATATTCTCGACGTACAGCATGGTAAACGGTTTCCAAAAATAGAACGTGATTTCATCAACAAAACTTATAATGATATCCACAATGCAGCACTATCCCGGAACAAGGATCAGCGCTCATTTTTTCATTTTAGGGGAAGGATATTTTTGGTACCGCCTCGGAGGACAACAATACATTTCTTCAATATTATTTGACGGGAATATTCCTGTTTGTTTATATCTCACACAAAGGACTATCATTCTAATAAATCGTGGGGTAAAGATGAATACTAGATTATTAATTACTCTTCGGGTGGGAATAGTGAACTCAATAGAAACGGCCCTTTCACCGCGGGAAAATATGCAGAACGACTTTAGATTCGGCATCCATTGGCATCCAAATATATAAGCGGGCTTCATAAATCAGGAGTAGTGGAATTTATACGGAAGCAATTCGTCGAATTTACAAGCTTCGTCCAGAGCCCGTTAGCATTAAACTTTTGGTTTGAACAGTATTGTGAAATATGGGAGAAAGACTCGACAGCTTGGAACATTAACTGAAATATCGGAGGAATAAAATGTTTCCAAAAACAATGCTCCTCGCGAGCTTGTATTTAAGGCTTTTACCGAATCAGAACATCTGCAGAACTGGCGGGGCCCAAAAGGATGGGCTTTTGATATTTCTAAGTTCGAGCTTCGCCAGGAAGGTGTTTGCCATTACAGCCAGGCATCTCCTGATGGTAATGTAATGTGGGTCAAATTTGTTTATCATGTAAATGCCCCAGATAAACTCGTTTACCCCTCTTTCTTTTCTGATGAAATGGGTAACATCGTACGTGCTCCTTTTAACGACAACTGGCCATTGGAAACTCTCAATACTTTTACATTCACCGAGCATGTAGGTAAAACAATACTTACGGTGATTGGGCACCTGTATCCCCAACCGAGGAGGAAACGGTTCAGGAGGGCTTTTCAGGAACCTTCGTTCAACTGGCTGACTACCTCTCTACTATTTCATATGACTAAAAAACAACCCCAGACCTCTCTTTACATAGAGAAGTCCGGGGTTGTCAAGTTTAGGTTCATTTAGTAATCAAGTTCCCGAGCGGACTTAGAAAAGCAATCAATTCGTGACACTGCCATCTTCGTCCGGATCCTCAATATCCGCCGGATCTTTTTCCAATAGTGCCTCTTTGTCTTTTTCGTTCCATCTTGTTTTATACCCTAATGATTTCGCTACTCCTAACACAGGTAGATACGATTTTTTATCTGGTTTAAATGTTTCTAAATCCCTTGTTTGGATTACACCCAAACCTAGTAGCAATTTATCTGATTGGATATAGGGTTTATCATCGATCAGTTTCATTTGATCAGCTGTATAAGGATAAACGGCTCCATTCACTTTTAAGGTAAACGGTCCCTTTTTTTCTTCTTTTATTTCTTTCGGCTTTTTCGATTTATGAGAAACATCATACACACCTTGAACAGTTCCTTCTCTCGTATTATCGGCTCCTCCATACATTTTTCCCTTTTCATAATCATAAATAACAGCTTGCACATTTCCGATATGTTGCGGTTTTTCTTCATAAACATGGCCTTTAGCCATCAACTCAAGCCTTGTATTTTGTTCAATTCCCGGTTCCCATCTTACTGTCGGATAACCAGCAGAATAAATACGTGGCGCATATATGGCATCTTGAATGGGCATTTTATGATCAAGCACGTTCATGATCGTTTCAGATACCGATGCGATTATCGTCGCTCCTCCTGGTGAACCAACGGCCATGAAAGGATTGCCATCTTTTAATACGAAGGTCGGGGACATACTGCTTCTTGGTCTTTTTCCTGGTTCCACCTGGTTAACTCCACCCGGTGTGGCATCAAAATCCGTCATTTCATTATTTAGCATGAACCCATAATCTGGTACCATGATACCAGATCCGAATACTTGCTCGATTGTAGTCGTATAAGCAACCATATTCCCCCACTTATCCATTACAGAAAAGTGAGTCGTTTGTCCGATTGGGGTTTTCTCTTCTTTTACCATCTTCATTGCAGTGGGTTCTTTGCCCTCATACTTCCATGGATCGCCCGCTTTGACATCAGCTGTTGATCTATTTGGATTGATGAGTTTTCTTCTTTCTTTAATATAATCTTCATCTAATAGTCCCTCTGTTGGTACATCATAAAAATCTTCATCCGCCATATAAGCAGCGCGATCGGCAAAAGCAAGATGCATGGCTTCGGTTAGATGATGAAGATACTCAGGTGAGTTGGCCCCCATCTTTTGCACATCGTATCCTTCCATAAGCTCCAGAATTTGCAGAACAGTCAGACTGCCTGAGCTTGGTGAAGCTGCCCCTACCACTTCAAATCCCCTATATTCCGATTTAATCGGCTCTCTTTCCTTCACTTCATAGTTTTCCAAATCCTCAGTTGTCATCGTTCCTTCACGCTTTTGAACTTCTTCGGTAAGCGCTTCCCCGATTTCACCTTTATAAAAAACGTCAGAACCTTGTTTTTTTATTAACTTAAGAGTCTTTGCCAGATCTGGCTGAACAAGGGTGTCTCCTTCCTCCAACGGCTTTCCGTCTGGTACAAAAACTTTTGCAGCCGATTGGTTATTTTTAAGCTTTGTTACATTTTCATCGATATATTGTGCTGTTGCCCAATTGACTTTTACCCCTTCTTCAGCTTGTTTAATGGCCGGGCCTATGACTTGTGATAATTTCAATGTTCCATATTTCTCAAGAGAAGTCTCCACCCCCATAAGAGTCCCAGGAACTGCAACCGCTTTCCCGGATGTATGCCGCTTACTAAAAGGAATAGGTTTTCCCTTTTCATCTAAAAAAAGTTTAGGCGTAACATTTTGAGGTGCCATTTCGCGATTTTCGATCATCGTTATTTTATTTTCCTTTTTATTATAAATCATGATAAAACCACCGCCGCCGATTCCAGACATCATTGGTTCAACCACATTTAACGATAATTGAATGGCTGCCGCTGCATCGACTGCATTTCCGCCTTGTTTTAGTATCTCTATACCCGCTTCAGCTGCTAACGGATGAGAAACTGATACGATTCCATTTGTAAAACCCTTTCCCATTGACCCATCCACTCCAGGAACACTTGCAAAAGCCGGTGTGATCATACAAAAGAAACTGAAAGTAACTAAAATAAAACTTTTTAAAAATTTCATGAATTAGTCTCCTTTCAAAATAAAACAAATTGGGTTTTATCATAAGGCAAGTGGATATACGAGCAGAATTCTCTTGTAGGAATATGCTGGTTGTCTCGATAAAAAACAGTAAGCACATTCCCATTTTCGTTGCATTCTCGATGATGCTTCACTTCAAAAAATCACCCCCCCCGAATGGTTAAGCTCTACCCTTTACTTCCGGATTGATATTCGCAGGGTCAACTTTTCTCAATACTTTGGTTATTTTCCAAGATCTTGGAGCTGTCGTGATTGTCATTTTTCCAAAGATATTGTAAAGCCAGCAACACGATAAAAGCGGATATCCCAATGATGTCCGATACCGTTTCAGGGTAGATCAATAGTAAACCTACGATTACGGCGAGGACTCTTTCTAACCAGTTCATTCCCCTCATCCAGTAACCTATGACACCCGCCCCAATTGCAATCATGCCTGCCATTGCTGTAAGTACGACCCATGCAACCTCCATCCAAGTTGTATCGATCATTAGCATTTGCGGGGAGAGAACAAAAATATATGGAATGATGAATGCAGCGATGGCAAGTTTCGATGACTCAATCCCCGTTTTTATCGGCTCGCCTCCCGCTACCCCTGCCGCTGCAAATGCCGCTAAAGCAACTGGAGGAGTTATATCTGCTATAATGCCAAAATAGAAAACGAATAAATGTGCAGATAGATCGGGAACACCAAGCAAAATTATCGCAGGCGCTGCAATCGTCGATGTGATTACATAATTGGCGGTCGTAGGTGAACCCATTCCTAATATAAGTGCCGCTACCATAGTGAGCATCAGAGTTGGAATCAAATATCCACCAGCTAAATCAATCAAGCCATTAGCAAGCTTAAGTCCTAGCCCAGTTTTCGTGACGATACCGACAATAATGCCTGCTGCTGCTGTTGCAGCGGCCACTGCAAGAGCTGTTCGGGCCCCATCCACCAATGCATAAATGATATCGATGAATTTCATGCGTACATCCTTGTTTATGAAACCTACAAGAACCGAGATGGCGATGGAATACAGTGCTGCATGTGTAACCGTGATATTCATCATGAGCAATAAAATAATGGCAAGGATCGGTATTAGTAAATAAAGCTTGCCGAACACTTCCTTTTTACTTGGCATCTCTTCTTGCGTTAACCCTCGCAGCCCAAGACGTTTCGCTTCAAAATGGGTCATGATCCAAATTCCTGAAAAATAAAGGATAGCTGGAATCGCAGCCGCCTTTGCTATATCCCAATACGTAATTCCATTCCCAATGAACTCAACCATTAAGAATGCCGCTGCCCCCATTACCGGAGGCATCAATTGCCCGCCTGTTGAAGCAGCCGCCTCTACCGCCCCGGCAAATTCCTTCTTATATCCAAGATTTTTCATCATAGGTATCGTAAATGCTCCTGATGTGACCACATTAGCCACAGAGCTTCCGCTAATCGTTCCTTGAAGAGCACTTGAAAAAATCGCAACCTTTGCAGGTCCCCCTATCCTTCTGCCGGCAATGGCGGTAGAGAGATCATTAAAGTATTGACCGACGCCTGTTCGCACCAGAAATGATCCAAACAGTAAAAATAGGAAGATGAATGTCGATGACACCGCTAACGGAGTACCCAAAATGCCCTCTGTCGAGAAGAACATCGTTTGCACCAGACGCTCCAGAGTCAAACCGCGATGAGCAAGGAATCCTGGCATATACTGTCCAAAAATTCCATAGAAAATGAATAATATAGCAATGACCATGATAGGAAGACCAACTGCACGCCTGGTCGCTTCCAAAACCAGCAGAATGGCCATAAAACCGACAGCAAAATCCAATACGCCTAAACGCCCTACATTCATGACGATATCTTCGAAAAATAAGGGCCAATATGCACCTACCCCAATACTAAGGATTGCTAATATGATATCGTACCAGGCAATTTGAAACTTTCCTTTTTCACGCTTCTTCCGGTTTGCAGGAAATAGTAAAAATACTAAGGAGAGTGCAAACCCTAAATGTATCGTCCGTTGGATTTGGGCTGTAAAAACACCAAATATGGCAGTATATAATTGGAATAGCGAAAAAGCCAGGAGTCCAAAAAACGCAATGTGGCCCAAGACACCAGTTAATTTCCTTGTCCCGGCTTCTGGATCATATTTTTCCAATAACTCCTGCTGCTCTGCTTCGGTTAAATATTTGATTTTTTCATTATCAGCCACTAATCTTCACTCCCTTCAACTGTTCCCACAATGAAATTCTTTCCGATGAAATCCTGACCCATGTGCCTGGTTCCATGAAGTCTGCCAATGTGTATGTTTTTCCATCATATATTAATCGATGATTGGCTTTAACTTGTCCTACCCGTAAATCTATAAATGTGAATGTACGTTGCATATTTTTTATGAAGTAGGTACCGTCTTTTACTTCAAACACTTCCTCACCCTCTGCATTGGAAGGCATACCGACAGCAAAGTCATCATAGGCAAGTTCCGTTTGTTCGATTTGCTTATCCGATAACCGATATGATTCCAAAACATCTGTGAGGTGGATGGAGTGTGTATATTTAATCTTGAATTCTTTTTCTTTTTTCAAAGGAAAGTATGCGACTAATTCCCCTTGGTCCTCGAAGGAAAAGGCTATTACATGCTTATAAGGAAAAAAGAATAAAAAAGTGATGAGCAGAGGTATAAGAAAAGCCATGAATTTCTTGAATATCATAGGTACCCCTTTCAAAACCAGTGTCCCATTTAGAAAAAAATGAAGCCGATAGACCACATAAAGCGAGCTACCGACCCAATTGCATTACTTGGAAACACCTTTTTCTTTAAAGTATTTTGCTGCTCCAGGATGCACTTCCATATCCCCTAATCCTTCAAGTGCAGTTTCTGCTGTAAGGAACTTGCCTTTTGCATGTGTGATTTGATCTGTGTTGTCATAAACAGCTTTAGTCATTTCATAAACTAAATCTTCATCAAGATCCTTAGTAACCACTAACATCGCTTTAACAGCAACTGTTTTCACATCGGATTTGATTTTGTACGTTCCACTTGGAATTGTATCTTCAGCATAGTATGGATACTTTTTAACCAATGCTTTAATTTTGTCCTCTGCAATAGGCAGTACCATAAGATCATTTTGGACGGACAGCGCCTCAACTGCACCAGTTGGCGTACCTGCCGTAATGAAGGCTGCGTCAATATTGCCTGCTTGGATTCCTTCGGTCGACTCATCAAAAGATAGATTTTGCCCTTTAATATCTTTTTCGGACAAACCATGAATCTCCAGGATTTGCATGGCATTAATGTATGCACCAGAACCCGGAGCACCTACCGATACCTTTTTACCCTTTAAATCCTCGATTGATTTAATTCCGCTTTTCGCAGTCGTTACAATTTGAACAGTTTCAGGATATAAGGAGCTGATCGCCATTATATTGTCAATGGGTTTCCCATCGAACATTTCTGTTCCTTCAAGTGCATATGCCGCGATATCCGTTTGCGAAAAGGCGATTTCAGCCTCTCCAACCCTTAATGTTTCCATGTTTTCGGCTGAGGCGCCAGATGTCTGAGGTGTTATATTCGCTTTTGTTTTATCGGAAATGATTTTTCCAATTTGTCCTCCAAGCGGATAGTATGTACCTCCCGTTCCACCTGTCAACAGGCTCAAGTTTTGTTTACCGCTGCCTGAAGCACCTTCATTGCTGTCTTTACAAGCTGTGATAATACCGGTGACCGTCAAAATCATGACCAATAAAAAGCACTTATGAAATCTTTTCATAAAATTCCCCCCTCATATGTTTTCTTCATCCGCAGGAGATGATAGTGTTATTATTCTACCGACCGCCTCACTTTCCCTTTTTTTACAAAATCAGACATATAATCAAAAAGGACTAGTAATTGATTTGAATTTTTTTAAAGAAATAAGAATAACAAGCATAAATATGTATAAACACCTATTAAAAACAAGGAAAATCCGCTATCCAATAGTAATATTCTACCTTTTATTACCTATTCTTCCTTTCTTTAAGGATAATATTGACTCTTCCATTTTAGAAATATATTATTGTTATAAACTTATAAGTAGATGTTATAAAATTTCAGCTTTTGTTTGAGAGGAAATTTTCTTAACCTTGTATTTTCAAATCCGACTGAAGTGGGTGACTGTTTGAATTACCTATCCCTCCGCTATTTCATAGAGGTTTCTAACCATCTTAGTTTCAGTGAGGCTTCCAAAACCCTGCATATATCCCAGCCCGGACTTAGCCAACAGATTTTATCCCTCGAAAAACAATTAGGCTTTAAATTATTGAATCGAACGACAAGAAAAATTACATTGACAGAAGAAGGAGAATACATCTATAAAAAGCTTGCGCCTTCCTTTGAAGATATCGAGAAAACAGTGAATTACATAGTTGAAAACAAAACCATCCCCAAGCCTAAACTGAAGATTGCTACCGTACCCTCTGCAGCTAGTATATATATCCCAAAATTATTGAAAAAGATCGTGGGGCAATACCCGGAAACAGAGTTTTACGTGCATGAAACAACATCTTCAAGAGCAGTAAAACTCGTAAACCAACAAAATTATCACATCGGTTTCATCCGAACGCCCATTCACAGTGACATCATCGCCAATGAAGGATTAAGCATGATTGAATTCATGAGGTTCCCTTTACAATTAGTCGTCTCCATGGATCATCCACTAGCCCAAAAAGAGGCCATACATTTATACGAAGCAAAAGACGAACCTTTTATCCATTATGATGCCGTTCAAGCGCATTCCCTTCAATTCCTTTTGGAAAAGGCTTGTCTGACGGCTGGATTTTCACCTAAAGAATTATGTAAAGGCTCTGAATTACTGACGATTGCCAATCTAATATCCAATAACTTAGGCGTAGCCCTCATGCCGGAAGATATGGTGAGTTTGTTGGGAAAAAGCCAAGTAAAAGCCTTGAACATCGATAACTCGGAATTAACCAGTTCGATATCGGCAGTATGGAAAAACACGGATGCCTCCATTCTGACTAAGCATATTTTGAAAACGTTAGAAAATGATGATGATTTTAACAATATGTAAGATTCTTGGTTGGGTAATTGCTGTGAAGCCAGGTAATTATAGTAAAATGAATGATACTTATCGGTGTTAAAAAGCCCCATTTCTCTTTTATGATACCGAGAAACGGGGCTATTAATATAGGATCATTTCACCTTTTAAACTTCTTTTTTGGCGATGGGGCGTTCCCCCTTATATAACTTATCATAACCTTATCTAAGAAGCCTTGTGCTTATTTAATCCGTATTTCCTGTAACTTTTATAAAGATTAATATTATGAAAAATCGCTATAGAGGCGATACTTAAACCAATCTAAAAAGTCGAATTCCTAACTGTTGAGGAATTCGACTTTTAATTATAACAGTCATATTAACCTGTTCCCTTGTTAAGTAACAAAACATGTAAAGCCTCGAATATATCAAACTTAACTTTTTTTCGATTTTAACCTAGAAAATCGAGATCCCCTATCCATCACTTTTATCTCAGGGACCCAGCCTATGTACTTTAGTCTTCAGAAAAGTCTTGTTGTTAGAAAGAGGTCATCCAAATAATGAAGTACTATGGAGCGGCTGAACTTTCGCCAAAGGATCAATATAGGCTTTAGCATTATTAACTGCCGTAGGACCTTCACCGAATCCGGAAGCAATTAATTTGACCTTTCCATCATACGTACAAATATCCCCGGCAGCGTATATGCCTGAAATATTTGTTTCTTGCTTGGAATTAACGATAATTGCATTTTTATTGATGTTTAGACCCCATTCTTTAATCGCTCCAAGAGAAGAGACAAAGCCGTAATTAATAATTAAATCATCTACGTCAACCACTTCTTTTTGTTGAGTCTTAGTGTGTTCTAAAACTATTTGCGTAATGTGATCTGTTCCTACCAATTCGGAGGGAATATAAGGTGTTTTGACCTCAACAGAGGAATTCACTAATTTTTCTACACTATGCTCATGGGCACGGAATTTATCTCTTCTGTGTATCAATGTTACCTTTTCAGCAATCGGCTCTAACATAAGGGCCCAATCAACAGCAGAATCCCCACCGCCCAGAATCGCCACTTTTCTTCCTTTAAATCGGTTCATATCATTCACGAAATAATGCAAATTCTTATCCTCGAACTGTGTTGAATCTTCCAATTCTAGTTTACGAGGCTGAAAGGCTCCATTTCCAGCAGTAATGATCACTGATTTAGAGAAATGAGTATCGAGGTTTGTAGTGATCTTAAATGTTCCGTCTGCTTGCTTTTCCATTTGTTCAACTGCTTCTTCAAGACAAATTGTTGGTTCGAATACTTTCATTTGTTCTATTAAATTCTCTATCAATTCCTGTGCCCTTACTTTTGGAAAACCAGCTATATCATAAATGAATTTTTCGGGATAAAGAGCCGAAAGCTGTCCACCCAGTTGAGGAAGACTTTCGAGGATTTTCACCTTTGCTTGCCTCATTCCGCCATAGAACGCAGTAAACAAGCCAACTGGGCCGCCGCCAATAATAGTTATGTCATAGACCTTTTTTTCTTCTGTCAATGCAATCACTCCTTGTTCTTCTAGGTTGGTTGTTCATACTGAACATGATTTACTGGTTGTAAGCGATAAACTTGTAATGTTTCCACAAGTAATTCTTCCTTTTCCTTTTTTTCAGAAATGATGGATAAAAGCAATAGAATATCCACCCTTTCAAAGACAATCTGGATATGTCACCACATTAAAAATCTATAAAGCTACTGGTCACAAACGCACCTGAAATAATTATTCAAATTTATTAGGGTTACCATCAAAGGATGTTTGAGCCACTTTTATAGAATCTGTTGGACATCCTTCTGAAGCATCTATCATATCTTCCTCGAGTTCATCAGGTATAATCGCTGCCCCAACATTATTATCCAATATAACGAACGCAATCCCTTCTTCATCATAATCATAAATATCCGGAGCTGAAGCACCACAAGCTCCGCAAGCAATACACGTTTCTTTATCAACGATTGTATAATTAGCCATTTTTCCTATTCATTCCTCTCTCTAATCTAGGCCCTGGTTTTACTAAAGTATTTGCAGAAGCCTTTTCCTACTCAATACCTTTCAAAAATTCCAAAATGCTCGAATTAAACTTCCTTGGATTTTCCTGGTAACACAAATGACCGCCTTCTGGAATAATCACTAGCCGGGAGTTTATTAGCTTTTCATGAATGGCTTCTGATTCCTTAATGGGAGTTACGGTATCCAACTCACCACAAATCACAAGAACAGGAACAGCTATATGAGATAACATACTCATTTGATTTAGATGATAAAGTGAATATGCTACCGAACGATATCCTGCCGGTCTTATCTGTGTCATAATCTCTTTGACACGTGCATGGACATTTTCTGAAGCATGGGGAGATAGCAGTGCTTGTATCCTCTTTTCCGCTATCTCCTTAGTAGAAAGGTTTTCAATTGAAAATAATCGATTTTTCAATTTCGTCTCGTTCTCTTCTGGTGATAGAGCAGCAGCCCCCCTTGTCGAATCTGCTAATATGAGTTTATTAACCTTATTAGGGTACAGGCTACAGTACTCTATCGCAATTGCCGCTCCCATTGAATGGCCGAGCAGATGGATATTTTCCAGCTTTAGCTGATCTAGCATGCCGTTCAGAATACGTGCGAACTCTTTAAAATGTCTATATTCTTCTGCTGGATCTGAGCTTTTCCCATAACCCGGAGCATCCCATGCGATTACTGTATAATGCTCCTTTAATTCCTGGATTTGTTCCTTCCATGACTGTGAATTATTGCTCATACCATGTAATAATACTAGAGGTTCTCCATTACCTTCTATTTCATAATGAATGCTTAAATCTTCTACTTTTACGAATGGCATACGATCAGTCCCCTTCTAAAGGTAAGTCTCTAACTCTTAAAGCCCCCAAACTTGATATAACTTTCTTAAATTAGAGAATGATTTACTATTTTTATATTTTGCTTGAAACCCTATAAAGAAAGTGCTTCCTTTCCCGTCTTACAATTCAGCTAACGTATTCAAATACCTCTCCAGCTTAGCCAAGGCCCCGCACTGACAATCCGCCGTCGCTGGAAATGATTTCACCAGTGATTGCGCGTGATTCGTCAGAAGCTAACAGTACATAAGCCCCAACGTGATCTTCCGGCATCTGGGCAAGTTGAAGAATATTCCGTTTTTTAATGCTGCTTGCTTTCGTATCATTATCAACGATTTTCACAAATGGACGCAGCGGTGGAATCACCGTGAGTGCTGTCAATGTACCCCCTGGGGCTACGGCATTTACCCGGATGGAAGGCGATAGTTCGAACGCAAGCTGGCGCATCAATCCAATTTGGGCGTGTTTGCTCGCTGTATACCAAACACCGCCGCCATCTGGATAAAAACTTGCACCGGACACGGTAAAAATAATATTGCCATTCGTTTTTTTCAGTTCTTCAAGAGCAGCTTTAGCTCCGAAAAAAGAGCCTTTTACGTTAATATTGAATAGGAAATCATACGCTTCGGAAAGCGCCTCGGGAGTCACATCGGCAAATTTGGCAAATCCATCGAACACGCCTGCATTCGCAACGAAGACATCTAACTTTCCGAATTGCTCAACAGTAGCTTGGACCGCTTGCTCATTGTCTTCGTATTTGCTTACATCTCCCTGATAAGTAAGGATGTTTTCACCAAATTCTCCTTTCATTTTCGCTAATGTCTCTTTAGAGCGGCCGATAATGCTCACTTTTGCTCCTTCTTGTATAAAACGGCGTGTGACAGCTTCTCCTATTCCAGAAGCTCCCCCTGTAATCAAAACGACTTTATCTTTTAAGGCCATGCCCATTGTCTCCACCCCTTCTGATATCTTTCAAACATAATGAACGGTTATCCAAAGATCGTTTCCATTCATATATACGGTCTTGTAGCGAGGACATAATCCTTATATATGTTTCATATATAAAACTATGTTTTTTTATATAAACAATTCTAAAATGTAATCGCTTCATTGTCAATGTAAGCTGTAAAAAAAACTGAAACCATCGTTCGGGAATATGTGCCTTGTACTATATCAAGCTGTGGTAATCCTTATTCCTGTGTACACGTCAATGAGTATTCAAGATTTATTGTGGTTCTCAGTAAGAACCTAGCGTCCCTTCTTACTGAGAGACCCTTTCTAAAAAACGTATGATATTACTTTTTTTGCTCTCTATAAAGTTACTTTGTTTCCTGTTGTATTACTTAGGTGATTTTCGGCAACTTCTTGTTTAATCATAAACAAGTACGCGACAAACCCCAGAGTGGCTGCTACTATCAGCATGGCAATGGAGGGACCAAAATCACCGCCAGACATATCGCGGCTCCACCCCATGATATAGCTTGAAAATCCACCCATAATATTCGTGAATCCCATTAAACCGGCCGCGCGTCCCGCTGTTTCAGGTGTTGAAAATTTGATGATGAAGAAATTGGTTAGATGAAACATTCCTCCCTGAGTTCCCATGGCGAGCCCCATTGAAACCCCGGCCATAATAGGACTAGGTGCAATGACAGCGATTGTCAAAAATACAGCTGTTAGTATGAAAAGAATCGTCGCAAGCAAGCTCGGGCGTTTTGTTTTGTCCGCCAGAAATCCGCCAGCCAGGACAAATCCTAGCGCGAATAGCCATGATAATGAGGTAATCCCAGTCATTGCATCTCTTTCAAAGCCTTTGGCCTCCACGAGATAGGTAGGAAGCCAAATACTGATTCCAAAGAACAGAAAGGACGACATCAAATTGCCAAACCAGACAATCCAATAACGATAATCCTTTGCGAAGAATTGCTTCAACTGCACATCATGCGCTTCGTCCTTTTGGCGAATATAGGAGACTTCCTCATTACTCATGCGTGGATGTTCTTCAGGCGTATTACGAGCCAAATACAGGAACATTGGAATATTTATAAACAAGTTAAAGGCGGCGAGAGCAAAGAACGCGGCCTGCCAATGAAATGTTGAAATAATGAGGATGAGCATAACGGTACCCACTGCCGGGCCAAGGTAGTTTCCAGTAATCCAGAATGACTGTGCCCTGCCAAGCTCTCTTTTATTAAACCAATTCGATATAAATTTACCCGATATCGGGATCATCATTCCTTCCCCGATTCCGAGGATGACCCTACTAATTAAAAACATTTCGTAAGAAGTGGACAGTCCTCCCATGACCATTGTCGCAGTCCATACCAGTAAACCTAAAACAGCTGTTTTCCGCGCCCCTAACTTGTCGATAATAACACCCCAAAAAATGTTGGAACAGGAGTATGAAATCATGAATATAAAGGAAATCAAGCCAATTTTCGCATTTTTATCCGGGCCAGTCAGACCAAGATCACTTAAAAATCCCGGATCGGTTTGGATAACAGAGATACCTACTTTATCAATCTGACCGAAAAACCAGAAGAAAAAAATAGGAATCGCAATGTACAACCATCTTTTTTGACCTTGTAACATGTTATTTCCCCCTTATAATAGGCTCGTTTGAATGCGCTTTCATGATTTTCGATACAAAATGGCTATCATGCTATCAAACTTCACCAACTCCCCCTTTCAAAAGATAGCAGCAACTTTTGTTTCATATAAAAAACATTGTTACCGATATTTAATGTTATATTGAATTTTCTTAATAGTCAATAATATTCCGAATAATATTTTTTAGCAGAAAAAAGTAGTTTTATATACAAAACTAAATAAGGTAGAGTTTCGATAAAAAGAACCCGAAACAATACCTTACCCATCTATCACATAAAACCAGCTAATGTTTCTGCAAATCCTCGTACCTTAGGTAATGCATCTCCATAATTATTTGAAACATCATGATCTGCAGCAATAAAATGTCCATCATGTGACTGAAGCGATTCTTAGTCTAGTTCCGTTCAAGTAAAGAGTTTTAACCGGGAATAGTATGACGGTTTTCTGTCCATCACCCCAACTTATGCTGCAGCTTGAGGTGAATAAGGCATACAATTCGTGAACCGCCAACCAACGTTACCTTAGATAGGTAAACCCAAAATTGAAGAATGATTCTTCTTCCGCTCATTCGGTTGCCGTCTTCCTTTTATAACGATTCTTTATAAATATATAAAAATTAACTATTTTTATTATTTATCATTCAATGTTAGCATTTTGTTATAAGTTATTTGAAAGGATGATAGATGAATGACTATCCAATATTCTGAATTCGCAGTATTCGGGCTCGGTCCCATCGGAATTGAAATTCTACGCAGTGCTTATCAAACGAATCCTCAATCTATTATCGGTGTTGTCGATATTGACCCCGATAAGGTAGGGAAAGATATTGGCTTCCTGATCGATGAAAAGGAAACGAACAAGTGTGTAGTTCCCCATATCCAGGAAGTAAATACTGAAGCTGACCACCCTATCGCCCTACATGCAACCGGTTCCAATGCACAACAAGTATGGCCCCAAATCAAAGAGCTGCTAGATCACGGTTTTTCAGTGGTTTCCACCTGTGAACAGCTTTCCTTCCCTTGGCATCGCTACCCTTTACTTTCAAAGGAAATAGATGATTATGCTAAAGCAAAAGGACTTAGTGTCATCGGGACCGGAATCAATCCAGGGTATATCATGGATACTATGGCCATTTCTTTTACAACAGTATTGACCACCGTTAACCAAATTAAGGTCATCCGTAAAGTCGATGTTTCGAAAAGGCGCCTCCCTTTACAAAAAAAGGTCGGAATCGGGATGACCAGAGAAGAGTTTGAATTTTTGGCCCAACGGAATGAAATTGGGCATGTAGGTCTTGAGGAGTCTGTAAGGTTAATCGCTTATGGGCTGAATTGGGAACTTTCAAATGTTATCAATACCATTGAACCAACGATTGCAAGCGAAACTATGACCGTTCCGCTAACTACCTTAAAACGAGGGGATGTTATGGGGCTCCATCAAATTTCCACAGGCAAGACTGTGGACGGAAAGGAAATTTCCTTGGATTTAACGATGTCTGCAGGTATTAAACAGGAAGATGAAATCGTTATTGAGGGGAACGAAACCCAAAGGTTGATTGTTCCAAACGGCATTTTTGGAGATACTGCAACCGCAGCAATGATCATCAATACCGCTAAGCAAATTGATGCCCTCCGTAAACCAGGTTTACTTACAATGGCTGACATCGGGGTGCCAAGAAATATAAATCAATCACACTTTGTGCGTATTTAATGGCTGACTTGCGATAAAGTATTACGATATAGGAAAAGGTGAACCCCTAATGGTTCACCTTTTCGTTTTGGTTCAACTGGGCATGTGACATGACAAAAAACCACCATAAGCGGTGGCTTTACTTCCTATATGTAGAATGCAGGTTTCGACTAACTTAAATAAGTTATCTTATTTCAGAAAAATATATTCCGAAAATGAAATGACTTTTCTATTTTCATTAATGTGTTCGAGAACCAAGTTTCACGGAAATGGCTTTGGCAGCTTTCGTTACTTTGTCAATCAATTCAGGCAAGCGATCTTCCTGAAATCTTGCTTCAATCCCAGCGACACTAATACCGGCTACTATTTCACCTTTACCATTGAGTATCGGCGCACTCACCGCTTTTGTATAATCCTCCAGTTCTGATGAAGTTATCGTGTACCCATTTGATCTCGCTTCATCCATTGCATGACGGAGTTTAGTTTTATCCGTAATCGTTCCCATGGCGATTGGTTTTAATTGGATGTTTTCCAAATAATTTTCACGCTCTTCTTCTGGCAAAAACGCTAGGATGATTCGAGAATCGCCAGCGTACAATGGCGAACGCCTTCCAATGGATGTATAAAGTCGAACAGGCTGCAGGGTGTCCACCTTTTCAATATACATCGCTTCATCCTTATCCCTTACAATTAAATTCACTGCTTCTTCAACATCATCCCGTAGGTCTTTCATGATCGGATAGGCGATTGACCTGATATCCAAACGCTCCCCTACCAGTTGACCAAACTGCAAAAATATCAATCCAAGTGAATAGCGGCCATCATCGTCCTTTGTCAAAAACCCCATTTCCTCCAAAGATCCCACCATACGGTGTAACGACGTTTTCGGCAAATTGGAAAGTTCCATCATTTCATTAAAGGTCAGTTTTGGATGATTTATGAAAAGGGTTAGGATTTGCATGGATTTCACGACCGTTTTGTTATGTGCCTGCATACAATGTCTCCTTTCACGATACATGTTTTCCTTAACTATCATTCTATTATAAAACATGGAAGAAAGGATGTAATGAAAATAACCGTATTGATTGTTTTTCGAAATGCTCTGTTTGTATTCTCATTTGATTTACCGGCACTTTTTAATATTTGATCGAATCCTTTTATTATCCCGAAGCCCCATGGAACGAGTAATAATGTGAAATGCTGAAGCGTTTAGCTGATTAAGTTACTTGATCATTACGAAAACCCATCCACTACAAAGGCATTTTCAAGATTACTTTTGTCCCTTTCCCTTCACGAGAATGAAGGATAAGGTTTCCTCCGCAAACTCTGGCTCTTTCCTCCATACTGAATAAGCCTACTCCTCTGGTAACTTTTTTGATATCAAAGCCCTTTCCTTGATCTTCTATTTCTACACGAACTTCTTCCTCTATTTCCTGGATCGTCACTGTAGCTTCCTCTGCATAGGCATATTTCCTAATATTTGTTAATGCCTCTTGAATAATACGGTAAATGGTAATTTCTTTGTTTGCATTCAGACGGCAGTTCAAATAGCATTCAAAATGTACCTTGATATGATGATGCTCTAAAAATTGCGCCACTAAAGAGCGTATGGCAGGGAACAGTCCAAGATCATCAAGTACCGATGGCCTTAATTCCCAGGATAGATGCCGGAGTGATTCGATAATTTCGGTCGCTTCATCTTGCATTTGATCTAACAGGGGATGATCCATTTCTGTCTGAAGTCTGTTAATCGTTATGAGATGGCTGTATAAGTTTTGTCCGATATCATCATGAAGCTCTCGGGAAATGCGTTTTCTTTCTTCTTCCTGCACATCAATGATTTTCCCGGTCATTTTCTGAATCTCTTCTTCCGCAAGCTTACGCTGGGTCACTTCATGACGAATCGCTAAATATTGATAAGGTTTCTGGAACTCATCAAGAAATGGAACGATTGTCGTATCCACCCAATAATAAGTATTATCCTTGGTCTTATTTTTAATCTCGCCTTTCCATACTTCCCCTGATGATATTGTTTTCCAAAGATTGTTGAAAAACTCTTTCGAATGAAATCCCGAGTTAATGATCCGATGATCCTGTCCGATCAGCTCTTCTTTTGAAAACTTTGAAATCCGGCAAAATTGATCATTGACATATTTAATCGTCCCTCTTTGATCGGTTATTGCTACAATCGAGGAAGCATCCAAAGCAAATTGGAAATCGGCCATTTTATTTACAAATTTCCCCAACTCCTCTAAAACTCGTTTATATTCGGTAATTTCCTTGCGAATTGCCAGGTATTTATATGGGTTCCCTTTTTCATTTAAGAAAGGGACAATTGTGGTATCGACCCAATAATGAGTTCCATCCTTCGCTTTATTCTTGATTTCACCCCGCCAAACACTCCCTGATAAAATTGTCCGCCAAAGTTCTTGCATAAATTCCTTTGAATGATGACCTGAATTGATAATTCGGTGGTCCTTCCCGATAAGCTCTGTTGCTGAATATTTGGATACCTCACAAAATTTCTTATTAAAGTTTATTATCTTGCCCTTTTCATCAGTAAATGCAACAATCGTGGATTCATCGAGTGCGTAAATTAAATCAACCAGTTCATTGATCGGGTAGGATTGCTGCTGGTTAATCCGTGATTGGTCTTTCACTTTATGGACTACAATTAAGTAATAAAGCTCTTTCGCAAGCTGAAAGGAGTTCACCCTGAAAAAAAGCGAAAAAGCATGACCATCCCGGTGGATCCCCAACTGGTGGATAATCTCCCCTGCTCCGCTGTGTTGCAGGTTTGCCCCTGGTATAAGATTCAGAAGCTTTTCCCCGTTCAATTCATGATGTTCATAACCAAAGTTGTCATATACCTGTTGATTCGCAAAAGAGATGACTCCAGATTCATTGACAAGGATTGTCGCATCGCTGGATCTAGGCGTTACCCCTTTTTCCATTTCCAAATGTTTATTCAAGTCCATACATAATCCTCCTTGTTGCCATGTTAAATTAAGCTGTTCAATTCCTTTTCCAGTTTTTTCGCTGCATCAAGGATCTTATGCTGGTCACTTTCAGAAATGGGCTGAACTGTTCGTTTACCTACTAATAATACCCCTTTGGGAACACCTTTAAATTGAATCGGAACCGCGAAGGCGCAACGGAGATTTTCCGCAAGCATGATGGGATAATCTAAAGCTTTGCCGTGGATATTATTGGGGAAACCCTCAATCTTCATCGGCGTCCCCGTTGATATGACCCTGCCTGCAATTCCTTTTCCATATCGAACAGTTATCCTTTTGTACTTATCATTTCTGTTGCCGGCGGCATAATGCCAGCTTATATCAGGACCTTTTCTGTTTTGTAAGGCAAGTCCTACAAAATCACCGTTCATTTCATCTAATACATATTCACACGCTTTTTTAAATGGTTGTTCCTCTTTCGATTTACTGTCCAAGTTAAATTCCATACCCTAATAACCCCTTTTTTAAAGCGAATGCAACAAGTTCATGCCTTGTTTTCATCTTGAGCTTTTCCATTAGGTTTCCTTTATGGCTTTCAACCGTTTTCACGCTTATGACAAGCTGTCCGGCAATTTCTTTATTGGAAAACCCTTTCGCAATCAACGTAAGTACCTCTTTTTCACGGTCAGACAACAGATTGATAGAATCAGCGGTTCCCTGCTTCACACTGCCTAAATATTCTTCCATTACCCTTTTTGTTGCAGATGGATGAAGGTAAGCATTTCCGTTTGATAAAGATCGGATGGCTACCAATAGTTCTTCATGGGGTGCACTTTTTAAAATACAGCCTGAAGCCCCGGCTTGAATGGTTCTGAACAAATATTCATCATCATCATGCATGGTAAGTATCAATATGGCTACCTCGGGCATGAGTTTCTTCAGTTCTGAAGTAGCCGATAAGCCATCTTTTCCATGTGGCATGCTTAAATCCATGACTACCACATTAGGCTGAAGCTCTAGTGCTCGTTGTATTCCTTCATTCCCCTCTGAAGCTTCCCCAATGACTTCCATATCGGGATGATTGTTTAGTAGCATCTTTAAGCCCATTCTTACAACGGCGTGATCATCGCAAAGCAAAATTTTTATCAAAGCAGCTCCCCCTAGGTTTGTTCGTGTTTGTATCGTTATATGAAACAACAAGGGGGATTGCACAATTCGCAAACCCCTTGTTTAGCATTTTAATATAATGGCAGAGAAATCTCTATAGAAGTCCCATGATCTACTTTTGAAAAAATGGTACAATTCCCGCCAATCAAATGCATTCTTTCACACATGGCAGCAAGCCCGCTCAGCTTATTCATGGCGGCTTCAACCTCAAATCCTTTCCCTGAATCTTTTATCATGATTAATAACATGCCTTTTTCCCATTTGAATAGTATACTTGCTTTTGTTGTATCAGCATACCTTGCTATATTCACCAATGCTTCTTGGCAGACCCTGAAAAGTGTAATGCTATCTCTATCAGAGATTTGCGATTCAATTCCCAGATTCTCCATCTCAACCTCAATACCATAGGTTGAGGTGTATATTTTCATGTAGCTTTTAATAGCTGAAATAAGCCCAAAAGTCGTAAGGGTAGGAGGATGCAATTCTACAGCCAAAAGCCTGATTTCTTGAATTGCCTTCTCCAATAGCTGTTTCATATCACCTGCATAAATTCTCATGGCAGGCTTTTCGATTGCCGTTTCAATGAGCTGCATTCCGGAAAAGAGACTGGAAAGGGACTGCCCCACACCTTCATGAAGCTCCATCGCAATTCTTTTAATCTCTTCTTCATGTGTTTGTATGATATAAGAACTGATGTTGTTTTTAAGTGGCTGAGTATTCATTCCCACCCTCCTTTTTCAATTATCGCTGATTATTGGCCATTCAAAATGCGGCATGCTCCCCCAATTACACTTTCGGCAGAGTGGTGAGAAAACTGACGTATACCTTTTTTCCCACCTGAAACCTAGCATTAGAACTTCTAGTTCTTGAAAACTCCAATTCAGCCTTCAAATCAATCATTTCATGCGCCAGTTCATTTTATGCTTTTTTCACTCTATGACTTGAAATATCACTAAACATACCTGCATATTGAACGACATCCCCCGCATCATTCTTTATCGAACTAATGGTCAGCCATTGCAGATATTGCTGTCCATCCTTTCGGCTATTCCAGATTTCACCTTGCCAAAATCCATTTATCTCAATGGATTTCCACAAATCCTCATAAAAAGTTCGAGACTGTTTACCCGACTTAAGTATACTAGGGTTCTTACCAATTACTTCATTTTCCTGATAACCCGTAATACTGCAAAACGACGGGTTTACTGAAATGATCTTACCGGTGGTATCGGTAATTAGAATCCCTTCTATTGTATGATCGATCACTTCTTTGGCAAGCCCCATTTTGCCTTGGAAATACATCCAAACAACTAAAATCAAACTTGCAAGGGCAACTTCCGACAACGCCATGAACCCGATTGCATAATGTCCTGTGATATTGAATAACAAGGATAAAATTAATGGCGGAAAAAAACCTCCCAAACCGCCCATAGCGGAAACGATCCCATTCACAATACCAGCCTGCTTTTGGAAATACATCGGCACCAGTTTAAAAATAACACCATTTCCCATTCCGGCACATAGGGCAATACTCAAACAGCCAATGGTGTACCAGCCAATTGATGGAGCAAAGGATAGGATCATCGCTGAAACTGTATACACTCCAAAAACGAACATGAGCAAAATGAGGGAATGAAAACGATCTGCAAGCCATCCGCCAATTGGTCTCATAAGGGTAGCAAGTACAATAAAGCCCGCTGTCCTTAGACCAGCATCAACCTTATCCAATCCAAAGTTAGCTACAAGAAAATTTGGCAGATAGATAGTAAATGCAACAAAAGAACCGAATGTTATAAAGTAAAATAAACTTAGCAGCCATAGTTTTTCATTTTTGTAGACACTCTTCACTTGTTCTAAAAGCGGTGTTTTTACTTTCAGCTCTTTTTTATCCCCTAACAGAAAGTTACCTGCGATAAAGACCGCCAAGATCACAAGATAAAGCTGTACAGTTGTTGACCAACCAAAATTCTCAGCTACAACGGGTGCTGCAAATGCCGATACTGCCGTGCCCAGGTTTCCTGCACCGTAAATTCCGTTTATAAAGCCATGACGTTCCTTTGGATAATACTTAGGTAAAGAGGTTACTCCAACAGAGAATACGGCTCCTCCAATACCAAGGAAAAGTCCTCCAATCAACAAGTCGACAAGGGAATCGGCAATGCTGATATAATAAACAGGGAACAATAGTAACATAAAGCTAATCAGAAAAATTTTCCTGGCTCCGAACTGATTGGCGTAAAAGCCAAGGGGGATACGCAGTACAGATCCCAAAATGACAGGAACGGCTGTCACCAGGGCAAGCTGACTCTCCGGTATAGCAATATCTTCTTTAATAAAGGGCATCAGGGAAGAAATTAATACCCATACCATAAATCCGACTATTAAGTTTAAAGTCTGTAATGGAAGCTGTATTTTCTTAATCATTCTGATCACTCTCTCTTCTAATTACATATTGTAAACCCGTGTTTGCGTCAAAAGCTGACCACTCATTTTTATTTCGAACCATATTGCATGTCAGGGGAACAGCGAAAAAATTCAGGTGATCAAAATAAATGCGTAAATGGGTCATGTCAGGACAAATCTCCACCCTATCTATCTTTTTAGTAACAAAAGGCGCTTTATCCTGCCCATCATCATCCAAGATTGCCACTCTGGCTTTTTCCGAGACTAATGATTGTAAACCGTCCAAATTAATGTGTCCCACATGTATTGCACCCTCTCTTTGCACTGTATACATTCATTTGAAAACCCTGCAAATATTCCCAGAATGTATCTTCTGCATGATTCTCGATAAATTCAATTGTTTCCACTACAGACTCCCAATTGCTCATTCCCTTTACTTCGGCAACTACAATATCGGCCCCATCTATTGACTTTTCATCTAAATACCAGTTAAGACGGACATCTTTAAAAAGGTCTGAAAGGAGCTTATCGATTTCAGCAGCAAAATTTCCAGTTGCTTCTTTTACGAAACAAAAATCAAAGTATGTTTCACTGTTCATTTGATTCACGCCTTTTCGTTTTTCGTTTTTTTATAAGTAAATAACGCTAAGGGAAACACCACTATGTTTAATCCCCCAAATATTAGTACATTTATATAATTTTCATAATAAAATTGGTGAACCATAAATTGGGTAAATACAATATTCATCATCAAGAAAGCACAAAGCAACGCGACACCGATGTACTTAAACTTCATAACGCTTCACCCTTACAGCGTATACTGCGCCATTTTCAACTTTCACTTGAATTTCAGGCAGGGGCCTCCTTGGAGGTCCGGCAGTTGGAGCACCTGTTTCAACATCAAATTTCCCATGATGACAAGGACAGATCATTTCACCTTCTTCTTTCACCCAAAATACCGGGCAACGAAGATGTGTGCATGCATTTTGGTATGCTACGTATTTCGTTTCAGACAATCTGATCAAAATGGCATCATCATGATCCCCTGGAAATTTAAACTCCACTGCGTCACCAATTGGAAGTCCGCTTACATTAGTTATTTTTTTGTGAGGATACTCCTTTTCCCCAAGACCCATCAATTCTTTAGCCGCAATCGCTCCCCAAGGAAGGGATGAAATCGCGAATACTCCTGCAGCTCCCACTAGTGTTTTCATGAACCCTCGTCTGTCGAGCATTCTTTCATTATCCCGTTCAATATTATGGGTGTAATTATCTTCATTAAAGGGGATTTTATTATTTTTATCCGACGGCATATAAATCCCTCCTAAAATAGCTTTTCAATTCCTTGTAAAATACCAGGCAAATTTACCTTAACGTTCGTTTCACTTTCAAGATAAGGCAGGCTACTCACCCATTTTCCATTATCTAGATTAAATTGTTTTTTTCTCTTTCCAATTTCCTCATCGGTGAGCCACTGAAGTGTGTTGGATGGACAAACACTTGCACACATTGGCGGGATACCGTTTTTTGTCCGGTCAATACATAAATCGCATTTATACATTAAGTTTTGCTCTGTGTCAAATTTTGGTATCCCATACGGACAAGCGATCGTACAGTTTTGGCAGCCAATACATTTTTCAACTAAAGCTGATAAGACGGCCCCTGTCTCATGTATTTGGATTGCCTGGGCAGGACAACTTCTTGCACAGGCCGGATTCACACAATGGAGGCACATTAGAGGCATCGTCTGCCGATTGACTAGAGGGTTTACATCATAAACGTAGTTCCTGTTCCGCTCTTCATGACCTCCGCATTGTGTACAAGCAGCAAGGCATGACCGGCATCCTATGCAGTTTTCAAGTTCTAAATAGAGCCTCTTTTTCATTTATTTCACCTTCTTTATTTCGACTTTTTCCATTTGAGCCGCACAGACCTTAAACTCCGGCATACGGGATATTGGGTCAAGCGCTGCAATCGTTAATAGGTTGATAGATTGCTCGTGCCCAAAGTGGTATGGAACAAATACAGTGTCCTTACGAATTGCTTCTGTAATTTTCACTTTATAGAATGCCTCGCCTCTCCGGGTGTACAGGCGGACCTTATCCTCATGGTCCATATTGTATTTTTTTGCTGTTTCCGGATGCACTTCGACGTATGGCTCCGGGCACATATCACGCAGAAACTGGATTCTTCTCGTCTGGTTTCCAGATAAGTAGTGGTAAACGACACGACCGGTTGTTAAACGAAGTGGATATTTTTCATCTGGCTCTTCAGCAGGGGGACGGTAAGGAAGCGCACAAATTTTCGCTTTCCCGTCTGCGTGATAGAATTTTTTATCCAGGAACATATGCGGCGTTCCCATATCATTTTCATCCTTACAAGGCCAAAAAACTCCGTCCTGTTTGTCGATTTTATCCCATGTAGCACCATAATAATCGGCATATCCTCCTTTACTGGCCAGTCTGAATTCATCAGCTATATCTTTTGCTGTTTTCAAATGGGAAAAGTATTTTCCTTTTCCAAGACGTTCTGCAAGTTCTACTTGGATTTGCCAGTCGGGCTTAGATTCACCGATTGGTTCTTGTGCCTTATTTATCTTAATAATTCTTCCTTCAAGGTTAGTAACTGTTCCTTCATCTTCTGACCACGTTACAGATGGCAGGATCACATCCGCAAACTCCGCTGATTCAGAAAGATAGAAATCCGAACACACCATAAAATCAAGATTTTTCATCGAAGTTCTGACGAAATTCAGATTCGGAGCAGATACTGCAGGATTAGAACATAGCAGATACAGTCCGCGAATCGTTTTTTGTTCCATCAACTCAAACATTTCATATGCAGATACACCCGGCTGGGGCATTTCTTCAGGAGTGATTTTCCATACTTTACAAACCTCTGCTACATGTTCAGGGTTTGTAATTTTACGGTATCCTGGCAATAAATCGGCTTTCTGACCATGCTCCCGTCCCCCTTGCCCGTTTCCTTGACCGGTGAATGTCGCTACACCAGACTTTGGCCGTCCGATTTTACCTGTCACAAGCGCCAAGTTTGTATATCCAGATACATTGTCAACACCCTTATGCTGCTGTTCGATTCCACGTGCGAACATGACAACTGCATTTGGTGATTTCCCATAAATTTCTGCTGCACGAATGATTTTTTTCGATGCCACACCTGTAAGCTCACTCGTATATTCCGGTGTAAATTCTTTTACAAGTTCTTTTGTTTCTTCAAACCCGTTCGTATGATTATTAATGAATTCTTCGTCTGCATAACCGTTTTGAATTAATAGATTTAAGATTCCATTAGCAAGGGCAAGATCCGTTCCCGGTTTCAAGTCAAGATGAACATCTGCTCTTCTCGCAATAGGAGTTTCACGGGGATCTGCCACGATAATGTACCCTCCTCTTTCTTGTACGTTCCAAACACGGAACATAGAAGTTGGATGGCATTCTGCTGTGTTGCTTCCTGCGATAAATAAGCAATCTGTTTCATGAATATCAGTCCAAGGTAATGTTGAACCTCTATCAACTCCAAAAGAACGAAGGAATCCCCCCGCTGCACTCGACATGCAAAATCGGCCATTATAATCAATGTAGCGAGTTCCAAGAGCCACACGTGCAAATTTCCCTGTTAAATAGCATTTTTCATTTGTCATTGATACCCCGCTGAAAACGGATAATGAATCTTTTCCATATTTAACTTGAAGTTCCCTGAACTTATTTGCGATTAAATCATACGCCTCATTCCAGCTTGCTTTACGGAAACCTTCCTTTGTTCCCTTTAATGAAGCATCATCACGAATAAGCGGTTTTAAAATACGATCATCATGATTCGTCTGCTGGTAAGCTGTAACCCCTTTTGGACACATTTTCCCAACGGTTACAGGCCAGTCATAACGGGGCTCAACCCCAATGATTTTATTCGTCGCTACATTTACCCTTAAATTCATTCCGCACTGCATTCCGCAATAAGCACAATGGGTTTTGACCAATGTTTCATTCGGGTGTACCACATTACTTTCTGCTTTAAAAAACTTATCCTTTTGCATCCTGGTTTGCCTCCTTAACTTTTACTTCATGGATGGGGAACCCAGAAAATTGGGCAATCCTGTATTTTCTTCGACAAGGAAGGCACATTTCAGCGAGATGGTGGCCTTCTTTCGCTTGGAATTCTATATCATTCCTGCCGAGTACCTCTATGACATCTTTTGATTGTTCTGTTGAAACAAACTCATTACCGCATACTTTGCATCCTTTCATGGATTGTTCCGCATAATGTTCTCTGTAGTTTCTTGCAAATACACTCATTGGGCGGAAAGGTATGTGCGCAAGTTTTCCAAACGGAAGATAAATCAATGTAATGATGACTGACCATTGGTGAATCAGTGACATGGCCGGCTGTCCTGCACCATGCATAAAAATGTTCATGAACGTTAGTGCCAATCCTGTAACGCTGACCAATAACAGCATGAATAATGGAAGGAAGTCATACATGAATTGTTGCTCTGCCCTTGCCTGCATATTTTTCAAACGGCGATAAAGGGCCATGCATACTCCGGAAATGACCATCACTGCTGTTATGTTCAGTGCGTTATATGATAACTTCGCAATGAGCCCATCAGCTGGCACTGTCATTACTTGGATCCCCATTGCGATGATGTTGTAGTAACCGTTCTCGTCCATTGTGAAGTACATCCATCCAAATACTAGAGGAAAGGTCACGAAGCAGGAAAGAATGCAGCCCCAGCCCATAAGAACGTGCTGTGTCCATCGGTAAATTCCCCTGTTCCAGATGAAATTGTATGTTGCTAAATGTTCAACTGTTGTTTTGGGCGTTGATCTTCTTAAGAGAATTTTGATTCCTTTTTTTATAAAAACCTTTGTTGGCGGCCTTTCCCCCCAAGCGATAAATCTGTAAAAGAAACCCCCAATAAAAATAAACGTCCCCACCATATAGCCATAAAGGTTTAAATCCACGTGTGTAAACATTCTCGTACCTATAAACGATAAGAATACAAGTCCGCAAACTGCTAGAAACATAGACTTTGCAAAATGTGATGCAAAAGCATCATCAATCGATTTTCCTGTTTTTTGATTTACGGCGACTTTTGCCTGCATTATTATTCCTCCTCATTACAAACAATTACCATACCCTTATTGTAAGATCTTGTCTGATTGTTCGATATCGGGGAACTTCCCCATCCTTTTGGAAAAATCCCCTTAACTTTTGAAAATAAACAGAAATTCAGGCGTCAGAATGGTGATTAGTCCATATTTCCTTCACTCTAATTTCATAACTTCTTATTTGGGATTGGGGTAATAATGTAAATAAGTACGTATGAGGATGTTGGATTTCAAGATTTTTTTGAAGAAAAAATGCATGTCAACCTCTCCTCACTTTCGAATTGCAAACCGGTTTTGGAAGACATTATTGGACATAGTGGAAGAAAGGGACCTTCTTTATCATGAACTTTGTTTAATGAAACAAAAAAGAAAGCACTCTTTAAGAGTACTTTCTCCAGTTTGCAGACATAAGGTCAACGGTAATCCATATGTGTTTCAGCTTCTTCAATCGTTTTACACATAGAACGAATATCGAAGGTATAATGAATGAAAAATAAGCTTCCTACCTCTGAATACATATCTTTCACCAAGTCATAAATGAAAGTGAAGTCAAGGAAGCCTCAATTTTACCAACCAATATGGTTCGGTGGCACCAGTTGATCTAAAGTAATCATTTCAAGTTGATCTCGCTGAATAGAATCATGTTTAAAAAGCATCCTCTTCACCTCAAGTTTTAATAGACCTATTTTAAAACAAAAATGACTCTAGGCAAAAGTGTTCTATTTAAAAGGTAAAACAAAATTGATTGGAGCGGGTGTTCGAGACTCCAGCGGGAAAAGCGTGTCCAGGGGAGACCCCGCAGGCGAAAGCCGAGAAGGCTCCCGGACCGCCCGCGGAAAGCGAGCCTTACGTTCCAATCAACGTCAAATTGTACATGCTATAAAAAAATGTAGAAGCATTATATATCCAGCCATTTTTTCAAGGCCAATGAAATTGAAACTTTCAATTCCTTCAAATGCCGTTCTTTTTGAAGGAACAGCCGTTCAGCCTCCTTTAAATTCACCCGTGAGAACTGAATCGATTCCCCTGGTTTAACCTGAGCGATAATTGGTAAATCCGCCGTAATCACCTGAGCTATCTTAGGATATCCGCCCGTTGTTTGGCTATCTGAAAGGAGGATGATCGGATTTCCATCTGGAGGAACCTGAACGGACCCATTTGTAACCGCTTCAGATAATAACTCCCCATTATCCTTTAATTTCAGTGCAGGGCCCGATATTCTATATCCCATGCGGTCGGATTGATTGGAAACTTTAAATAACCTCTCTACAAAACTATCTTTACTTGAATCTGTGAAATATTCATATTGGCTTCCATCGATGAAACGGATGTGAGGTTTTCCTCCTGGCATGAACTCCTTCTCATTGACAAACCACTTTGGGAAGGTAAATGAACCTTTAAACGTTCGATCATCAAGATTCATTGAAGGTTCATTAAACTGCAAGACATCGTCAGCCTTTAATGCCCTCCCCATATAGCCGCCAATCCCAGCCCTTAGATATGTGCTTTTACTCTCCATAATTTCAGGAATAGCAAAGCCTCCCGCTACAGTTAAGTACGCCCTGCAACCTGATTTACACCCTTCAAATCGAAGAATCGATCCATTTTTCACAAGAATGGGCTTCCACATCGGTACCACCTTATTATCAAGTGTAGGTGATAAATTTCCACCTGTTATCGAAATCAGGCAATTTTTCTCTACTTTAATGGTCGGACCCATTAAAGTAATTTCCAAGGCCGCTTCTCCTTCTTCATTGCCAACCAACATATTGGCAATTCGTAAAGAATGTGCATCCATCGCGCCGCTTACAATCACCCCATGTTGCTTGAATCCTTTTCTTCCAAGATCCTGTATACTGGTCAATAAACCCGGTTTGATTACGCGCAGGCTCACTGTATCCCCTCCTTAAGAATCATTTCTTTATATTCTTGATCCGTAATCGGATGGAACTTCACAATGTCCCCTGCTTGTAATAGACTTGGAGGATTTACATTCGGTAAAAATAGTTTGGTTGGCGTTTGTCCGATCAATTGCCATCCACCAGGCGTTGATATGGGATATACTCCCGTTTGCATACCGGCAATCCCTACTGCCCCTGCCGGAATGGTCATTCGGGGAGAGGAACGCCTAGGTGTCGCGATGTGCTCTGAAAGTCCGCCAAGAAACGGGAAACCCGGTGCGAACCCGATCATATAAGCCAAATATTCACCGGTTGAATGAATATGAATGACTTCATCAGTAGTCAAATCATTATAGCGTGCAACATATTCCAAATCGGGTCCATATTCATACCCATAGCACACGGGAATGGTAACCGTTCGATGTATCAGTTTCTTATCTTCTTTTAAATCCTGTAATTTCATTTCCAAGATGGAACGGACCACTTCAAAGGGAGATATGGTTTCATTACCATTGCTTTTATTTTGTTCCTTATAAATAACCAGTGGATCATAAAAAACCGTCAAATTGGTATAAGCCGGTACACATTCTATAAACCCTGCAAAAGGTTCATCTTCCAGCAAATCCTTTAACAATTTTATTTTTTTGTGAACGCTGTATTCCATTCCATTCCCGAATGTTATCACGATTGCGGAATCGCCTAATGGAGAAAGTGTACATGCAGTTTTATTCAAAAGCTTTTCCGGCATAGGAATCATCTCTTTCTGTCAGTTATAAAACTCCTAATTTTTCATCACGAATGTCCGTTATGAACATATATCCAGGTGCATGCGTGATCATGATCTCCGGTTTAGTTTCCATAGCAATGGATTGAGGTGTTACACCACATGCCCAAAATACCGGGACTTCCCCTTCACGAATCGTTACTGGATCACCAAAATCCGGATGCTGAATGCTGGAAACACCAATCGCTTCAGGGTCGCCAATATGGATTGGAGCGCCATGAACGGCCGGAAAACGCGATGTCACTTGAGCTGCCCTCACCACATCCTTTTGTGGAATCGGCCTCATGCTAGCCACCATTTTCCCATGAAAAATCCCTGCTTCAATACAAGGGATATTGGTTTTATACATTGGTACATTGCATCCCTCTTCAATGTGACGAATCGATATATCATTGTTTAAAAGGGCGTGTTCGAATGTAAAGCTGCACCCAATTAAAAATCCAACCATATCCTCTTCCCAGTAGTTTGAGATATCCGTTACTTCTTCCACTAATTCTCCATATTTATATACCCTATATTTCGGAATATCGGTGCGGATATCCCCAGACCTCGCTGCAAATGCGGGAATGGGTGAACCAATTTCCGTAACATCCAGCAATGGACAGGATTTAGGGTTACGCTGACAGAATAATAAGAAATCAAAAGCATGCTCTTTTTTTAAGATGGCTAAGTTCGCTTGTGCATAACCGTTAGCCATGCCAGCGGTCGGCTTTATCAATTCGTTGTTTCGAATCATTGAACGCAACTCAGCCGGGGTAGCTTGAGAAAGATCGATCATTAGTATTCATCTCCTATTACGAAGTGGAAGAAAGTGACAAACCGGCACGCCATTTCCACCTATATTTATTGGATTTTCATTCATTGATCATTAAAAAAGTGCTGGCAGTTGTTTCATTAATGTATATACGCCCATCAACGCCATGATGACAACCACGAATACACCGGAAATCGTTAACCATAAAGGATGCTTATAATCACCCACGATATTTTTCTTATATGCGGCAATTAACAATGTTCCAAGAGCAATTGGTAAGATGAGTCCATTAATGGCTCCAACTATAAGCAATACTTTAACCGGTTGGCCAATCAATAGGAAGCAAATGGTCGATACCGCTATAAAGCCAATGATTATCCAGTTAGCCTTCTTATTTATCTTTTCGCTGAAAGTTCTGATAAATGAAACCGAGGTATATGCAGCTCCAACTACAGACGTGATAGCTGCTGCCCACAT
Organism: Peribacillus sp. SRI_006; assembly: GCF_057586375.1. Classification (NCBI taxonomy): domain Bacteria; kingdom Bacillati; phylum Bacillota; class Bacilli; order Caryophanales; family Bacillaceae; genus Peribacillus; species Peribacillus sp. SRI_006. The sequence continues at coordinate 17,581 of NZ_JBYCZT010000026.1, read as the reverse complement.
GACGACGCCAAAGATTTTATATCCTATATTACCGGCAGCTAGTTGAAAAACGGATGCTGCAGGGTTATCCGGATTAATTTGTAATCCTTTCGATACAACACCCAGTACTGCCAGAAATAAGGCAACGCGCATGACTGTCGTGATTAATATCCCCATTACCGAGCTCTTCGTGACCTGAGGTAACGAGTCAACGCCCTTCACTCCTGCATCCAATAGACGATGGCCCCCCGCAAAAGTAATATAGCCGCCTACAGATCCGCCCACTAATGTAACGATGGCGATAATATCGATTTTATCAGGGGCAAAGGTCTTCACTACCGCTTCCCCTACAGGAGGAGAGGTTGTCCAAGCAACGTAAATCATCAAACAAATCATGAAAAATCCAGCGATTTGCGTAAAACGGTCCATCGCTTTTCCTGCTTCTTTCACTACAAAAATCAGTACGGCGATGACTGCGCTTATTGCCGCCCCCGTAGTTGGGGATATTCCCGTCATCGCATTCAGACCTAATCCGGCTCCTGCGATATTTCCAATATTAAATGCCAGCCCGCCCATGACGATCAGTGCTGCCAGTACATAACCCAGCCCAGGAAGGACCATGTTTGCAATCTCTTGACCCCGTTTTTCGGATACAGCAATAATCCGCCATACATTAGTTTGGGCAAATATATCAAGAATGACCGAAATAAGGATAACGAAACCGAAACTTGCCGCAAGGCTTTGGGTGTAAACGGTTGTTTGCATTAAAAAACCTGGTCCTATTGCCGATGTTGCCATTAGGAATGCTGCACCTAACAATAAAGTGCGGTTCGTTTTTGGCTTAGTCAAATTCTTTTTCTGTGCTGTTGTATTTTTGATTGGCTCCAATGGAATCTTCCTCCTGATTGTTTAGTTTTTTTCAAGAAAAGGACTTGACTGTTATTTCAGATAATTGCAAAGATTCCCTAACATGCCGTGCAAATGATAAAGCATGTGCCCCGTCCCCGTGAATACAAATGGTATCTGCTTTTAAAGCCACATCTGAGCCTTGCCGGGACAGTACCTTCCCTTCCTTCACCATGCGAATGACTTGGGCAACCGCAACATCATCGTTTTCAATCAGTGCGTCCTTTTCCAAGCGGGAAGTCAAAGAACCATCATGTTGGTAGGTGCGATCGGCAAATACTTCACTCCCTGTTTGCAATCCGATAGCCTGTCCGGCGCGTATTAATTCACTGCCCGACAAACCAAATAAGATAAGTTCGGGATTCACTTTATATACCGCTTCGGCAATGGCCATGGATAATTCCTTGTTCTTTGCGGCCATATTGTACAAAGCCCCATGCGGTTTCACATGCTGCATACTTCCGCCTTCGGATTGCAGGAAGCCATTTAATGCTCCAATTTGATAGACGACAATATCATAAGCTTCCTGTGGTGAAATATTCATATTGCGTCTGCCAAATCCTATTAAATCCTGTAAACCTGGGTGGGCTCCGATTTTGACATCTTTCCCTAAAGCAAGCTGAACCGTTTTTCTCATGACTGTCGGATCACCAGCGTGGAATCCACAAGCTACATTGACAGATGTTACATAATCCAAAATCTCTTGATCATTACCCATCCGGTAAGCGCCAAAACTTTCTCCTAAATCACAATTCAAATCAACCTTGTTCATACTACCCTCTCCTTTAATATCGGAAATTTTAGTAAACCATAAAAATATGTAAGTACTCTTTCAATCATTCACATGCGTAAGTTCCGTAATTCGGAACTTCAGTTTCATATTTCGGAATATTCTCATTCTAGCATATTTTAATTATTTCGACAATATTTTGTTAGAAAACCTAACATTACAGTTTGATACAAAAAAGCCGTTGTTTCCTTTGTAAGGAAGCAACGGCCATGATTACAGCTTTTAAGTTTGGAGTCTATTAATTCAAAATCGGTTAATCGAAAACAATGAAATATCTTCCTTTGTCGTACCGGAGATAATCAAGTCACTCAAAATTTCTCCCATGACACTGCTGAATTTAAAACCGTGTCCAGAGAAACCTGCGGCTATAGCAATATGTGGATAATAAGGATGTTTATCCACTATAAAATGCTCATCAGGGGTCATGGTATAGATGCAAGTTTTCCCATATTTCATTTTTTGATCAGCAGGCATATATTGCCCTAAAAACCTCATCAAATCTCCTTCATCCTCATCCAATTCACCAAAACCCTTGATACAGCCATCAGGATTGATCCGCTGTCCTCCATCATGTCTCCCTATTTTCAGTCCAGAACCATTTATACTAGGAAAGCCATAATATGTACCAACTGAAGTATCAAAAGTAAAAGCCGGAAAATCATTATGATTATATAATTTTTCATTTGCATGAAACCAGGCAAATGTTTTTCTGATGGGTTCCAGCGGGAGATTCAAATCTAACATCGCCAATATTTTCGGTGCCCACGCCCCAACTGTAACCACTAAAGACTCCGAGTGGAATGTCTGTTCATCCGTTATAACCGTGACCCCGTTACCATGAGCAACTATCTTCCTTACTTCACTGTTTACAATGATGTCGGCACCATGGGATTTCGCAAGTTGTTGATACGCCCTTAAGCACTCTTCACTTTTCAACACACCCGAAGTCGATTCATAGCACCCAATGTAGTCTTCCGGCAGTGTTATTCCTGGCCACCTCTCATGAATTTCATGGTAATCCAATATTTTCATAGGTAAACCATATTCCTTTGATCCTGCTTTCACTTGTTTAATGAAAGTGGAATTCTGGCTTCCAGCATTCAGGACCCCCGTTGGAAGAAATAATGGTTGACCTGAAATTCTTTCCAATTCACCCCAAAGCTTTTGTGATTTAAGTGCCAAGGAAACATACTCCCTGCCTTCACCATAAGCATGCCTAATAATTCTTGTTTCCCCGTGATGGCTCCCCTTATTATGAGGGGGAGCAAAGGAGTCCAATAATAATACTTTTTGTCCTTTTTTTGATAGATAATAACCTGAAGACATACCCATGGATCCAGCTCCAATTACAATTACATCATAATGCATCTTTCATCCCTCCTCCTTTAAATATGGTCCTTCATTTTAAAAAAAGGAAGCCATTTTACTTATAAAATAAAGTAAAACAGCTTCCACATGGTTTTAGAACTCTATTTCCCCAATCTCCCTTTCAACGAGCTTCACTATTTCCCCTTCATGAATTTGCCTATAAATCGCTTCAATGTCAGGATGAAAAAAGCGATCTTCTTCAACCATCGGGACTTCGCTCCGAACTAAATGATATACCTCCTCCGTAACCGGTGACGGTTTCAAAGGTAGATGAAAATCCATTGCTTGCGTTGCCGTCATCAGTTCAATGGCTAAAATATATTCAAGTTTCTTCGAAATCCGATATGCTTTCCTCGAAGCAAAATAGGCAAAACTTATCACGTCTTCTTGATTTGCACATGTAGGGATATTATCTATTGTCGCTGGATGCGAGAGCACCCTGATTTCATTTAATAGCCCGGCAGCTGTATATTGCGGAATCATGTAGCCGCTATTTAAACCTGGATTAACCACTAAGAAATTAGGTAATTCACTAAGGTGATGGTTTACAAGGCGATCTATTCTGCGTTCTGCTATTTTTGCTAAGTTTGCTAACGCTATGGATATCGCATCCGCATAAATCCCAACAAATGAACCATCAAAATTCCCAGCCATCAGGCCAATTCCATCTTCCTCTTCAGGAAAAATCAGAGGATTGTCACTTACAGAGTTCATTTCATTCTCGATTGATACAGCAGCGTCTTTCAATACTCTTTTTATGGCTCCATGGACTTGTGGAATGCATCGTAAGCTAAGTGCATCTTGTAATCTATGTTCCTTGTATGTATCAATGATTTGGCTGCCTTCAAGAATCCTTGATACATTTCTGGCTGTCTTAGCCTGTTCCTCATGTTTTTTCAATGAGTGGGGACGGGGATCAAATGCTTTTATAGTACCCTTCAGCACTTCTAAGGACATGGCTCCCGTAATGTCGGCGGTTTTCGCGGCTTGCATGCTATTGTATAAAGCCAGGACAGCAATCGCGGTGACGGAAGTAGTCCCGCTTGTAAGTGCCAATCCTTCTTTAGCACCTAACGTAACAGGTGCTAATCCCGCTTTCCTTAAAGCTTCCATGCCAGGTATGAGCTCATCTTCATACCATGCCTCCCCTTCACCCATCACCACTAAGGCCATGTGGGCTTCTGGAGAAAGATACCCCACTGACCCATCACCTGGAACAAACGGAATGATATCGTGATTTAATAGTGAAGCAATTAGATTTAATACCTGTAAACGAACTCCTGAATACCCTTGGCCTAAATTCACTAGTATCATCAACTGAATGGCCCTTACGACTTCTTTTTCAAGAGTTTCCCCAACAGAAACGGCATGTGAACGAACAATATTCCGTTGAAGGGTTTCTGCGTCCTTTGGAGAAATCACCTCGGTCATATTACTGCCAAAACCAGTAGTTACACCATAAATCAATCGATTTTCATCTAAAAACTTGTCTATTAAGCTACGTGATTTATTCACCCTATCACAATATGTTTGTGTAAAGGAAACCATCGCCCCATATCTTGCAACCGCAATTACCTCTTCGATTGAGATTTCACCATCACCTAGTACAACCTCTTTAATATCCTTCGGTTGTAAACAATCGGCAGTTGTCATCCTTATACATCTCCTCTCCTATGACTTATCAAGAAGGAGAAAAAAGTTTTGGTCCTTCTCATTTATTTACTGGTAGCTATCTTATGTTATTTTTTCATTTTTCGTAAAGGGAATTTCGGTTCCTTTCGGAGAATTCTCCGTTTCCAGCAATGGGTCACTTGCTTCATGTAATGAAAGATTCTTCGTTTCAGGTGCCCAGGCTATCGATACGATCAAGCCCACCAGCAGAATGGCTGCCATTCCTGCCATTGAGGCACTTAATCCGAATGAACTTAAAGAAACAGGCAGCAGAAATGTTCCAATCGCAGAACCAATCCGACTAATTGCCGTAACCATACCTATTCCCGAGCCACGGATTTCAGTTGGAAAAAGCTCTGCTGGGTATACTAGTGTAAGGTTCGATGCTGCTGACATGAAAAAAGTAAAGATCAAGAAGGCTACCAACATTAAGAATTGAGAACCATTGTGTAAGAAGCTGAGTGAAAACAATGAAACAGTAAGTATCGTGAAAGCCCCGATGGTAAATCCTCTACGAGAAAATTTTGCTAGCAGCCAAAGACCAATAATTGCCCCAACAAGCAAGAATAGATTTAACATGGTATCGGCAAAAAAGTTCTGTTCAAACCCCATTGAACTAAGGATGGAAGGCAGGAAAGTATAAATGGCAAAGTATGGAATAACGAGAGTCAATTTGAATATTCCACCAAAAGCCAACCGCTTACGAAGCCTTTTACTGAAAAGCCCACGAAACCCCAGAGTCTTTTGATTTTCTGTGCCGGTCGCCGTTTCTCCCATTTCAACGTTCGCTCCAAGGTGTTTTTTTACGATTTGGCGAGCTTCTTCGACACGTCCCATGCTGACAAGCCACCTTGGTGATTCAGGCGTTCCTATTCTTAAGATTAAAACCACAATTGCCGGAATGGCTGCGCTGACAAGCATCCAACGCCATGAGTCTGAACCAACCTGGCCCAAGTAATGACCAACAAAGTTTGATGCAACATATCCAAGCGTCCACACTACGTTTATAGACGCGAGGAGCGAGGATCGATACTTTTTGGGAGAAAACTCGGCAAGCAAAGTCGTACCTACAGCGTAATCCCCTCCAAGTCCAAAACCAATCAGCAACCGTAAAATAAAAAGCTCTTCTGGGCTGCTAACAAAAAATTGTAAAATGGTAGCTACCGTGATGAGTAAAAAGTTTACGAGAAAGATTTTCTGTCGGCCTACACGGTCAGAAAGTCTTCCGAGTATTAAAGATCCCGCAAACAGACCGATTAAAGCAGAGCTGCCGATCAGCCCTGTCCACAATGAATTCATATTCATCTGAGGGCCGAATACTGTCAGGGCCATCGCAATGATCCCTAGAGAATAGCCATCACAAAAACTGGAACCGAATGTGAGTCCTGCAATTCGAAAATGAAACCTATTAAACGGGGCATCGTCAATCGTGAATTTTTGTTCGTTCAAAGAATCTCCTCCATTTTTTGATTTATCAGATATATTGATTCAAAAAAAACACCAGAACTGTAACACGCCGTGAGTGGCGAAGAAATTGAATGGAACGATTAAGCTTAATACTATAAAAAAATTGAGCAAAGAATATTATAAAAATATACTCTTTTTATAAACTATATCAAATCATTCTACCTTTTAATTTCTATTTTATATATGAAAATATAGTTTAAGATTCAATCAATTGTTTATCATTGAAATAAATGACTTCACTAAGGATTTTACAGCCTTCCATTACCTCAAATCTATCCCTTGCTTCCTTTTCTGTGCTAAACTCAAACATTTTTATGCCATTTTTCGAATGGATAGTGATTATCCACATAAAACTCCCTCCACATGGAAGATTCATTTCCACGAATTCCTTAAAACACTTTCATTTAATCTCACTGTAAAGTGGTAAAGTGTTTAATGCTGCCAATGGGTAGGATGATAAACCACCATCCTACTATTCAACACCATTACAAATGGATAAATACTTCTAAAAGCCCAATTCATCTGCTGAAATGGGTAGATATTGACTGAAGATCAAGGCCTGATCTTTTTTAGTGATTCTTAAAGGTCAGTTTTTAGAATCACTCTTCAAAAATGGCGTTAAAGAAGGTTTTTACTCGACAAATTCATGCTCACGGCCATTATTTTATCCTTTGAACCGCATGGGCTCTCATAAAAGTAGGAACTAGATCAATCGGATGCTCCTCTTGTAAACTTCTTCTGAAAGTGAAATACATAATCCGTAATCAATATACATCCATTTATGCCTTATCTTAGCTAACCATATTATTGGTGGTTTCCGATGAGTTACCTTGTTTGCCAGGCTTCACGAAAACCATGGCTATCATGCCAATCGTGACGGCTATTGATGCTGCAATAAACATGGCATTATATCCATATATGGCGACAAGACTTCCTGTTAAGGTAGGGGCAATAATGGTAGCCAGATTGGCAATGAAATGAGTTACCCCGCCAAATGTACCAGCTTTATTCGGTTCTGTATCCAGAACCACGATCCAATAAATGGAATTAGGTAAATAATTAAAGGCATTTCCTATACACATTAAAGCAAGTACGGCCGCCGCACTCTCGACAGTCGGAATCAACATAAAACATACAGCAGTACAAAATAAGGAGACTACTGTGAACCAAGATCTGGCAATACGTAAATTCCCTGTTTTCCTGCGTAATATATCTGAGATTTTACCACCTAATAATCCAGTGATAATAGCTCCTACCCAGGGAATCATACCAATATATGAAAGAGAAGAAAGGGAATAATTAAATTCATCTTGCAGATATTTTGGGGTCCATGTAAGTAATAAAATATTTACATATAAAAAGGCAAAATATCCAATTGCATTAAATACTAACGTAGGGTTCTTAAAAAAATGGTACCATGGTACATTTATTTGTTCGTCTAATTTCGTCTCACCTTTTATTAAAATATCTGCTCTTCGAATTTCTTCGAGTTCGGTTTTCGAGACTCTTGGATGATCTTCAGGTAAGTTTGTAAATACTTTGTTCCAGATTGCTACCCAAATAAAGCCTAATATACCGAGAATAACAAATGTTACTTTCCAGTTAGTGAATGTTAGAAGACCTACTACGATGGGTGCAGTAATTAATGCTCCAATTGGCGTTCCAACTAATCCAAGTGCTACAGCAAACCCTTTTTCTTTAGGAGATACCCAGTTTGCCATCGTTCGGTTCATCGTTGATAAGGTAGGTCCTTCAGCTAAACCAAATAAAACACGAAACACCGCAAATCCTGCCAAGGCAGAGCCTCCAAATAATGCTGCACCTATGTGACCTGCGAAGATTGTCCCAATTTCAAAAATAGACCACGTAGTTCCGGCAATGATCCACATGAATTTAGGACCTTTCTTATCTGCTAAAGCACCACCAAATAGTGCACCGAATATATAACCATATCCAAAATACCCCAGTATGGCTCCCCAACTTACTGGATCTAAATTGAACTCCTTGATTATTTCAGCTTGGGCATATGAAAGTGCACCTCTATCAATATAATTTATGATTGTAATAACAATAATCATAAAAATGATAAAATAACGATAGTTATTTCTCAACATGTAATCACTCCTTGATGTTTGGTAGAGAGCAGCAATACTGAATGATTTTAAACATCAGCATTATGCAGCCTGTAATAAATTTAAAGCCATGAATATCCTGGTCTTAGAGAAGCTCAGATCAAGACAAAAAAACATGACAATCGGATACTGGCCAAGTTCTAGTAAAATATAAAAAAACACATTAATAGGCATTCCACCATGGATAGAAGCATGTATACCCGTGCAACTGAAATATCAGATACATCTCTTGCTTTGGCAATTCGGAATACTGTTAGATCATGTTGTACGTATCAAAGCCTTTTTACATCCGCCAAAATTCCAGCGGATATAAAGAGGCTCCTGATACATAGATTAAAGGTTCATTAAATTGGCGTTTCATGAGAGATCCGGTCAACCTAATTATGGTTCGATGGGTATAGACTCTCTTTATTAGTGAATTTTATAGACCAGTCAGGCTTTTGGTATCAGTCTTCACTTTATCATTCACTACTTGCACTCCATTTTTCCATACAGACTTAACGTGATTGACCCCAAATAAATATTGCAACTCCTGATAGTTTTCAACATTCCATAAAACGACATCCGCTTGTTTTCCGACTTCAAGGGATCCGACCCTTTCTTGCCTGTTGATTGCACAAGCAGCATTGTATGTCGCCGCCGTAAGAGCTTCTGCAGGGGTAAGCCGCATCGAAATGCATGCCAGATTCATGACAAGCGGCATGGATGTCGTCGGTGAAGATCCGGGATTGCAATCGGTCGAAATGGCAACAGCCACTCCTTCATCAACCATTCGTCGTCCAGGGGCCGCTTCTTCCCGTAAATACAAGGCAGTGGCTGGAAGCAAGCAAGCAATCGTGCCTGACTTCGCCATAGCAGTAATCCCCTCATCGGAAGCTTTTAACAAATGCTCAGCTGAAATGGCTCCTATCTTCGCAGCTAATTCAGCTCCACCGTATGGCTCAATTTCATCAGCATGAATTTTAGGGATCAAGCCGTACTTTTTCCCCGCCTTTAAAATCCGCTCTGATTGTTCAGGGGTAAAAACCCCCTTTTCACAAAAGACATCATTGAATTCTGCAAGCTTTTCTTCAGAGACGATTGGAAGCATATCATTAATCAGATGATCGACAAATTCATCCTCGCGGCCTTTATAATCCTTTGGAACCGCATGGGCACCCATAAAAGTAGGAACCAGATCAATCGGATGCTCTTCCTGTAGCTTCTTCATCACCCGCAACTGCTTTAATTCGGTTTCCAAATTCATTCCATAGCCGCTTTTACCTTCTACTGTAGTCACGCCATGAGCGAGAAACGAATCAAGTCGTCGCGTGGTTTGCTCCATCAATTCTTCTTCACTTGCTTCCCTTGTCATGCGGGTGGTAGCATGAATGCCCCCACCTGCGTTCATAATGTCCATATATGTTGCGCCTTCAAGCCGCATTTCAAATTCACGTTCCCGACTCCCGCCATATACAACATGCGTATGTGGATCAACTAACCCAGGTGTCACCAAATGGCCAGTTGCATCAAAGACTTCAGCTTCATGCATTCTATCAGCATAGAGTTTTTCCAATTCCTTGGTTGTCCCGACAGCTTGGATCAACCCTGATTCCATCCATATACTTCCATCCTCTATCAAACCAAGCTCCGACATTGCCTCTTTGGAACGCGGACCTTTCCTTTCAGAGGTAAGGGTAGCAAGTTGAGCGGCATGTTTTATCCAAATTGGCTTTGTCATTTTTTATCAATTCCTTTATCAAGCATCGGGATATTAATACCTCTTTCACGGGCTGTTTCCTCTGCAAGTTCATATCCTGCATCAACATGGCGTACTACACCCATCCCAGGGTCCGTTGTCAACACTCGCTCAATCCTGGCTGCTGCTTCTTTTGTGCCATCTGCCACAATTACAACGCCTGCATGCATGGAGTAACCCATTCCTACGCCGCCACCATGATGTACGGAAACCCAGGTTGCACCGCCCACAGCATTCACCATTGCATTTAAGATCGGCCAGTCAGCCACTACATCGGAACCATCCTTCATGGCTTCCGTTTCACGATTCGGCGAAGCGACAGAGCCAGAATCCAAATGGTCACGCCCAATCACGATCGGGGCCTTCAATTCACCGCTTGCAACCATATCATTGAGGATTTTACCAAAACGGGCGCGCTCCCCATAACCAAGCCAGCAAATACGGGAAGGAAGACCTTGGAACTGGATTTTGTCTTGAGCCATTCTAATCCAGTTACATAGATGTTCATTATCAGCGAATTCACGTAAAATGGCTTGGTCTGTTTTATAAATATCTTCTGGATCTCCAGATAGAGCGACCCAACGGAATGGACCTTTACCTTCACAGAATTGCGGACGGATATAAGCTGGAACGAAGCCCGGGAAGTCAAAAGCATTCTCTACCCCTTCATCTTTCGCAACTTGACGGATATTGTTGCCATAATCAAACGTCACAGCTCCTTTTTCCATCATTTCAAGCATCGCCCTTACATGTTTGGCCATTGAAGCTTTAGAGAGTTTAATATACTCTTCTGGATTTGCATTCCGTAATTCTGCAGCCTCCACCATTGACAGGCCTGAAGGAGTATATCCATTTAGCGGATCATGGGCCGAAGTTTGATCCGTCAAGACATCAGGAATGAAGTTCCTTGCGATCATTTCCGGAAGAATATCTGAAGCATTCCCAATCAAACCAATCGATAATGCTTTCCCTGCAAGTTTAGCTTCATTCGCTAAACGAATGGCTTCATCCAATGAATCCGTTTTCACATCGGTATAACGAGTCTCAATCCTCCTGTCAATTCTTGTCTCATCTACATCGATCCCGATACAGACTCCACCGTTCATCGTAACTGCCAGCGGCTGTGCCCCTCCCATTCCGCCTAAACCTGCCGTTAGAGTGATGGTGCCTTTTAACGAGTTATTAAAATGTTGTTTTGCAAGCTCGGCAAAGGTCTCGTATGTACCTTGTACGATCCCTTGAGATCCGATATATATCCAGCTGCCTGCTGTCATCTGCCCATACATCATCAATCCCTTTTTATCAAGTTCATGGAATGTTTCCCAGTTCGCGTATGCAGGGACGATATTTGAATTTGCAAGCAGGACACGTGGTGCATCCGAATGCGTTTTAAAAATGGCCACCGGTTTCCCTGATTGGACAAGTAAAGTTTCATCTTCTTCAAGCTCTTTTAGTGATTTGACGATTGCATCAAAGCATTCCCAGTTACGAGCTGCTTTCCCAATCCCTCCGTATACCACCAAATCTTCTGGACGTTCAGCAACTTCAGGATCCAAATTATTCATAAGCATTCTAAGCACTGCTTCTTGTTGCCATCCTTTAGTATGCAATTCTGTTCCAGTATATCGGATAACCTTATTTGTAATCGTGTTCATTTTCATTTCCCCCTTGTTTTTGTTATATATTCATTCTATAAGAAAAATTCAGAATAATTAATTATAGTTTAATGATTATTTTATAATCTATTTTACTTTTTTGTAGTTAACTTTATTATTTTATGAATAATTTCAATAATTACATTGTTATGAAATAAATAAAAAAGGACGATTCATTTATTGAATCGCCCTTTTTAATACTGTAGACAAACTATAACTTTGATTTCCTCTCCAGGCACTCGCTTTCCGCGGGCGGTCCGGGAGCCTCCTCGGCGCCTTTGCGCCTGCGGGGTCTCCCCTGGACTCGCTTTTCCCGCAGGAGTCTCGAACATCCGCTCCAATCAACTTGTTTTAACATTTAGATATAACCCTTTTGCCTAAAGTCTTCATTGTTTTAATATAGCATTAATAAAACTTGAAGTGATGAGGATGCTTTCTTAACATGATTCTTTTTAATAAGGTCAACTGGAATTTTTTAATCCGAACCCCTTTTGTCTACAAACTGAAAGGACGATTCATTTTATTGAATCGTCCTTTTTTATAATCCAGACCGATATGCTGATGGTGTACAACCTTCAAGCAGTTTGAATTTGGCATTGAAATAGGTTTGATGTGAATAGCCGGCCAATTGTGAGATTTCCTCCAATGATAAATCAGTTTCCTTTAATAAACGTTTAGCTTCCCTAATTCGAACTTGGTGCAGCGTATTTCGAAAAGACTCGCCGGATTCGGCCGCAAATCGACGGCTGAGTGTACTTTTATTGATTCGCAGAGTATCTGCACAACTCGCTAGATTCCACTGTGCGTCCCAATAGTTGGACTCGATCAGTTCCCTTGCCTTTTCGCTGATTGTGCGTGCCCCTTCCTGTAATTGTCCATGATCCTGCAGAAGCATATGGGTGGTGAACGCATGCAGCTCTTTCACTATTTGATGGATGACAGGTTTATGTACAATTTGCTGAAATACATCATAGTATATGGCTTCCAGGGAAGCATTTTGCAAGTTGTATGATTTCATATGCCTGCGAATCTGTGCAAGTACGCTTGTAAGGCGGATACGAACGATTTCCGGGTCGGGGTATGGTCGTTCGAAAGTAAGGAATTCACGCTCAATCCAGTTCCTGATGGCCTTCGCATCCCGTCGCTCGAGCATTTCTATCCATAGTCTTTGTTCAAGAGGAGTGAGGAAGGGATCCATCTCTCGAGGGGAAGTCTGTTGACTTTCGGCTAAGATGATATCATATCCATCAAAAAAGATTTGTCTCGTAAATTCACGAGTTTGCTGATACATCCTTTTTAAAGACTCATCTGATGTTGCCGCCTTTATTATGATGGCAAGGGGCTCATCCATTCTTTCTTTCCAATGGGCAAGGAAGGCCTGATGCTCTTCCTTATATATCTCCATTTCCTTTGTTTCCTGGACACATAAAATAAAATCCGATAAAGCGAAGATTTGATTCTTCCCAGTAAAAGAATATCGTTGCAGCTCATCATAAACTAATGGAAGGGTCTTGTTATCAGGTGTCAAGAAAGCGACCATGGTTATACGGCTTTCATGCTTCCGATCTGTCAAGAAGAAATCTGGATACCCAATATCCAGAGCATTCTCATCATCCATGGTGTTTGACGAGATATGACCTGGACCATTTCTCAATTGAAAACGTAATTGTTGGATATGTTTTACCAAATCCGCCGAAGAAAAAGGACGGAATAAAACATCTTCAGCACGAAAACGTAAGGCTCGATAAGCCGTTTGAAAGATTCGCTCAGATGAAATCCCTAACCAACGAATTCCCCTCCGCTTTAACGAAACACCCATCGCCTCACTTTCATCCGTCCAAATATCCATATCCAAAATAACGAATTCAGGTTGCTGATTGCGTATGCCCTTTTCAAATTCTTCAATCGTTTTCCATAAAATCAGTTTAACTCCCGTTAGGTGGGACTCCACGATCCAACGAATTCCTTGAGCCTCAATCTCATCTTTTGCCACCAAATGAATTTCCACATCATCACCTCATTTCTGCTGTTATTCCTATAATGAATAAATATGATGTCTGTACATGAAAAGAAAAGGAACCCCTTGTCTTTTCGAAAGCACTTGTATCTCCATTCTAATCCCGCCGAAAACTACAAACAAGTCTTATTGGCCAGAACCTTCGATTTAGATTGAATGATGACATGCTCAACCGGTATTTCCATCCCATATATATGTATTTCCTATATGAAAATAAAAAAAGAAACATCATGGAAACCTTATGATTTCCAATGATGTTTCTTTTTTAATCACTTTTAATTTTCCATACATTTAGAACCTTTATTATCTATTAATATTGACTTCAACTTCTTTACCTATGTTTTCATCTGAAGCATCCGTCAATTTTAATGATAATAGCGTAATGACTCCCATCACAAGTAATCCCGATAAAATAAACATCCCTTGAGTAAATGCATCAGTTATGAGAATACTACTATCGTTTCAATTTGATAATTATTTTTTCGTCTAAAAAAACTAATGACATCATTATTATACCCATTCCAATCAATTGATGAATGGACAACGCTTCATGTAAAAAGAAAAACCCTAAAATCATTCCGATGACTGGCACTATATAATTACTATATGAAGTAAATAATGCGCCTTCTTGCCGAATCAGCCTATTAAATAATGCATAAACAACACCTGCATGGAAAATGCCTAAAATCGCTAAGTAGATGGATTGAGATCGTACTATATCCAATTTGAAAGATTGCTCAAACAAAAGGGACATGGGTATGAGCAATGCACTGGCAATCAGTAATACATTTCTCATATGAATGACGGAAGACCCTTCGTTTAATTTCTCCATAAAAATCAATGATAATCCAAAACTCATAGCAGCCAATATCATGAGGATGTTCCCCTGAATACTGTTAGAAAGGTCTTGGATTCCTTGTGTCGGCCAGGAAAGGAAGACAATACCTGCAAATCCGAATAGGATACTTGTAATCTGCGGCCTTGTGCTTTTTCTTTTGAAAAATGCTAGTAAAAAAAGGATGGTAAAGATGGGAACCATTCCAATCAGCACCGCTGCGATGCTGCTAGGCACCGATTTCTGGCCTTGTGCAATAAAAACGAATGGGAGTACAACCTCGAAAAAAGCAATGATAATATACCATTTATAATAACCCCTGGGTACTTTTCGCTCTTCTTTTGATAAAAACAAACCAAAGAAGAGTAAACAGATACCGCCGATGCATGCTTTGATGGCGGATAATGTAATAACCCCAACATTTTCTATGACTAATGCAATAAAGAAAAATTGAGATCCCCATATACCACTAATCAAGAGTAACAATACATATTTATTCATTACTTTACCTCCCTTTTTGGCAATAGGTCGGCAAAAGTCTTACTATTATGCTTGGATTGAATTCCACCAAAATAATTCGTGCCGATTACCCCAGCAAGAATGATCATTGCACCTATTACATGATAATAATGAATCGATTCATGTAAGAAAATCACCCCTGCCATTATCGTAATCAATGTCGCTAAATTACTAAAAACGCTCATTTTAGATGCTGGTAATATAGATAATGAATAGTTTGATAAAAAAGCAGTAAGCAAAGACGATAATACCCCAAGATATACGATTGAAATGAGGAATGCACTACTTGTGAAGGGTAATAAAAAGCTGCTGATGGAATGGTTAATTATATGGTTAATGACGGCCATGCTATTAAAAGTCACAAAACCAAAGAAAGTCATCACATACGTTAACGTAAATAGTGAATATTGCTTTGTTACCTTCCTCGCTATCACATTATAAAGAGCGGCGGCAATCGAGGATAATAAGATCAGGATCGTTCCTTTCCAACTGTGAGCCGCATGTTGCAAGTCATTCATGACAAAGATAAAGATAACCCCCGTAACAGATAAATAAAGAAAAAATTTCTGAGCTCTACCTGCGTATTCTTTCAAAAATAATGAAGCTGATAATAACGTAAAAATTGGTATGGTCGCTTGGATAATACCCGCTTCTGAAGATGAGGTATAAATGAGACCAAACACTTGAAAAATAAAGAATAAAATTGGATAAAGGAACACCAACGGAAGAATTTTCACAGAATCCTTTGCACTCATTTTCACTGACTTCCTCCTTAATAGCTTAATAATTATGGCGATCAAGAAAGCCATCGTAAATCGATGTGCCAATGTATCTAGCGGACTAGCTTCCATTAATGATATTTTTGTAAAGAAAAATGAAAATCCAATAATAATGGCATAAAGTATCGCCGCAAGATAGGCTTTTTTATTTTCTGGCATATTGAGTAATCCTCCTTTTCAACACCCGGCCGGTTGTTAGTATCGTATTAAAAGTTCCACTACGATACAATACAAATATGAAGCATCTGTAACGGTACAGTTTTAGGAGGTAATCATGCTAAAATACTTAGCTTTGTTTAATGAATTTGAATCTCTCATCCAGAATGGACGGCTCAAAGCGGGCTTTAAACTCCCATCTATCCGTCAATTAAGCGATCAACATCAATGTAGTAAAAGTACAGTCTTGAAAGCCCTGCAAGAATTGGAAAAGAGGCATTTAATCTACGCCGTTCCTAAAAGCGGATATTATGTCGTACAAAAAGAATTTGATGGTAAAAGCGAACCCACAACGGAAATCGACTTTGTTACCTCCGCTCCCGCTTGGCATCAATTTCCGTATCATGACTTTCAACATTGCATTAACAAAGCCATCGATACCTATCAGCAAGAATTGTTTATCTATGGCACTCCAAAAGGACTGCCCTCTTTAATTAAAGTGATACAAAAACAATTAGAGCAGTATCAGGTCTTCGCAAAAGAAGAACAGATTTTCATTACTTCTGGCGTGCAGCAAGCACTTTCCTTATTAACGTTAATCCCCTTTCCAAATGAACGTACTCATATACTTGTTGAGCAGCCTAGTTATCATCTATTTGTGGAGCAATTGAAAGCGTACAAGATTTCCGTGCTAGGAATCGAACGAACAGCAGAAGGTATTGATTTAGGGGAGTTAGAACGGATTTTTAGTGATCAGGAAATCAAATTCTTTTATACGATGCCTCGTTTTCATAATCCGTTAGGGACTTCTTATTCTAAAATGGAAAGAGTGGAGATACTAAAACTTGCAGTAAAGTATGGAGTCTATATTGTAGAAGATGATTATTTAGCAGATTTCGAAGAAAATATGAAGGTAGACCCTATTTTTTCCGAGGATACCGATAACATGGTCATTTATTTAAAAAGCTTCTCAAAAATAATGTTTCCAGGATTACGCATAGGTGTTGCCGTATTGCCTAAACCATTAACGGAGAGCTTCCAACTTTATAAAAGAACGTCTGATATTGATAGTTCCATGATTTCACAAGCAGCATTGGAAATCTACATAAAAAGCGGTATGTTTAAACACCATAGAAACCAAGTGCGCCTTTCCTATTCATTGCGTGCAAACTTGCTATATGATGCTCTAGAAAAGCACTCTGCTTCAGACTTTTATCGCCCAGCATCCATATGTATGAACGCTCATATCGTACTGCCTCATCGTTTAAATAGTACTTACCTCATCAATAACTTACAGAATCAACAAGTACTGGTAGAGACGATGGGTCAAAATTATATAGATGGCTTTCACCAGGAAAAAATATTAAAACTAAACGTGTCCAATACAAATATACAAAAACTTGAGCAAGGAATTGCTCTTATTTTCAATGAATTGAATAAAAAGGAGAATTATTACTTATAAAACTTTTACATAAGGTATAGTCACTTTCCACACACGGCAATAAACAAAAATATGGGCAAATGAGCTCAAACAAAAAAGAGCCAATTAGAATTGGCTCTCCAGACTGG